>NZ_QPGN01000002.1:0-502872 GCF_003335205.1 Brachybacterium sp. JB7 | reverse complement strand
GGACGCGACCGCGCAGGCGGAGGCCGCGCTGGTCCGCGGCGAGCGCGAGCTGCGTCAGCGGCACGAGGGAGCCCCGCTGCCGGGAGCGGACGCCGTCGGCCTCGAGCTGACTGGCTCCGCCGAGTCCGAGCTGCTGTCCACCATGTTCGCCTACGGTCGCCATCTGCTCGCGGCCTCGTCCCGAGCGGGGCTGCCGCCCGCGAACCTGCAGGGCATCTGGAACCAGCAGGTGCTCGCGCCGTGGAACTCGAACTACACGGTGAACATCAACCTGGAGATGAACCACTGGGCCGCAGGCGTCGCGCACGTCCCCGGGGCCGCCGAGGCGCTCGAGGGCTACGTCGCGATGCTCCGGCAGGCCGGCCGGGAGACCGCCCGGCGCCTGTACGGGGCACGCGGCTGGACCGTGCACCACAACTCCGACCCCTGGGGGTACACCGATCCGGTCGCGGGCGACCCGAAGTGGGCGACCTGGCCGATGGGCGGGCTGTGGCTCGAGCGCGAGCTCGACTCCTTCGCCTCCTTCAGCGGCGAGGACCCTGCCGTGCTCGCCGAGCACCGTCTGCCGGCCCTGCGGGAGGCTGCGACCTTCGCCCTGGACCTGCTGCACGAGGGGCCGGACGGCACGCTGGTCACCTTCCCCTCCACCTCGCCGGAGAACGAGTGGATCACGACCGACGGGGCCCCCGTCGCACTCACCGAGAGCTCCGGGATGGACCGGTGGCTGCTGCGCGAGGTCTTCGAGTCCCTCGTCGCGAAGGCCGAGCTGCTGGGCGTCACGGATGACGACGTGGTGCGCCGAGCGGCCGCCGCGCTCACGCGGATCCCCGGCCCGCGGATCGGGGCCGACGGCCGCATCCTGGAGTGGCACCGGGACGGTGCGGACGAGGTCGAGCCGACCCATCGCCACGTCTCCCACCTGGGATTCGAGTACCCCGGCGCACAGCACCTCGCCCCGGAGCTGTCGGAGGCGGTGACCGCGTCGATGGAGGCCCGTGGCGACGAGGCCACCGGCTGGTCCCTCGCCTGGAAGACCTCGCTGTGGGCGCGCCTGCATCGCCCCGACAAGGTCCAGGACCTGCTGCAGCTGTTCCTGCGGCCCGCCGAGACCGAGGCCGGCGAGCGCAGCGGGCTCTACCCGAACCTGTTCTCGGCCCATCCCCCGTTCCAGATCGACGGCAACATCGGCATCGTCGCGGCGATCGCCGAATGCCTGATCCAGAGCCATCGCAGGGAGATCGAGCTGCTGCCGGCCCCGGCTCCGATCCTGGCGACCGGCTCCGTGCGCGCCCTGCGTGCCCGACCCGGCGTGGAGGTCGACATGGCCTGGAGCGATGGCGCGCTCACCGCCCTGAGCCTGCGCGCCGTCGGCCCGGGCGCGCTGGGCACGCACCGGATACGTCTCGGGGAACGTGCGATGACCATCGACCTGCCCGACACGCAGACGGTGGAGGTCGACGTCGCGGCACTGCGCTGAGTTCGCTCTCGAACAGCTCGCCTGAGTCCGACCGGCCGGTCTACCGCATCGGCCCGGACGCGTCGCCCGTCGGCAGCCGGATCGATATGGGGTCACCCCTGGTCGGAGCCCCCGTCGGACGGCATGTCGGGCGCGCCCTCCGGTGGCTCACCCGCTCCCCCTGCGGGAGGTGCGCCGCCGCCATCCGACGCGCCGGGGCCGCCCGGTCCCTCACCGCCGGGCTGCTCCGGCGCCTCCTGCTCCGTGCTCGTGTCGATCGGGACGTCGATGCTCACCTGGTAGCCGGCGTCGACGTCGCCGGTGACGGTCGCGAGCTGCAGGTCCCAGCCGTCGGAGAAGACGTTGTCGCTCTCGAGCGTGATGGCGTCCAGGTTCTGCGCGGAGCCGTCGTAGAGAGATGACGAGTAGACGTCGGTGCTGACGTCCTCCGGCAGGGCCAGTTGAGAGGTGAGGACCGCGTTGCCCGCGTCGGTGATCGAGTCGATGTCCGGGAACACCTCGAAGTGGATGTGAGGCCACCTGCCCGAGTAGCAGCCCGGGAAGATCGAGGTGAAGGTGACGGTGCCGTCGTCGCCCACCACCTGCACGCCACGCAGATAGGTCTCGTCCTCGAGCCCGTCGCCGTACATCGAGTACTCGCCCTCGGCGTCGCAGTGCCACACGTACACGGCAGCGCCGGTCATCGCGGCACCGTCCTCGGCGAGGTCCGTGACGGTCATCGTCAGGGTGATCGGCGTGCCCTCGGCGGTCGTGTCCGTATCGATGCTGGACGTGATGTCGCTGCGCTCGACGCCGCTGATCTCCAGCACGTCGGCCCCGTTGGAGCCGTCACCGGGATACGGGCCGGCGGTCTCGGTGGGCATCTCCTCCCCGGAGCTGGCGGTGTCGCCGCCGCCGTCGGACGCGGACGTGGTGCCACCGCTCGCGGAGTCCTCGGATCCCGTGCCGCAGGCCGCGAGCACCATCGCCGCGGCGCCGGTCCCGAGCGCGCCGAAGGTGCGGCGCCGCGTGACGAGCGTGCCCAGATCGAAGGCGAGCCCCTGGTCCTCGACGTCCTCCCCGGGCCGGTCCAGCGGCCGCCCATGCCAGGTGCTCGATCTGTTCGCGGCATGCGGAGAGTCGTCGCCCTCGGAGGCGGCGGGGAAGGCGCGACGGCGGGTGTCGTGCGGGTCGGTGGGGTGCTGATCGGTGCGGTGCAGATCGGTGCGGTGCAGATCGGTGCGGTGCAGATCGGTGCGGTGCAGGTCGGGACGGGGCATGATCGAGTCCTCTCGAGACGGTGCGAGGGTGGAGATGGAGAGCGGGACCCACCGCTGCGGGTGGGCTCTCCCGGACGTGGTTCCGGTGCTCATGCCGAGGGCACTAGGAACGGAAGCTATGCCGTTCCTATGTCTCGGATGAGGACTTGCCCTGAATCGGATCCGGAGGCACCTCTCCCGCCCGAACCGGCCTCCTCTGCGGGATCCTGGTGTCAGCGGTCGATTCCGGCCATGACGAGTCGACGGAGGAGAACCATGGACGAGTACGCGATCGGGGACGGCGTCCGAGCGAAGGACGGGCCGATGACGCATCAGTACGGAACGGTCGTCTTCCTCCGCGAGGACGATGGCACCTACCTGGTGCGGTTCGGCGGTGCGCAGCAGATGTACTTCCGTGCGGACGAGCTGGAGCCGTGGGCGTAGTGCCGGGCCCAGGGTCCCAGTGGCGCCAGGACCGGGTCGGCAGCGCCCTGGCCGGAGAGAACCCGACGGTGCTCACTCGCCTGTCCGGTGGCTTCGCCGTCATCGGTGACGTGCAGTTCCTCCCCGGATACAGCGTGCTGCTCACCGATCGGCCCGGTGCGGATCGTCTCTCCGACCTGCCTCGATCGGAACGCGCCGAGTTCCTGACGAGCATGGACCTGCTCGGCGAGGCCGTGGAACGGGTGTGCTCTGCGCGCGATGCGGCGTTCCGCCGTGTCAACCTGGAGATCCTCGGGAACACGGACGCCTTCCTCCACGCCCACGTCTGGCCCCGCTACGACTGGGAACCCGCCGACATCGTCACCAAGCCCGTTTGGCTCCATCCTCGCGAGCGGTGGTCGGATCCCACCACGCAGCTCTCCAGGCAGCACGACGGCCTGCGCGTCGAGCTCATCGCGGCGCTCGAGGCCCTGGCGGCCGTCTGAATCGTCAGAGCATGCCGAGCACGGCGTCCAGGGTCGTGATCCGCTGCGATGACTCCGCGAACGCCTGCCCCCGATCGAGGTGCAGGGCCTGCAATCCAGCAGCCCGGGCTCCGTGCAGGTCATGCTCCACGTTGTCGCCGATATGGAGAACCGCACCGGGTTCGATGCCGAGTGCCCCGCACACCGTCAGGTACGTGCTCGCCTCAGGTTTCTTCGCCGCAAGACGCTCACTCGTCCAGACGCCGAGCGCCCAGGGCTCGAGGTCGAGCACACGGGCTTTACGCTGCTGTCGTTCTTCGGGTCCGTTGGTGAGAACTGCGACCGGGATGCGCCGGTCGTGCAGACCTCGCAGCATGGGGACGGCATCGGCGAAGCCCACCCATTCCTCCTCGTACACCTCGAGGAACCTCTCGTAGAGCAGATCGCACTGCTCGTCCTCCAGGCGCCCCGCCTCGAGGCGCTGATCGATATCGGCCAGGAGATGCCGGATCCGTAGCCGTCGGTAGTCGGCCCGGCCGATCTCGCCTGCGCGACGGCGGCCCATGAGCCGCTCCGCTGTCATCTCTGCGGTATCGATGATCTCCGCCGTGGCCGTCCCGCCGAGCTCGTGGATCAGCCGCGCCAGGCCACGTCGAGCCGACTCCCGATGGTCAAACAGGGTGTCGTCGAGGTCCACCACCACGGCCCGGGCAAGAATTCTGGCGGGTCGACCGTCGCTCACAGCTCCTCCGTCGTCGGCCGACGAAGCACCAGTGCGCTCTCGGGCGGCAGCACGTACTCGTCGTCGCAGCGATACCCCCGCAGCCACCCGACCCCGTCGACGACCCGGAGATAGAAGCCCTTGGGCACCTCGTGATCCTCGCTGAGCGGTGCCGAGAGGACGTGGAGCGATCCGGTCGGGACCCGGCCGGCGGACAGCACGGAGTCAGGCGCCTGCTCCTGATCGCTCAGCGCGAGCCGCAGGTAGGGGCCTGTCTCCAGCGGGCACGGCAGGAGGCCCCTCTCCTCACAGGCGGTGAAGATCTGCGGCAGGGTCCCTCCGCGGGGCAGCCCGAGCTCGGCCACGGTGCGCTGCGTGAGCACGACAGCCTGCGGGGCGTGGGCATCGACGCTGCTGTGCGTGAGCAGCTCCTCCGCGTACCCGTTCAGCTTGACCCCCTGGGCCGCCAGCATCGATCGCAGCTCGTCCCGGGAGCGTCCGCCGAGCATCAGGTGCAGATCAGTCTCCGTCATCCGCCCAGTATCCCCGGCGCCCTGCGGAAGGGAAGGCGTCCGCCCGCGGCCACGTCATTCGCCCGATGGGGTCCCGGCACGGCAGTCTGGGTCCGTGGCACCGAACCAGAACATGCGAGCTCACCAGACCCTCCCCTCCCCTGATCGCACGAGCATGACCTCGGGCCGACGCGCCACCTTCGTGCGGACGTCTGCCTCGGTGACTGCGGTCGCGGCGCTGGTCGTGGGCCTCGGCGCCTGCGTCTTCGGGGAGGACGGCCTCACGGTGGACATCGTCGACACGGCACCCGCATCGACCGTGGTGCCCGACGGGGACGGCGCGGAGACCGCCCTCGCCCTGAGCTCGACCCTGTTCACCTCGGCCGAGGGTGCCGTGATCGCCACCGAGGACACCGCCGAGCCCCTCGCGGCCGTGGCCTCCGCCGCCGGCCTCCCGCTGCTGATCGGCACCGACCAGGCGGTCGCCGACGAGCTCCAGCGTCTCGGCGCGACCACCGTCGTCACAGCGGAGGGCACCGACCTCTCAGCCCTCGGGGACGACCTCGACGTGGTCGAGATCGATCCCGCCGACGAGGACGCGCAGAAGGAGGTCCCGTCGGCCGACGAGGACGAGGACGCCTTCGCGGTCTCGATGTTCGTCGACCCCTCGCAGGAGGGCACCGCCCAGACGGTCGCCCGCGCGGAGATCGCCGCGGCCGGCGGCACCGTCACCGAGATCCCCGGTGGTGATCCCGGCCGCAGCAGCGACAGCGTCGCGGCGACGAAGGAGGCCGTCGGGGACGACCCGTCGGCCGGCATGCTCGCCCTCGGCGGCACCTTCGGGCCGGCCGACCAGTGGGCCCCCACCCTGCACACGGCCGTGACGGCCCCCGAGCTGCCCGGCGGCGGCCAGACGGTCTTCCCGGGCCGGCGCATGATCGCGGCGTACGGCTCCCCCGGGATTCCCTCGCTCGGGATCCTCGGTGAGCAGGACCTCGACGCCTCCATCGAGCGGGTGAAGGGCCTCGCCGAGGACTACGCGCCGCTGACCGACGAGCCCGTCGTCCCGGCGTTCGAGATCATCACCACGGTCGCCTCCTCCGAACCGGGGGCCGACGGGAACTATTCGAGCGAGCTCGACCCCGAGACGATTCGCGAGTGGGTGGACAGGGCCGGCGAGGCCGGGGTGTACGTCGTCCTGGACCTCCAGCCCGGCACCACGGACTTCCTCACGCAGGCCAAGCAGTACGAAGACCTGCTCAAGGAGCCGCACGTGGGCCTCGCGCTCGATGCCGAATGGCGACTGGAGCCCGGCCAGAAGCATCTGGCCCAGATCGGCTCGGTCTCCGCCGCGGAGGTCGACGAGACCGCCCAGTGGCTCGCGGACCTCACCGCGGAGAACGACCTCCCGCAGAAGGCGTTCATCCTCCACCAGTTCAGCCTCTCGATGATCACGGACCGGCAGGACATCGACGCCTCGCATCCGGAGCTCGCCGTCACGGTGCACGCCGACGGCCATGGCACTCCCGACGCGAAGCTCGAGACCTGGAACGCCCTGCAGACCGATCTGCCCGACGGGGTCTTCATGGCGTGGAAGAACTTCTACGACGAGGACACCCCGACGTTCTCCCCGGAGCAGACCTACGAGGTCGAGCCGCGCCCATGGTTCGTGTCGTACCAGTGAGTGCGCGCGGGCTGCTCGTCCAGGACGTGCTGGACTGGGAGCCCAGCTAGCTCGGCGTCCCTCCTGAGCTGGGAGTCAGCCGGCCCGAGTGTGGGCCAGGAACAGCCCGATCGGGATGCTCACGAACGCCAGCACCAGGAACGCGCGGTAGGTCCACAGCGCCCACGCGGGCCCCTTCGCCCCTCGGCCCACCGCCCGGATCATGAAGGCCATCGCGACCACCAGCAGCAGCCCGCCGGCGTCGACGATCAGCGGCGCGGCGAGCACCGTGCCGGCGATGACCGCCAGGCAGCCCAGGTTCCAGGTCAGCAGCTCGGCGGCGAGCACTCGGCGCGAGATCGGCCGCCCAGCGAGCGCACTCTGCGCCACCCCGAGCCCAGCCTGCAGCACTCCTCCGACCAGCACCTGGAATGCAGCGGACCAGGAGCCGTGGTCAAGACCCAGCGGGCCCGTCACCGCGGCGACCAGACCTCCGGTGATCACCCAGGCCAGGGCGACCCCGCGGAAGGGCAGAGCTTCCTTCGCGAGTGCTCCGGGAACGCGAGGGGAGTCGAGAGCGTGAGGCATGCCCATCATTCTTCCGTGCCGTGATCGCGCTCGGGAGCCCCAGCGGGCAACTAAGACCGAGGAGGCACGACGCGGAGGACCCCGGGCGGGCGGGCTCAGCCCGACCCGACCCGGCGGGCGGCTGCAGGAAGACGCCGCGCCCGTTTCCGGCGCACCTCTCCTCCACAGCAGACGGTTATCCGGCTCTTCAGAGATGAGTGTGGGGTGAGGCGTCGAGTCCGCCAGCGATGAGGAGCATTCGGAGGCGGTAGTGCTCGAAGTTCCGGAACCCACGGGCAATACGGCGGCCGAGCTCGATGATCCCGTTTATGGCTTCCGTGCCGCCGTTGCTCGCGCCGTCGGTGTCGAAGTAGGCCAGGAACGCCGTCTTCCAGCGACGCAGCGTCTTCCCGAGCCTTGCGATCTCGGGAATCGGGCAGGACGGCAGAGTGTCGATGAGTTGCTCGGCGAGCCGACGTCCCTGGGCGGGTGTGGCCTGGTGGAACACGTCTCGGAGGTCCTGCGCGCACTGGTAGGCGACCTCGACTGCGACGTGATCGGGGTGAGCGGAGAATGCCCTGGCCAGGCGGTTCTGCTGGCGCGTGGTGAGGCGTTCACGCCCGGCGCGGAGGATGTGCCGGATCCCGAACAGAGGGTCGCCCTTGCGGCCGCGGTGGCCGAGGGTCTCTTGTTGAATTCGGCGGCGGACGTCATCGACCGCTGCGCCGGCGAGCTTGACGATGTGGAAGGCGTCCAGCACGCAGGTGGCGTCCTCGAGCTGGTCATCGATCGCGTTCTTGTATCCCTGGAACGGGTCCAGCGTCGCGATCTCGATCTCCTCCCGGAACCTCTCACCGCGTTGGCCCAACCAGTCGCGATAGACCGTCCCGGACCGACCTGGGACGAGGTCGAGCAGCCTCGCAGTGGGGTGGGTTCCTCGGGTCAGGTCCACCATCCCGGTGAGCGCTTTCGGCCCGCGCCGGCGCGGGTCACGGTGGTGCCAGATGTGCTCGTCCACGCCCAGGACCTGCACGCCCTCGAACCGCGACGGGTCTTCCGCGGCCCGGGCCAGGACGGGCTGGACCTGGGACCAGAGCGTGTTCCAGGTCGTGCTGAGCTGGCGGGCGAGGCCCTGGATCGTCGCTCCCTCACGGCGGAGCTGACCGATCGCCCAGCGGATCGCGCGCGTGCTCAGCAGGCCCCGCGGGGCGCAAACCTCCGGGTCCTGCTCGAGAAACGTGGCCACCTTGCAAACGTCCTCGAGGCAGACCCAGCGGCGCTTGCGCCAGCGGATCCGCACCGGCCGGCCCGCCCAAGGCGCATCGATCACCTCAACCGCGATCCGTCCGTGACCAGTGGCGATGACTCCGCAACCAGGACATCCCGTCACCGGGTCACAGGACTCGACCTCGAGGACCAGCCCGGCCCGGGCCTTCGAGACGGCCACCAGATGGAGGCCGGGGAAGTCCAGCAGAAGGTCGCATCGGTCGCAGCGATCGAGCGTGTCAGGGCATACGCAACTATGGTTGTGCATTGTCGAGGTCCTTGGTGCGAGCAGAGGTAAGAGTCCGCTCATCATCGAGGACCTCGACGTCTATCCCCAGCTACCCCGCACCACCGGCGCGCCCACACTCAACTCTGAAGAGCCGGTTATCCACTATTTCGTCATGAACCTTTCCTCCACCGCGGGCAGTTATCCACACTCAGCTCAACCATCCTTCCTCCACCGCCCAGAGTTATCCACATTTTCGCTCCCTTGCGTTCTTACCCTCGCGTCACGCCGTGCCGCCTCGTATACTGATGGAAGGTCGAGAAAGATCCCATAAACATCTGCACTATCACGCGAAACGGGGTGGAGAAATGTCAACGTCTTCTGCATTCCGTCCGCCGGTGGAGACGAGTTCCGCGGCCGACGTCGCCGCCCCTGACTCCGCCCTCAGCCGCGCCTCCGAATCGGCACAGGCACCCGTCCCCGCGCCCGGGCCTGCACGCGGCATCGAGCCGCCGCGCAAGGAGGTCCTCGCGCGCAAGCCACTGGACCCGAAGGACTTCGCCGCCCGTTCCTATGTCGAGCCCGGATGCACCGAGGTCCTCATCGCCCACGACCTCTTCTCCACGCTTCGTGACGAGGCCCGCGCCTATGCGGAGCGTCTGCGGAAGCTCGCAGCCCTCTGGGATGACTCCGATGAAGACCCCGACGGCGGCGAGCTCTACGTGATCCTCATCGCCGACGCACGCCGCATCACCCTCCACCAGGCCCGGGCCCTGCTGCACGACGCCTGCACCGCGGTCACCGCCCTTCCGATGACGCTTGCCCGCCTCGAAGCGGGCGATCTCCCGGTCACCTGGTTCGAGCTGCTCCTTCGTCGGGTCCGCCGACTGACCCCTGACCAGTGCATACAGGTCGACGACCGGGTCTCCCGGTGGGACCTGGCGAACATCCCCTGCGACCGGTTCACGCGCGAGCTGGGGAAGCTGGTCGCCTGGTTCGGCGCTGCCGCCGTGCACGCCACCCCGGCGGAGCAGAGGGACGTCGCACTCCAGCTGAATCCGGACCATGACGGCACCGCACGCGTCGTCATCACCGGCCCGATCCACGAGATCCTCGGCTTCACGCGCCGACTGGATCTCGCCGCCCGCGAGGTCCAGAGCCAGCAGCGCAGAGCCCTCGAGGAGAACCGGCCCGCCCCCTTCGACATCGACGGAGACGTCGTTCGGGACGGCCGTCAGATGACGCTCGCCGCCCTGCGCTACGCCATCGTGTCCCGCACGATGCTCGATACCGGCGGCATCGAGGTGCCGCAGAGCCGCCTCCGGCTGCAGGTGGTCGTCCCCGCGCTGACCCTGCTCGGGGAGACCGATGCCCCCGGCACCATCGACGGCACGATCCCGCTGCCGGCCCGTCTGGCTCGGCATCTCGCGGCCGACGAATCCACCTGGTACCGGATCCTCACCGATCCCACCAGCGGGGCTGTCCTCCCCTTACCGCCCTCGCGATACTCTCCGACAGCCACGATGAGAGAGCATCTTCGCCTTCTCGATCCGGTATGTGCTGTTCCGGGCTGTACACGAAATGTATGCACCGTCGGCGAAGCCGACCACATCGAAGAATATAATCATCGATATCCGGAACAAGGCGGACAGACCTCGATAGAGAATCTCCACCGATTGTGCTGGACTCACCATGACATGAAGACCCGGGGACTGCTCGATCCCGTCCGCGAGCCCGATGGAACCACCACCTGGTACATCGGCGGGCAAGCACGCCTCACCACGCACCCGAACCGGGACCTGCTGACGCCTGAGCTCGCCGATGCCCTGCAACGTTCGTGGGAGTTCTACGACGAGATGATGATGTGGGACAGCGCCCGGACCCGAGGCCTGCTCCAGGACGCTGATCCGGCCCCGCCCGTCGAGGCAGCAGCGCCCGTCGACGCTGCACCGCCCTTCGACCCGGAGTCATACCCCGACCCGACGTACTGAGCCGCATCGCCGCAAGCCGCCGTGATTCAGCAGCTCAGTGGCTCAGCAGCTCAGTGGTTCAGCGGCACCCAGCCCTCGCCGCACTGACCGCCGTACTCGGAGTTCTCGATCGTGACCTCGTCACCTGCAGCGTCGAGCAGGGGCTGGTAGCTGGCGGCCACCTCGTGGCTCCCCTCGGGGATGTAATGGAAGATCAGCGAACGCCGGAAGCGGTCGGCGCTGGTGTTGGGCCGGGACCCATGGACCAGGCTGCCGTGGAAGATGAGCATGTCGCCCACCTTCATGTCGGCCTGGACGACGCCGAGGTGCTCGGGGATGCGCACGGTGATCGACGTGAACGACTCGCTCGCATCGGCCTCCTCGGGGCACTCGATCTCATAGCGATGGGTGCCGGGCACAACGCCCAGCGCACCGTTCTCGGCATCGCAGTCATCGACCGCGATCCACGCCGCCACGCACGTCTCGGGATGGGACTGCAGGAAGTAGTTGTCCTGGTGCATCGCCTGGCCGCGGGCGCCGGCCGGCTTGAAGTAGAACATCGACTGCGCCGCCCACACCGGGCCCACCGCCTCGATCACGCGTCCCATCACACGCTGCTCGAGCAGCCACCGGCGGGCGAGCCGACCCGGCTGGTGATCGTCGCGGTGGGGCTGGATCATCCGCGGGTAGGCGTGCAGCGGGTCGTCCTCGCCGGTCTCGTCGAACGCCCCGCCGCTGCCGTCGGTCTCGATATGGCCGGTGAAGACGTCGCGGAGCTCGCGGACCTCCTCGTCGCTGAGCACTCCGCGCAGGTGGACGGCGCCGTTGCGGTCATAGGCATCTGCGAGCTGTCGAGGATCCGGGCTCGCTCCGTCGAGCAGCTGGAGCCCGGTCACCTCGGAGACGTCCGGAGGGCCCACGGGTGTGTTCTGGGTGGTGTGCTGGGTGGTGGTCATGCTGTCAGTCTGGTTCCCTGGACCTCTACGGACCAGGTGATCGGAGGGCGGGCACATGGACGATCCTGCTGCGCCCCGCCAGGCGGCGGCGGTCGAGGTCCCTGCTCCCCGGACGGGCCGGGTTCTCGCCGGCGAGTTCGAGCAGGACAGCGCATATCGCGTGCGTCGTTCCCGGGGCACCGAGGACTGGCTGCTGCTGCACACCGTCGGCGGCGGCGGGATCGTGCACGCGTCCGACGGCACAGCACTGGCCACCGCCCCTGGCGACGCCGTGCTGCTGCGGCCCGGAGCGCTGCACGACTACGGCACCGACCCCACCGTCGGGACCTGGCACCTGCAGTACTGCCATGTCCACCCGCCCGCGACCTGGCTCGCCCTGCTGGACTGGCCGAGGCGGCACCCGGCGTCGGCCGCATCCGGCTCGGGGTGGGAGTGGCCGGCCGCGTCCAGGAGCATCTGCGCAGCGCAGCCCGCGCCACGCGCCTCGCCGTCGGCCGCCCCGAGCTGTTCGCCCTCAACGGGATCGAGGCGGCTCTGCTCTGGTACGACACGCAGAACCCGCAGCAGCGCCAACAGCAGCTCGACGACCGGGTGCTGCGGGTCCTCGAGCACCTCGACGCGCACCTCACCGAGGAGCTCGAGGTCAGGCAGCTCGCCGCCGTCGCCCACCTCTCGCCCTCACGCCTCTCCCACCTGTTCACCGATCAGGTGGGCACGTCCATCACCCGCTACGTGCAGGACCAGCGAATGGAGCTCGCGGCGCGGCTGCTGGAGATGACGGGCGAACCGGTCGCGGAGGTGGCCCGGCGCGTCGGCTACCAGGACGCGCTGTACTTCTCGCGCCGCTTCCGCAGCCGGCACGGCGCCAGCCCGTCGGCCTATCGGGCCCAGCACCGCTGACGACCACTGACGACGGCTGACGACGAAGGCCCCTCCTGTCTCACCTCTCAGCGGGACAGGAGGGGCCTTGCCGGCGGACGCGATCAGGCGTCGACGACCACAGCCATCACTGCGGGCTCGCGGCGGTAGATGCGGCGCAGGTAGTTGCTGACGGCCTCGACGATGATGTTCTCGATCTCGCCGATGTCGTCGATCTTGTCCTGCTTCGCGCGGGCCAGCGCCTTGGTCACCTGGGTCTCGGCACCGTCGAAGGTGCGTGCATCGTGCACGAACCCCTTGGTGAGGAACTCCAGCGGCTCGGTGGGCTGGTTGGTCTTGGGGTCGATCAGCGCGACGACGGTGACCACGCCCCCGCCGCTGAGCAGGCGACGCTCTGCGAGCGTGTCCTCGGTGGCCGCACCGATGGTCTGGCCGTCGACGTAGACCAGTCCGGCCTCGACCTTGCCCGAGATCTTCGCGTGGCCGTCGATCAGGTCGACGGTGACGCCGTCCTGGCCCACGACGATGCGGTTCTCCGGGACACCGGTGCGACGGGCCAGCTCGGCGTTGGCGTGCAGGTGCTTGGACTCGCCGTGCACCGGCATGACGTTCTTGGGGCGCACGATGTTGTAGCAGTACACGAGCTCGCCGGCGCTCGCGTGGCCGGAGACGTGCACCTTCGCGTTGCCCTTGTGGACGATGTTCGCGCCGAGGTCGGTGAGCTTGTTGATGATCCCGTAGATGGCGTTCTCGTTGCCGGGGATCAGCGAGCTCGCCATCAGCACGGTGTCGCCCTCGCCGACCTGGATCTGGTGGTCGCCGTTGGCCATCCGCGCGAGCGCCGCCATCGGCTCACCCTGTGAACCGGTGCAGATCAGCGTGATCTTGTGGTCCGGCATCGACTGGATCTTGCGGAAGTCGACGACGAGGCCCTTGGGGATCTCCAGGTAGCCGAGGTCGCGCGCGATCCCCATGTTGCGCACCATCGAGCGGCCCACGAAGGCCACCTTGCGACCGTTGGCGTGGGCGGCGTTGAGCACCTGCTGGATGCGGTGCACGTGGCTCGCGAAGCTGGAGACGATGATCCGTCGCGGGGAGGTGGTGAACACCCGGTCGATCGCGGGGTTGAGGTCCTGCTCGGACATCGTGAACCCGGGGACCTCGGCGTTGGTGGAGTCCGTGAGGAACAGGTCCACGCCCTCCTCGCCGAGCCGCGCGAAGGCGCGCAGGTCGGTGATGCGGTTGTCCAGCGGGAACTGGTCCATCTTGAAGTCGCCGGTGTGCAGCACGGAGCCGGCCTTGGTGCGGATCATGACCGCGAGGGCATCCGGGATCGAGTGGTTGACCGCGACGAACTCGAGGTCGAACGACCCCATCTTGCGGTGCTCCCCGGCCTCGACCTGGATGGTCTTCGGCGTGATGCGGTGCTCCTTGAGCTTCGCCGTGATGAAGGCGAGCGTCAGCTCGGAGCCGATCAGGGGGATGTCCGGCCGCTCCTTGAGCAGGTACGGGACGCCGCCGATGTGGTCCTCGTGGCCGTGGGTGAGGACGATGCACTCGATGTCGTCGAGGCGATCACGGATGGACGTGAAGTCCGGCAGGATCACGTCGATGCCGGGCTGGTGCTCCTCGGGGAAGAGCACGCCGCAGTCGACGATCATCAGCTTGCCGGCATGCTCGAACACCGTCATGTTGCGGCCGACCTCGCCGAGGCCGCCGAGCGGGGTGATGCGCATGCCTCGCTTGGCCAGGCGCGGGGGTGCGGTGAGCTTGCGTGCGGGAGAGGGCATGGAGGAATCTCAATCGTTGAACGGTCAGGGTCTCAAGAGTCGGGTGTCGCGCGCGGCGCAGGGGCCGCAGCAGCGTTCACAGCATTCACGGTACGGCAGGAGAGGCCTCCGAACCGCGCTCATGCCGTAAAGGCCACGTTTGTCACGGCGATCCGCGCCTGCGGCCGACGGTCTCCCGCGGCCGACGACTGCTCAGCCCAGTCGCTGCACCAGCACCTCGAGGGACCGCTCGGCGCGGAACGCATGCCCGGCGTCGGTGACGACGAGCTCCGGCGCGGGCGCCCCCATCGCCTCCCAGACCGGGGCGAGCTGCGCGAAGGAGCGTCGGGTCGCCTCGATCGGGAAGATGTGGTCGCGCTCCCCCGCCTCCAGCACCAGCGGACGCGGGGCGATGAGAGCGGCGATGTCCGCCATCTCGAGGTCCGGAAGCACTCCGGGGATGATGTTGCAGGGGCAGTGCCGGATCGAGCACAGGCTCGCCTCGAAGCTGCAGAAATAGCTCGCGACCAGGGCTCCCGCGATCGTCGGATCCGCTGCCGCCAGGAGCAGGGAGACCGCTCCGCCGCCGGATCCGCCGGCCACGCCCACCCGCTGCGGATCCACGCCGGGCAGTCGGCGCAGGGCGTGCACTGCGGCCTGGGCGTCGGCCGCTCGAGCCCCCATCAGCGGCTGCCCGCGCAGCAGATACCGCGCCGCGTCGATGCCGCAGGAGTTCTCCGTCGGCTCGTAGGGCACCGCGCCGGCAGGCCGTGGGAAGCGCCGACGACCGAAGCTGATCATCTCCGGGCACAGCACCGTCAGCCCGGCCCGGACCAGCTTGTGGGCGAGGCCGTCGTGGTAGTCGTCGGCCGGATCCGTGGCCACCAGATCGTCGATGCCGCCGCCATGTCCGGCCACGAGCACCACCGCGGAGCCGGTGGCGACCTCCGGGGCCGGGCGCAGGAGGAAGGCGGGGATCGCCTCTCCGTCGGCCGTGACCAGGCGCGTCGTGATCACACCGTGCTCGCCGGCCGGGGCGGCGCCGTCCGCTTCCTCCACCAGATGCGCGCTGTCGTCGCCGGGCGTGGGCATCGCGAGGCCGAGCAGGCCGCGCAGCCGTTCTCGTCGGCTCTCGGGGGTGATCATCATGAGCGGCAGTCTGCCCCGATCCGGCCGCGCACGGGCCCGAAGCGGGGACCGGACCATGACTGGACCGCGGCGTCCACGCGGGTGACCTCGTCGACGCAGGCACGCAGAGCGGGCTCCCAGGAGGTGTCCTCCGCCAGCTGCGAGTCCTCAGGGGCCTGGGCGTTGTAGGCCTCGCGCAGGTCCACCTCACGGCGGTCCACGAGGTTCCCATGGGTGGCGATCTCCGTGCCCTTGAGCACCGAGATCAGGTCGCCGGGCTCGGCCGCGCCGCCGGTGGTGAAGCTGTTCGCCTCGACCCACAGGTGCGAGTCGTAGCCGACACCGAGGGAGTATCCGTAGCCCACGGTCTGGTCCTCGCTGATGGCGTAGTGGTTGTTGTAGACGTCGACCTGCCCGAACCGCACTCGCGGGGCACGCTGGCCCACGCCCTCGTACAGGTTGTGGTGGAAGGTCGCCCGGAGCCTGCCGGGGTCGCCCCGATCAGGGCTGTCGGTCGAGCCGACCAGGGTCAGCTTGTCGTGGTCTCGGAAGGTGTTCCAGCTGACGGTGACCAGGTCCGAGCCGTTGGTGAGGTCCAGCGCTCCGTCATGACGCTGATAGATCCGCCCGAAGTAGCTCGGCAGCTGGTCGTCCGTCATCGGCTCGTCGGTGAAGGCGTTGTGGTCCACCCAGATGTTCGTGGAGCCGTCCACGATCCTCACGCTGTCGTACTCGCTGTTCCAGTTGCCGTCGGCGCCGTCGGTCGGGTCCCAGGAGGGGAAGCAGTCGTAGGTGTCGGCGAACTCCAGGTTGCGCAGGATGACGTTGTCGACGCCCTTCACCGAGAGCGATGCCCCGGTGAATCCCGCGCCGCCGGTCGCGCCGATGATCGTGGTGTTCGACGGGACGGGGACGGCGATCAGGGCGCTCTGCTTCGCGGCCGCCGCCCGACGGCTGTCCTCCTGGGCGCCCTCGGGCTCACGATCGGTTCCCCAGGTCTCAGGGTCGTAGGCCTCCAGATAGGCGTCGAGGTCGAACCCGGTGCCCGCGGCGAGCTCCTCGCAGGTGATCGGAGCTCCGTCCTCGTCCGCGTTCATCGGGATGTTCCCGTGCACGCGGACGATCGTGGGCTCGTCGCCGGCGCTGTCGAGGGCGGCGAGCAGCTCGCTGCGCGTGGAGACGTCGTACACGTGCTCGGAGGAGGCGGCCGAGCCGCCCGTGGTGCCGCCGTCCGCGCTCCCCCAGCCGTCGCCGTCGCCGAGCACCTGACGCTCCGTGATCGCCGTGACCCGCGCGGCGTCGGCGGTGGGGGCTGCGGCAGCGACGCCCGGCACCGTGGCGACCAGGGCGGCCGCGGCGGCGACGCAGGCGAGGTGTTGAGCGGTGCTGGCCAGGCTGTGCAGGCTGGCCAGGGGTCGCGGGGACGTGCGGGTGATCATGATCTTCCTCGATCTGTCGTCAGGGGGCAGGGAACAGGCGGCTGAACTCATGTGCGCGGGTCGGAGACCTCGTGGGGCCCACCGCGCAGCACCACGTCCGCGAGCAGGAGGCTGTCGTCGAGGGACCGCAGCGGATAGGCCGGAGCCTCTCCTCCCTGCGCCTCGTCGTACGCGTTCTCCAGCGTGAGGGCTCGGAGGGAGACGTCCTGGGCGAGCACCGTGACCGTCGCCCAGTCGTGTGCGGGTTTGTCATACGTGACCACGACGTCCTCGGGGTTCCCTGATGCCCCGCGGATCACGAGACCGTCGCAGCCGGGCCACAGCGAGAGGACTTCCCGATAGACGCCGGGATGGACGACGATCTCGACCTCGTGCGGGCTCCGCCAGGCGGCACCGATCGCCGCGTGGATCGAGGCGAGATCGCCGCTGTCGTCCTGGGCCACATGGAGAGTGCGCGGAATGTGCTCTCTGCGGGCGTGCGGCCCGGCATCGCGGGACAGCAGGTCTCGCACCGCGTCGACGGGATCGAGCTCGTAGTCGTAGTGATCAGCCGGGTCCGCCTCGATGCCGGTGTCCTCCCAGCTGCCCCAGGAGCCCGCGTTCAGGTTGCCGTTCTGGGCGACCCGGGAGAGTTCATCGCTCGTTCCGATCGGGTTGCGGACGGAGTCGAAGACACTGTGCTCGACGAGCAGCTGGGTGGCCCCACGCGACGCCATGCCGTAGGAGCTCGCCCCCTCCAGCCAGCAGTTGTAGACGTGCCCGATCTTCACCTGGTCGATGCTGCCGTTGCGCTGATGCACGTTGGAGAAGCGGTTGTGGTGCAGGGTGAGGGTGGTGACGAGGTCATCGGTCCAGCCCACTCCGAGTGTCTTGTTGTGGTCACGGAAGACGGACCACGACACGGTGACGTTCGTGGAGTTCTTGCGGATGTCGACCTGGCCGTCCCCCAGCCGAGCGAACTCGCAGTGATCGATCCACACATGGTGCGAGGTGTCCACGCGGATGCCGTCATTGTCGTTGGTATCGAACTTCCCGTCCCAGTCGCCCGCGACGAAGGAGTCGCGGACGGTGAGGTTGCGGATCACGACGTTGGACACCTCGGGAAGGCGCAGACCGCCGCCGACGAGCTCTGCCCCACGGCTGATCCCGAGGATGCTCGTGTTCGATGCGACGTCGGTCATCGTGCCCACCGGGAAAGCGATCGTGCCCTCGACGAGGACGATCGTCGGTTCCTCCGCGCCGACGGCGCCGGCGAACTCCTCGGCGGAGCCGACGGTGACCACGCGACCACCGAGACCACCGGTGGTGCCGTGCGGCAGCTCGTCGGTGGGGAGGACCGCGAAGCCCGTCGCGTGCGGGGACCAGATGCGTCCGGACGCCGTCGATCGGCCTGCCGGGACGCGCATGAGGCGCAGCAGCTCGTCGGCCGCGGATCGTGACTCCCGGGGCCGCGCGATGGCGGGGTTCGCGGCGCCGAGGAGAGCGGCACCGCTGAGGGTGAGACCGGCGAGGGCCGGCAGAGTCCGACGGGGGATGGAGTGCATGATCGTCCTTGATCTGTGAGGGGTCAGGCCCAGGGGGCCCAGTCGTCGGCGCCGAGCAGATAGGTCTCGCGGGTGTGGTTCGCGGCCTCCTGCTCGGTGAGCTGTGGGCGGCCCTCGGCATCGCCCGACCCCGCGCCGGGGCCCGTGTTTCCGTATTCGCGCAGGAAGTCGTCCTGCCAGGGCCAGCCGCCCATGTCTGACCATGCCGGGGTCCGTATGTGCGCACCGAGGTGCGAGTCGCGCACGACGGCCGCCGGTTCGACCTCGGGATCGCTGCTGGGATGCCAGGGTCGTCCGAGGTGGACCGTCCCGGGAGCCGCAGCGGAGGTGAAACGGCAGTTCACGAACAGCAGGCCCCGCTCGCCCCCTGCAGTGCTCGGGGCGCAGACGTACCCGTTGTTCTCCTCGCCGCGGTCGAACGAGCTGATCTCGCAGTCCTCGAGCACCATCGTGGCCCGGCCGTAGATGAAGTCGACATCGCCCTCGAGGAACGATCCCGTGACATAGACCCGGCCGGCCTGGTCCTTCGAGGGCGTCTCGGCGAGGAACGTGTCCTGGTTGCCGAGCAGTCGTACGCCGTCGAGCAGGATCCGGTCCCCGACCGTGCGGAGCGCCTGCGCCTGACTTCCCCCGTGGGCGGCTTCGTCGTAGCCGTTCTCGACCGTCAGATCGCGGAGCGTCACGTCGTCGGCCAGCACGGCGAGCGTGGCCGCCCCTGTCGCGCCGAAGTCGCCGCCGTAGAACTTCTCGGTGCCCGCGGAGAGGTCGTAGGTCAGACGGACGTCCTCCGCGACGCCGGTCTCCCCGCGCAGCACGAGCCCCGCCGGGGCACCCGGCCAGATCCGGACGATCTCCCGGTACGTGCCCGGAGCGACGACGATCTCGGCAGGGGCTGCGGAGCGCCATGCAGCCCCGACCGCAGCCCCGATGCTGGCGACATCACCCGTGCCGTCCAGGGCGACGCGGATCCGGCGCGCGGCCCGCTCGCGTCGTGCATGCGGCCCGGCGTGCTTCGTGACGATCCCGGTGAGGTCGTCGAGGGGTTCGGCAGCGTACGAGTAGTGGTCCGACGGCTCGAAGGTGGGGCCCGTGTGGTCCTTCCGGCCGCGGATCGAGGTGAACCGATTGCCGCGGGAGTCGACCCGGGACTGCGGATCCTTCGCGACGATCGCATCCTCGCCGTTCTCGTAGAGGCAGGACTCCACGACCAGCTGCGAGGCGCCGCGCGACATGGTCCCGTACTGGCCCTGCCCCTGGAACACGCAGCTGTAGACGTGCCCGGCGGCGACGTTGTCGATGCTCGCATTGCGCTGATACGTGTTCGAGAACCAGTTGTGGTGCAAAGTGATCGCGGTCAGGACGTTCTCCGTCCAGCCGACGCCCACCGTCTTGTTGTGGTCGCGGAACACGCACCAGGAGATCGTGACGTTCGTGGAGTCCTTCCTGACATCCACCGTCCCGTCGCCCAGACGCATGAACTCGCAGTGGTCGATCCAGACATGGTGCGAGGTGTCCACGCGGACGCCGTCGTTGTCGTTGTCGTCGCTCTTCCCGTCCCAGTCCCCCGGCACATAGGAATCACGGAAGGTGAGGTTGCGGATCACGACGTTCGCGACACGGTCGAGGTGGAATCCTCCGCCCACGATCTCCGCGC
This sequence comes from Brachybacterium sp. JB7, assembly GCF_003335205.1. Lineage (NCBI taxonomy): Bacteria > Bacillati > Actinomycetota > Actinomycetes > Micrococcales > Dermabacteraceae > Brachybacterium > Brachybacterium sp. JB7. Next base: position 482,955 of record NZ_QPGN01000002.1, on the reverse strand, counting down.
CTCGGCTCACGCCGAGGATGCTGGTGTCCGCGGAGACCTTGAGGGTGGTCCCGAACGGCTCGATGGTGACCGTCCCCTCCACGAGCACGACCGTCGGCCCGTCCCGGAGCACCGCCTCGGCGAGCGCCTGTGCATCCTGGACCACGACGACGTCACCGCCGAGACCTCCGATCGCTCCGTCCGGAGCGTCCGAAGTGCTCACGCCGGCGAAGCCCGTGGCCTGCGGGGACCAGACGGGGCCATCCTCCGTTCCTCTGCCCGGAGGGACACGCATCGTCGTCAGGACCTCGCTCCCTGTGCTCGGGGAGGTCGGCGCGGCGGTCGCAGGAGCGAGGGGGACGAGCGTCGTCGCGGAGGCGACTCCCAGGGCGGCGGCGAACTGGCGGCGAGACACGGAAGGCATGATCATCCTCGATCTGTCGTGGCGAACTGCGTGGGTCGGTCGGTGGTCAGCCCTTCACGGAGCCGATGAGGGCGCCCTTGACGAAGAAGCGCTGGATGAACGGGTAGACCATGAGCATCGGCAGGGTGGCCACGGTGATCACGGCCATCTTCACGGACTGCGCCGGAGGCACCACGTCCACGGCCGAGGCGTCGGCGTTGACGCCGCTGGCCACGATGACGATCTGGCGCAGCAGCACCTGGATCGGCCACTTCGAGGAGTCGTTGATGTAGAGCACCGCATGCATGTAGGTGTTCCAGTAGGTGACTCCGTAGAACAGGCCGATGGTGGCGATCGAGGCGACCGACAGCGGCAGCACGATCCGCACGAACACGCCGAACTCGGAGCAGCCGTCGATGCGCGCGGCCTCCTCGAGGCTGTCCGGGATGCCCTGGAAGAAGTTCCGCATGATCACGAAGTTGAAGGCATTCACGGTCACCGGCAGCACCAGCGCCCACAGGGAGTCCAGCAGCCCCAGCTTCGAGACCACGATGAACGTGGGGATCATGCCGCCGCTGAACAGCATGGTGAAGATGACCATGAAGTTGATGACCCGTCGGCCCATCAGGTACGGCTTGGCCAGGGCGTAGGCCATCAGGGCCGTGACCACGAGGCTGAGCAGGGTGCCGCCGACGGTGACGATCGTGGAGACGCCCATCGCCCGGAAGATGGTGGGCGTGGACAGGATGTAGCGGTAGGCATCAAGGGTGACCTCGCGCGGGACCAGCAGGAAGTTGCTGGTGGCCAGCTCGCCCGGCGTCGCGAAGGAGCTCGCGAACACGTGGACGAACGGGATCAGGCAGATCAGCGAGAAGCCGCTGAGGATGATCACGTTGACCACCCGGAACCCCTGCTCGCCCGGGGTGAGCCGACGCGCTGTGGGCTTCTTGGGCTTTGTGGTCCGCACCGGCTCGGGCAGCGGGCTGCCGAGCACGGCCTTGGCCGCGTCGTCGGTCGCGGGGCTGGAGGAGGTGGTGGTCATGAGGGGCTCCCATCGGTGACCGTGCGCAGGGCGAACAGTCCGGCGCTGACGAAGAACACGAAAGCGATCGGGTAGAGGATCAGCTGGCTGCCCAGCAGGCAGGCGAGGCCTGCCGCGAGGAACCACCAGCCGGTGCTGCGGCGCGAGGGCCGACGACGGGCGAAGAAGATGCCCACCACGGACAGCAGCAGGACGACGATCAGGGTCACCCCGAACCACGCCCCGAGGGTGCGGCCCGCCTCGTACGCCTGGTCCAGGCCCATGCCGGACTCGGTGCCCAGCAGGCTCGGCAGGATGACGCGCTCGAAGGTGGGGGCATCGGCCTGGTTCATCACCAGGGAGAATCCGCCGAGGCCGACGGTGGAGAGCACCATCGCGATCCCGACCAGCCACAGCTCCGCGGTGCGGCGGATCCGGGTCGCGGGCCGGCGACGCGTCTCAGCGATGACGCTCATCGCTCCCCCTCACGTCGAGCTCGAGGTCCTCGCAGGCGGTCGCGGTGACGGCCTCCGCGTCGGCCCCGGAGACCCGTACGCGGCTGAGCTCCCCGCCCCGGACGAATCCGAGCTCGATCCCCGAGCGGGTGCACGGCTCGACGCCCGAGGCCATCTCGGGCGAGGCCGCCCGGGGCTCCGCGGCGAAGGAGACGGTCAGATCGTGGATCGAGAGGTCCGCCAGCGGAGCCTCGGGAAGTCCGTAGAGGTGCCCGGCCGAGGCATGGACGTTGCGGGCGGTGAGGTGGGCCAGGTGCAGGCCGCGGATCTGCGGGGTCCCTGCGTCGACGGGTCGCATGGAGCGGTCCCCGACATGGGGGTCCTTCCCGTCGGGCCCGCAGAAGTAGAAGGGATTCACGGTGATCGGGCACAGCACGTCGTCCATGACGATGTTCGTCACCCGCACGTCCTCGACGGTCCCGCCGCGGTCGCGGCGGGTCTTCACCCGGATCCCGCGATCGGTGCCCTGGAAGACGCAGTTGCTGATCACGACGTTGCGCACGCCGCCGCTCATCTCGCTGCCGATCACCACCCCGCCGTGGCCATGGACCATCGTGCAGCCCGTGATCACGATGTTCTCGCTGGCCACCCGGCTCGGGGTGCGCTCCGTGCCGGCCTTGATCGCGATGCAGTCGTCGCCCACATCGATGTGACAGTCGCTGATGCGCACGTTGCGGCAGGACTCGGGATCGATGCCGTCGGTGTTCGGGGAATCGGCCGGGTTGCTGATGCGCACGTTCGTGATCGTCACGTCGTCGCACAGCGCCGGGTGCACCGTCCAGGCCGGCGAGTTACGCAGCACCACGTCACGGATCGTGACGCGCTCGCACTCGTGCAGACCGATCAGCGTGGGCCGCGGATGCGCGAGCTCGCCACGACGGTGCAGGAACGTGTCCCACCAGGCGGCCCCTCCCCCGTCGAGCGTGCCGAAGCCGGTGATCGCCACGTCCGTCGCACCGTGGGCGTACAGGCACGGCGAGTGCACGGTGCCCACCGCGCCCTCCCAGCGCGCCTCGACCGCGGGATACAGCTCCGGCTCCGGCACGAACTGCAGCACGGCGCCGGCCTCGAGATGCAGGTCGATGCCGGAGCGCAGGCGCAGCGCCCCGGTGCGGTGGGTCCCGGCGGGGACCCGCACCTGACCGCCGCCGCGACCGGCCGCCTCGTCGATGGCGTCCTGCAGCCACGCCGTCGCCAGTTCGGGGGCTGGGGCGTGTTCGATGATCTCCACGGTGGGCACGGAGGCGACCTTTCGCGAGCGGTAGGGGATCAGGCGTTGAACTTCTCGTACGCCTCGGTGTACTCCGAGATGATGTCGTCCAGGCCCTGCGAGCGGACGGTCTCGATGGCGGACTCGTAATCGGCCATCGAGGCCTGGCCCATCATGAAGTTGTTGTACGCGTCCTGGATCGTCTGCTCGATCGTCGCCCACTGGGAGTTGAAGGTCTCCGAGTTCAGCGACTGGACCGGGTTCGTGATCGCGTACTGCGAGCTCTCTTCCATCATCTCGTTGGCGAGGTTCACGTACGGGTCCGAGGACTTGTAGGTGAACGCGTTCTCCGCCAGGCGGGAGCTCGAGTACGGCTGCACCTCCTGCTCCCACAGCGCCTGGTCGATGATCGTGACCGCGCCGTCGCCGTCGATCTCGTAGTGGGTGCCCTCGATGCCGTTGGTCATCAGGCCGTGGGCCTCCTCGGTCATCAGGGCATCCGCGTAGCCGAGCACCCGGCGCACGTCCTCCTCGGTCTTCACCGTCTGGGTGGACAGCGCCAGCAGGCCGCCCACGCCGCCGCCGGTGTCCGAGACGATCCGGCGCGGCACGTCCTCGAAGGTGATGTCGTTGATGAGGGTCCACTCGACCGACGTGTCGGGGTTGATCGACTCCGCGAGGGCCACGTAGTTCTTCGCCTCGAACAGACCGGTCACGACGATGCCGCCCTTGTCCTGGGCGATCGCCTGCTGCTGATTCTCCTTCTGGGTGGTGATGAACTCCTGGTTCACGCCGCCGGCCTCGAACACGCCGCGGTACCACTCCATCGCCTCCTTCCAGGGATCGCTGATGATCGCGGGGATGATCGTCCCGGAGTCGTCCAGCTGGAAGGTCTCGCCGGCGCCGAAGTAGCCGGCGAGCGACCGGAAGCCGACCTTGAAGCTCTCCTCACGGTCGATGAACCCGGTGACGGACTTCCCGGTGCCCGTCGGGTCGCCCTCGGCGAAGGCCTTCGCGACCTTGCCGAGATCCTCGATGGTGTGAGGCACCTCGAGCCCCAGCTCGTCCAGCCAGTCCTGCCGGATCAGCACTCCGTAACGCGCGAGGATCTTCTGGAACGGCACCCCGTACAGCACACCGTCCAGGCGGGCGCCGTCCAGGATCGTCGAATCGATGTCCTTGAGATGGTCGAACTCGGACAGGAACGGCTCGACGTCCCAGAACAGCCCCGACGTCACACCGCTGCGAATGGAGGAGTTGTTCAGCTCCGTGATCGAGGTGACGTCCGCGACGGAGCCGGAGGCGAGCGCCGCGTTGATCTTCTCCTCCTTGGAGGCGTCGGGCACCCACTGCATCGTGAAGTCGGTGCCGAGGAGATCGGTCAGCCCCTTCTGCACCGGGCCGCTCGCATCCGGAGTGCTCGGCGTGTGCAGCATCGCCATCCAGGTGAGCGGGTCGTCGCCGCCGCCTGAACTGCCCGAGCTGCTGCCGCACGAGGAGAGGGCGAGGGCGCCTGCTGCGGCGACGGGCACGGAGGAGAGGAGATTCCTGCGAGAGATCATGCCGGGGTTCCTTTCTGAAGGGTGGTCGCTCGGTCGGAGGCCGACGGTGAGCGGCGCGGGAGCGCGTCGGTGCGCTCCGCGGAACGCGCTGCGATGCGCGGGAGACGAGCGGTGCGGGAAGGAGCCGGTTCGGCCTCGAGATCACGCAGGATGCGACGGCAGATCGCCGCGAAGACGACGGCGGGCAGGGCCACGCCGAACAGGGCCAGCAGCGGCACGGCGAAGCGGATCATCAGTCCGTAGCCCGCGAGCACCGCCGTGGTGCCGAGGATGGTCCAGTGCAGGGAGCCGAGGCCCAGCAGCAGCGCGCCGGACAGCTGCGCCCGCAGGCCGCGCAGGTCCATCGCGGCCATCACGAAGAACACGTGCACGGCGATGATCCAGAGCACGGCGAGCGCCAGGAGGTTCGCGGCCCGCAGGTACCAGTCGGTGAGGCCGAGCAGGTTCACCAGGATCACGGCGCCGGCGGCCTGCAGGATCAGCCCCATCAGCACCGGATGCCAGCGCAGCTCCCGGGCGTACCGGAAGAACGTCGGGGCGGCGGGCGGGGTCTCGCCGTGGCGGAACCAGCGGTCGAGGTACTTCGCCAGGGCATAGCTGGCAGGACCCACGCCGAGCACGCCGAGTCCGAGCACCGTCACCGCGAGCCAGAGGATGTTCAGCCAGGCCAGGCGCCAGAACCCGGTGAGCCACCGGTTCAGCGTCACGAACTGCTCGAAGCCGAACATCAGTACACGCCCTCTTCGCCGAGCTTCTTGGCGAAAGTGTTCGCGCCCATCACCAGGACGAGTCCCACCAGGCCCTTGAACAGCCCCACGGCGGTGGCGAAGCTGAGCTGCCCGTTCTGGATGCCGGCCGTGTAGACGAAGGTGTCGAAGATTTCGCCGACCTCACGATTCATCGAGTTCAGCAGCAGGAACATGTGCTCGAAGCCGAGCTCGAGGAAGTCGCCGATGGAGAGGATGAACAGCACGATGATGGTCGCGCGGATGGCGGGCAGGGTGATGTGCCAGGTCTGCTGCCAGCGGTTCGCGCCGTCGATCTCCGCGGCCTCGTACAGGCTCATGTCCACCGCGGTCAGCGCGGCCAGGTAGACGATCGTGCCCCAGCCGGCGGTGCGCCACACGTGCTGGAAGACGTACATCGGGCGCAGCCAGTCGGGATCGGTGAGGAAGCCGACGGGCTCGCCGCCGAGGGAGACGATGAGGTTGTTGATCGCGCCGCCGTCGGTCGTGAGCATCACGTAGAACAGCGAGACCACGATGACCCACGACATGAAGTGGGGGATGTAGATGATGGTCTGCACGCTGCGCTTGAAGACGATGCCGCGCAGCTCGTTCAGCAGCAGGGCCAGGATGATCGGCACCGGGAACGAGATGAGCATCAGCAGGAACGACAGGAACAGCGTGTTGCGCAGGAGCATGAAGAAGGTGTCCTGCGTGAACAGCCGCACGAAGTGCTCGAAGCCCACCCATGGGCTGTCCAGGATCCCCAGGAACGGCTTGTAGTCCTGGAAGGCGATGATCAGGCCGCCCATCGGGAGGTACTTGAACACCAGGAAGTACACGATCCCGGGCAGGGCCATCAGGTAGAGCGAGCGGTAGCGCCAGAGCGTCCTGCCCAGCGGCTTCCGGGGCATGGGGAGCGGCGCCGGGGCCGAGGCCTCGGCGCCCGGGGTCGCGGTCGCCGCGAGCACCGGGGCGCTCATCCGGGGGTCACCTGCGGGGTCAGCCACCATTGGCCATCCTTGCTCATCGTTGGGCGTTCGCACCGTCGGGCACTGACGAGAAACCGTTCCACGGGAAACCGGTTCCCGACTGAGGCCCAGTGTGCTGTCGCCGCCGACGGCTGTCAACGACTTCGTCGAGATCCGCCGCAGCCCAGACACCCACGGACGCCGCGCTCCCATTCATGCATGCAGGTCAGAGCCACATCACAGTTCGGTCTCGCTGGAGCGCTCGCGGCGCCCGTCGTCCACAGTCGTCCCGGACCACCCCGTCGGAGCCCCTGGTACTGTCTGATCTCGGCCGGGAGAAACCGGTTCCCCGCTGTCGCTCCGCGGTCTCCGGATCCGGCGCGCCGACACTCAGCACCCCGACCCGGAGGAGACCTCGTGGAGCATCGCGCGAACCCCGTCCTCGATGCGGACTGGCCCGACCCCGACGTGATCCGCGTGGGCGACGAGTTCTGGATGATCGCCTCGAGCTTCCAGCGCGCCCCGGGGCTCCCGGTGCTGCGCTCGACGAACCTGGTGGACTGGGAGCACGTCACCAACGCGCTGCCCGCCCTGGTCCCGGCGGAGCACTACGCGCTCCCCCGTCGCGGCAGCGGGGTCTGGGCGCCATCGCTGCGTGAGCACGAGGGCACCTTCTTCCTCGTCTACCCCGACCCCGATCACGGGATCTTCGTGCTCGACGCCCCGCATCCCGCCGGCCCGTGGAGCGCGCCGCGGCTCCTGCTTCCCGGGCACGGCGTGATCGATCCGTGCCCGCTGTGGGACGACGACGGACGGGCGTATCTCGTGCACGGCTGGGCCCGCTCACGAGCCCGCGTCAAGAACCGGCTCTCGCTGCTCGAGGTCACCCCCGACCTCACCGCTCCCCTGTCGACCTCGCAGATCATCATCGACGGAGCGGCCATCCCCGACATGCTCACGCTCGAGGGCCCCAAGGCGTACCGGCACGACGGCTGGTACTGGATCTACGCGCCCGCAGGCGGGGTGGCCGACGGCTATCAGCTGGTGTTCCGCTCCCGTGACCTGCGCGGCCCCTACGAGCATCGGATCGTGCTCGAGCAGGATTCGACCCCCGTCAACGGTCCCCATCAGGGCGCGCTCGTGGACGACCCCGCCGGCGGGTGGTGGTTCGTGCACTTCCAGGACCGCGGGGTGTTCGGCCGGGTCACCCATGTGCAGCCGGTGCAGTTCGACGCCGAGGGCTGGCCGCACCTGGGCGAGCGCATCGACGATGTCCGGGGCCGACCGGTCGCCGTCGTGCCCCCGCTCGAGGGCGATGCCGCTGCCGGTGCCGGTGCCGGTGCCGACGAGGACGCCCCCGATGCCCTCTACCGCGAACCCCGGCGCTCCGACGACTTCCGTTCCGCGCAGCTCCACCCCCGCTGGCACTGGCAGGCCAATCCGCAACCGCACTGGTGGCGCACCGGCACCGGACGTCTGGACCTCGCCTTCGCGCCCAGCCCCCGCGGTGACCTGCGGGACCAGGGCGCGATCCTCTGCCAGCAGCTGCCGGGACAGCCCTCGGACTGGACGGTCGAGCTGAGCCTGCCCGGCGTCGCGACCTCCGCCGCGATCGGCATCGAGCGGGCGGGAGTCGTCGTCCTGGGCTCGTCCTACGCCTGGGCGGGACTGTGGCGCGACGCCGACGGCATCGCGCTCGCGCACGCCACCATGGCGGCCGACGGCGCCGACGAGGTCCTCTCCACGCACCGCCTGCTCAGCGCGGATCCCGGGGCGGAGGCAGAGGTGCGCCTGCACCTCACGGTCGACGCGGAAGGACGGGTCTCCTTCGCTGCATCCGGGGCGGAGATCGGGCAGCAGGACGTGCTGCTGTCAGACTGGCAGGCGACCAAGGGGCACTGGATCGGCGCCGAGATCGGGCTGTTCGCGACCGTCGACTCCCCGATGAGTCATGATCTCTCCGAGCGCCGGGCACACTTCGGCCCGGTGACCGTACGACGAGAGGGACGTGAGGCCTGATGGCTCGAGCCGGCGGAGGACCGACGATCACGCAGGTCGCGGAGGCCGCGGGGGTCTCGCGCGCCACCGTGTCCCGGGTGCTCAACGGCCGCCCCAGCGTGGACCCGTCGATCGGGGTGCGCGTCAGGGAGGCCGCCGACAGGCTGCAGTACCGCCCGAACCTCACGGCCCGCTATCTCTCCACCGGCCGCACCCTCACGATCGCCCTGGTCATCCCCGATCTCGGCAATCCCATGTTCCAGACCATCCTGCGCAGCCTGTCCCGCGCCGCCGAGGCCGACGGCTACAGCGTGCTCGTCGCCGAGGCCCCCTCGCCCGAGCGCGAGGCGGCCATCGCCCGGGACGCCCGCCGGCGGTGCGATGCGGTGGTGCTGGTCTCGCCGCGCATGGACGATCTCGCACTGGACGACCTGGTCGAGCAGATCTCGCCCGTCGTGCTCGTCAACCGTCGCTCGGCCCACCCCCGCATCGCGTCGGTCGGCATCGACTACGCGGCCGGCATGAGCCAGCTGGTGGCCCATCTCGCGGGCTTCGGCCACCGGGACCTGCTGTACGTGGCCGGGCCGCCTCGCAGCTCCGCGAACCGGGAGCGGCTCCGGGCGCTGAACGCCCTGGCCGACGCCGACCCGTCGCTCTCGCTGCGCTCGATCCACGGCGGCTCGTCGATGGCCGACGGCTACCGGGTGGCCGAGCAGGTGCTGGACTCCGGTGCCACGGCGGCGCTGGCGTTCAACGACCTCGCGGCCTTCGGGCTGCTCGCGCGGCTGAACGAGTTCGGCGTCGACGTGCCCGGCGATCTGTCCGTCACCGGCTTCGACGGCATCACGCTGACCCGCTTCGCGGTGCCGAGCCTGACCACGGTCGCCCAGGAGGAGCTCGACGCCGGAGCGGTCGCGTGGGGCCTCCTGCGCAGCCGCATCGAGGGATCGGGCTCCAAGGACTCAGAGGCCGAGGGCTCGTCCGCTGCGGAGAGCACCCGCCGCGTGCTGCTCGAGCCGCAGATCCTGCGGGGCGACAGCACCGGGAGGGTCCCGCCCTCGCGGATCCCGGCCGCGTCGACCCGTCCCGCACGCACCGCGGCCGACGCCGTCGCGCTCGAGGACAAGCCGCTGGGATGGGTGCGGGAGGGGCGCGACTGGACCCTGATGCACGGAGGGGTGCTGCTCTCCGCGGCGCTGACCGGAGCGTCGATGGCCCCGGTGCACAGCCCGAGACCCCACCTGCACCCCGTGCGCTCGCTCGCCGGCCACGCGATGACGGTCACCAACCCGGTCGACCATCGCCACCATTTCGGGGTGTCGCTCGCGCTCCCCGACGTCAACGGCACCACCTACTGGGGCGGCCGCACCTATGTCGAGGGCCAGGGGCCGACGCTCCTGGCCAACCAGGGCCGCCAGGAGTCGCTCGCGGAGGAGCTCACCGAGAACGGCCGTGACCTGCACGCCGAGGTGCGGTGGCGCACTCACGACGGGTCGGACGTGCTGCTCGAGCATCGTCGGACCGGCGCGTTCCTGCTGCCCGAGCACCGAGGATGGGGCCTGTCGTGGCACAGCCGCCTCGAGGCGGATTCCGGGGCGCTGCACCTGAACAGCCCCGCCACCCGCGGCCGGCTGGGCGCCGGCTACGGCGGTCTGTTCTGGCGCCTGCCCACTGCGGACGAGACCCGCATCCTGGTCGAGGGCGGCCGAGGAGAATCCATCGCCCACGGCTCCACCAGCGAGTTCATCGTGGTCAGCCGACGCCACGGCGAGGACTGGACGAGCCTGCTGCTGGTCCAGGACGAGGCGATCCAGGGGCGGATCGATCCGTGGTTCGTGCGGGTCATGGACTACGTCGGCGTCGGCACGAGCCTGGCGTGGTCGCAGCAGCGGGACATCCCCGCCGACGACTCGCTCGAGGTGAGGGTCCGGGCCGCCGTGCTGGATCATCTGGTCAGCGCCGACGAGGTCGCCGGGATCATCGCGGCGATGCCCGCGTGATCCCCGTGAGCCCCATGAGCTCCCGGGCGCGAACGCTGCGCGTGGTCCTCGCCGGGGACTCGACCGTCGCGCCGTATGTGGCGACCGCGTACCCGATGTGCGGTTGGGGTGCGCATCTGGGGGCCGCGCTGACAGCTCCGGTCGTCGCCTCCGCACCCGACGTCGGCCCGGTGCACGTGGTCGACCTCGCCAAGAACGGCGCCTCGACGCAGAGCCACCGCGAGGACGGCCTGTGGGCGGGGGTGCTCGATGCGGCCGGCCCCGGGGACGTCGTCGTAATCCAGTTCGGCCACAACGATCCCAAGCACGAGCACCTCGACCCCTGGGGCGGATACACCGCGGCGCTGGACCGGATGGTGGCCGAGGTGCGAGCGCTCGGAGCGCTCCCGGTGCTGTGCACCCCGGTCGCCCGTCGCCACTACGCCGACGGTGCGCTGCTGCACACCCACGGCGAGTATCCCGCGGCCGTCATCGCCCTCGCGGAGCGCCGGGGCGTGCCCCTGCTGGACCTGAACGCCCGGACCCGCGAACTCATCGAATCCCTCGGCGAGGAGCCCTCACGGCGCCTGTTCACACAGCTCCCCGCCGGGGCCAGCGTCCTCTACCCCGACGGGATCGAGGACAACACGCACTTCACGGTCGACGGTGCGATCACCGTCGCCGAGATCGTCGCCGAGCTGCTCACGCCGATCGTGCTGCGCGCCCTCGCCGCGCGGGGCCCCGCCCCGGACGGATCACGCTCCCGCGACGGCGCGATCCAGCCGCGCTGAGATGTCGGCGAGGACCTCGTCGACCGGCTGCTCGGCGAGGGACTTCATGAACGGCTCGACCTTCACCGGACCGCTGTAGCCGGCCGCGTGGACGGCGCCCATGAAGCCCTCGAGGTCGATGACCCCGGTGTCGTAGGGCAGGCGGCGGTCGAGGTCCTGCTGCTCATCGCGCTCGCGGTCGGCGCGCGCGTCGTTGATGTCCACCGAGACGATGTCGGCATCGGTGAGGCCCGCGAGGTCCGCGGCGCTCTCCCCGGCCGTGTACCAGTGGTAGCTGTCCAGGATGATCCCGACGTTGGTGGCGCCGGAATCCGCGATCAGCTCGCGTGCCTCGCGCAGGGAATGGATGAACGGGAAGCGCTCGGTGGACCAGAAGGTCTTGGGCCCGATGTACTCCAGGCCGATGCGCAGGCCGGCGTCGGCCAGCAGCTCGGCGACCAGCGCCAGACGCCCCACGTGCAGGCGCCAGTTGCGCAGGTAGTCCAGGTCGTCGTGCATCGGCCGCATCCAGGTGCCCACGCGGGTGACCCCCGCGGCGGTGAGCAGCTCGAGGGCCTCCGGGAGGTCGACGAGTGCCTGGCGGAACTCGGCCGCGGAGCCGTCCAGCGGGACGGGCAGCCCGGTCATGCCCCATTCCAGGCCCTTATCGCGCACGGCGGCGGCGTGCTCGGCGACCGCCGTGGTGCTGCCGAGCGAGCGGAAGTATCCGAGGTCCGGGTCGACGCCGCCGAAGCCGTGCTTCGCCGCGAGGTCGATCGAGGTGGTGTGGTCCAGGGGAAGGCCGAGTGCGCCGGCCGAGAGATTCGAGAACATCCGGAAAGCTTATTCGCGTTTCCTTCCCACGTGGTGATTCAGCGCACAGCGTCCACCTGCTGGGATCAGCGGTGCGTCGGGCCCCTGCACGGCCATGGGGGCGCGCTGATCGCGAGGACGCCGCGACCGCACTGCTGGTCTCGTCACCAGGTGACGGGCAGGCTGTGGACGCCGTAGATGGTGGCGTCGTGCTTGAACGGGATGTCCGAGATCTCCGTGGCCAGGCGCAGGGTGGGGATGCGCGCCAGCAGGGTCGGGTAGACGACCTGGAGCTCCATGCGCGCGAGGTTCTGGCCCAGGCACTGGTGGATCCCGAAGCCGAAGCCCATGTGCCGGCGGGGATTGCGGCCCAGGTCGAGGGTGTCGGGGTCCGGGAACATCTGCTCGTCCCAGTTCGCGAGGTCGGTCGCGATGATGACGCCCTCGCCGGCGGCGATCGTGACCCCGGCGATCTCGATGTCCTCGGTCGCCACGCGCTTGCGCCCATCGTGGGTGATGGTCAGGAAGCGCAGCAGCTCCTCGACGGCCGACGCCACCAGCGCAGGGTCGGGCTCATCGCGCAGGCGGTCCGCCTCCTCCGGATGCGCCAGCAGCGCCGTGGTGCCGAGCGCGATCATGTTCGCGGTGGTCTCGTGCCCGGCCACCAGGAGCAGGATGCCCATCTGCACGGCATCGGCGGCCTCGATCTCGCCGGCCCGCACGCGCTCGCCGAGGTCGGAGAAGATGTCCTCCTCCGGGTGCCGCATCTTCTCCTGGAGGAGCTCTCCCATGTACTGGCCGAGCTCCGTCATCGCGCCGTGGCGCTGCTCGGGGGTCGCGTCGCGATGCACGATCAGCCTGGAGTGGTGCTGGAAGAAGTCGTGCTGGTCGTAGGGGACGCCGAGCAGGAGGCAGATCACGAGCGACGGCAGCGGCAGGGCGAACTCGTCCACGAGGTCGACGGGGCCCTCCTTCGCCAGCATCGCCTCCAGGAGGTCATCGGCGATCTGCTGCACCGTCGGCCGCATGGCGTCCATGCGCTTGACCGCGAAGGGCGCCGTGACCATGCGGCGCAGGCGGGCGTGCTCGGGGTCGTCCATGAGGATGAAGCCCAGTCCGTGGTTCCTGGTGCCGCCGCTCTCCTCAGGGTCCTCTGCCTTCTGGGCCGCCTCTGCCTCCGCGACGGCGCGGGCGGCGCTCGCGGAGGCGTGGGGATATCCGGGTCGGGAGGCGTCCGAGCTCAGCCGCGGATCCAGGAGGAGCTTGCGCCCCTCGGCGTACCGGGTGACGTACCAGGGAGTGCTGCCGTCGGCGAGGCGCACCCGGGTGATCGGGCCCTCGGCCTGCAGCGAGCGTCCGGCCGGCGGCGGATCGAACGGGCAGCGTTCCTCACGGGCCATGGGGACGTCCTGCAGCATGCCCTCGTCCGGGCGTGCGGTATCGGCCTGGGTCATCGTGGCTCCTTCGTCGTGCGGGTGCTCGTCGTGCGGAAAGGGCGTCGTGCCGGAGTGCGTCGTGACAGCGCCGCTCACTGCACCGACCAGCCGCCGTCGGACGGCAGCACGACGCCGTTGACGTTGCGGGAGTCGTCGCTGAGCATCCACGCGATGGAGGCGGCAAGGGTGTCCGCGTCGGCGACCGGCGGGATCATGCCGAGGAACGGACCGAGGCGGGCCTGGGAGAACTCGGAGGCGAAGGCGCCCTCGATCCCGGTGGCCACCGGCCCGGGGGCGACGGCGTTCACACGGATCCCTTGCGGCGCGTAGAGGAACGCGGCGCTGCGGGTGAGGCCGACGACGGCATGCTTGGAGACGGTGTAGGCGGTGCCGGCGGCGCCTCCGCGCAGCGCGGCCTCGGAGGCGACGTTCACGATCGCGCCGCTGCCCGCCTCGAGCATCCCGGGCACCAGCGCACGCATCAGACGGAAGGGGCCGTCGACGTTGACCGCCATGACCCGTCCCCACACGTCGTCGCCGGTCTCGTGGAGGGGGCGGTGCCCGTCGGTGATACCCGCGACGTTGGCGAGGCCGTGCACCGTGCCGCCTGCCGCGGCGACGATCGCGTCGAGGCCTTCGGGGGTGGTGAGGTCCGCAGTCACCGGGACCACGGCACCCTCGGGATACGCCTCGGCGAGCGCGGTGAGGGCGTCCTCGGTGAGGTCGACCGCGACGACGCGACCACCCTCGGCGAGGATCCTGCGGGCGGTGGCCCGACCGATGCCGGAGGCGGCTCCGGTGACCACGATCGTGCGACCGGCGAAGCGGTCCGAGGAGGGTGCTGACGGTCCCCCGACAGGGCTCGCGAGCCACTGTCCGATCGTGGTGCGGCCGCTCAGGGGCTTCTTCTCGTCCTTCATGTCCAGGTCCGCTCGGTCTCGCCTCGCGGCGGGGCGGCCGCCCCATAGGCAGCCAGGTAGCGGTCCATCAGCAGCAGGAACGTCGCCGCATCCGCGTCGCCCAAGTCCTCCAAGGCTGCGCCGTAGCCGCCCAGGGAGATCGCGACGTCCGCCTCGAAGGCGTCGCGTCCAGCATCGGTCCGCGAGAACCGGTAGGCGGACTCGCCGGGCTCCCGGTCCCGCGCCAGCAGACCTTCGGCGACCGCACCGTTCACCTGCCGATTGACGGTGGACTGCTCGAGGCCGAGCTCGTGCGCGACCTCCTTGAGCGTGCGCGGCGCGTTGTCCGAGAACAACCACAGGATGCGGAGATCAGCCGTCCCGAGCGCCATGGCCTGCTCGTGCGCGCGGCGGTACCGATCGAGCCTCCAGAACATTCCGGCCAGGCGCCTGCCCCGTTCGGTGGTCGTCATGTCCACGAGGGCGTCAGATTCGTCCATCTCGTTCTCTCCGTCTCACCAGGTTGTGAGCCCGACACTAGCTATGTAATCTGCACATCGAAGCAATGTGTATCTTACACATTGCACCCCCTGACGTGATCCAGAAGGTGCTGATGACCAGAGATGCCGACGCCGTGACAGCCCGCGGCAGCGCCCGCCGCCCCGTCCTGATCCTGCTCGTCGCGGGCTTCTCGAGCCTGTGCGCGGCGCTCATGCAGTCCCTCGTGATCCCGATCCAGCCCGAACTCCCCCGCATGCTCGGCACATCGGGAGCCAACGCCGCCTGGGTGGTGACGGCGACCCTGCTCGCCGGCGGCGTCGCGATGCCGGTCTCGGGGAAGCTCGCCGACCTCAAGGGCCGCAAGCCCGTACTGGTCGGCTCGGCCCTGATCCTGCTGGTGGGCTCCCTGATCTGCGCCCTGGGAGACTCCCTCGCGCCGGTCCTGGTGGGGCGCGCGCTGCAGGGCTTCGCGATGGGCTACATCCCGGTCGCGATCAGCTTCGTGCGCGAGGTGATGCCCCCGCACCTGCGCAACACTGCCGTCGCCGGGATCAGCGCCACGCTCGGCGTGGGCGGCGCGCTCGGCCTGCCCATCGCGGCCTGGATCGCCCAGTCCTACGACTGGCACGCCCTGTTCTGGCTGGCCAGCGCCCTCGCGGCGATCATGGTGGTCTCGACCCTGGTGGTCATGCCGCACCGCCCCGCGGCGCAGTCCGGGAAGCTCGACGTGATCGGCGCCCTCGGCATGGCGATCGGTGTGGTGGCCCTGCTGGTGGGCGTCTCCAAGGGCAACGACTGGGGCTGGACCAGCCCCGCGACCCTCGGCGCGATCATCGGCGGCGTCGTGGTGCTCCTGCTGTGGGGCCGCTTCGAGGTGGCCCAGGAGAACCCGCTGGTCGACCTGCGCACCACCGCGCGGCGACCCATCCTGCTGACCAACATCGCGGCCCTCATGGCCGGTTTCGGGATGATGGCGCAGTCGATCGTCGTCCCGCAGCTGCTCCAGGCCCCGGACGCCACCGGCTACGGGCTCGGCCAGACGATGCTGCAGGCCGGACTCTGGATGGCCCCGGCAGGGCTCATGATGCTCGCCTTCACCCCGATCTCCAGCCGCATGCTCACCGCCTTCGGCGGCCGCGTCACCCTGGCCACAGGCATGTTCGTGCTGGCCAGCGGGTACGGTGTCGCCTTCTTCCTCACCGCTGCGCCGTGGCAGCTGATGCTCGCCTCCTGCATCTCCTCCGCGGGCGTCGGCATCGCCTACGCCGCGATGCCCACGCTGATCATGGAGAACTCACCGGCCTCCGAAGCCGGTGCCGGAGTGGGCGTGAACGCGCTCATGCGCTCCATGGGCACCACCATCGCGGGCGCCGTGATGGCCATCGTGCTCACCTCGATCACCACCACCCTGGGCGGCACCGAGCTGCCGACCGTGACCGCCTTCAAGGTCTGCTTCGCCCTCGGCGCGGTGGCCGGGCTGGGCGCTGCGGTGGTCACGCTGTTCATCCGGCGTCGCACCCCCGAGCAGCTCGCGGCCGACCAGGGGACCGATGCCGAGGGGACCGACGAGCCCGACGGGCTGGCGTCGGCCGCGCACTCCGCCCCCACATCGACCCCGGCCGACGGCTCGACGAAGGAGCCGGCGCTCTCCTGACCGCACCTGCCGGAGCGCTGCGGGCGGCCGCGGCCGCGCACGGCGTCACTCCCCCAGCTGCAGCTCCACGGTCGCGAAGGAGTGCGGGGGCAGGGTGACCTCGAGACGACCCTCCTGCTCGAGCTCGCGCACGTCCGCGAGCTCGGCCGGGGCGACCGCATCGGGCTGCTCGGGCGTGTTGTGCGCGGCGGAGCTCGCACCGGTGAGGACGCGTGCGGTGTGGCCGGTGACGGGGCGTCCGCGCAGGTCGAGCACGAGGGTGCGGGGCTCGGCCGCATCGAGGTTGGACAGCGAGACCAGGGCCGTCGCGCCGGTGGTGGATGCTGAGGCGGAGATCATCGGCAGGGCGCGCCCGTCGACCTCGGCGGGCTCCTCCGGCAGCAGCACGTGGGCGGCGAGCGCGCGGGCGTCCTGGTGCCCGGCGTTCATCGCGAACACGTGGTACGTCGGGGTGAGCACGAGAGCGCCCGACTCCGGATCGGTGAGGATCATCGCCTGCAGCACGTTCACGGTCTGGGCGATGTTGGCCATGATCAGGCGATCCGCGTGACGATGGAAGCCGTCGAAATGGATCGAGGCGACCAGGGCGTCGCGCACGGTGTTCTGCTGGTACAGGAAGCCGGGATTCGTGCCGGGCTCGACGTTCCACCAGGTGCCCCACTCGTCGAACACCAGACCCACCTTCTTGTGCGGGTCGTAGTGGTCCATCACGGTGGAGTGGCGCGCCACGAGCTCCTCGGCGCGCGCCGCGCGGGAGAGCGTGCGGTACCACTCCTCCTGGCTGAACTCCGTGGCGCTCCCCTTGTCCTCCCAGGGGCCGGACATCGTGTAGTAGTGCATCGAGATCGCCTGGTAGGGGCCGGCCTCGCCGTCCCGACTCTCGAGGTTCTTCACCCCACGCATGAGCGCCTCGGTCCAGGCGAAGTCGTCGTCGCTGGCGCCGGCGGCGATGCGGGTGACCGTATTTCCTGGGTCGCCGCCCTGGTCGCGCACGTACGTGGAGTACTGACGGGCGAGGGCCGCATAGTCCTCGGCGCGCATGTTTCCGCCGCAGCCCCAGGCCTCGTTGCCGATGCCGAAGAACGGGACCTTCCACGGCTCGTCACGTCCGTTCTCGCGGCGCAGCGAGGCCATCGGCGAATCGTCCGCCCGGGTGAGGTACTCGATCCACTCGCTCATCTCGGCCACGGTGCCGGAGCCGACGTTCCCGTTGACGTACGCCTCGGTGTCCAGCAGCTCCACGAGGTCCATGAACTCATGGGTGCCGAAGGAGTTGTCCTCGACGATGTCGCCCCAATGGGAGTTCACCATCCGTGGGCGCTCCTCGCGCGGGCCGATGCCATCCTTCCAGTGGTAGTCGTCCGCGAAGCATCCGCCGGGCCAGCGCAGGTTCGGGATCCGCAGGGCGCGCAGAGCGGCGACCACGTCGTCGCGGATGCCGCGGGTGTTCGGGATCGGCGAGTCCTCGCCGACGAAGAACCCCTCGTAGATGCAGCGGCCCAGGTGCTCGGCGAAATGGCCGTAGAGATGCCGGCTGATCGTGGCTCCGGGCAGATCCAGGTCGATCACCACGCGGGCGGGGCCGTCGGTCGGGGCGCTGCCAGGGCCGGTCGAGGTGCCGGGGCCGGTCCCGGTGGTGGTCGCGCTCAGCGCGGAGACCAGCCCGGTGGCGAGGTCACGAGAGGGGGTGGTCACGAGAATCTCCTGCAGGACGAGAGGCGGACGTGGCGGTGATGATGACGGGCGCCGATCAGGCGGCGGCGCGCGCGAGGCGGACCAGGGTCCAGGAGATCGAGGGCAGCTCGCCGGTCAGGCGCCCGCCGTCGAGCGCGACCGAGGAGTTCGGCTGCGGGGCGACGGTGTCGGGGGCGTCGGCCGAGTTCGCGGCGTACGGGTCCTCGTGGTGCAGGGTGAGGGCCTCGACGAGCTCGAGGTCGCCGAAGGCGGCGAGGTCCACGCCGAGGTCGAGCATCCCGGAGGCGTCGCGGTTCACGACGAACAGTGCGAGGTCCCCGGACTCCTCGTCCCAGGTGGCGACGGCGTCGGCCGACGCACTGGTGCCGAAACGCTGGTTCTCGAAGGTCGGAGCCTCGACGTTGACCTGCAGCACCTCACCCTTCGCGAAGCGGGAGGTGAGCGCGAAGGGATGGAAGGTGCTCTGCTTCCAGGCGCGACCGCCGGGCTCGGTCATGATCGGGGCGATCACATTGACCAGCTGGGCGAGCGACGCGGAGGCGACGCGGTCGCTGTGCCGCAGCAGCGAGATCAGCAGGTTGCCGAAGACCACGGCGTCCATCGCGGAGTAGATGTCCTCGAGCAGCACCGGGGCGACGGGCCAGTCGTCGCCGCTGGGCGGGCGGGACTCGGCGCGGTGCTGGTACCAGACGTTCCACTCGTCGAAGCTGATCATGATGCGCTTGTCGCGCTTGAGCTTCGCGCGCACGTGATCCGCGGTGGCGACGACGGAGTCGATGAAGTAGTCCATGTCGTCGGCCGAGGCGAGGAAGGACGCCTGGTCGCCGTCCTTCTCCGAGTAGTAGACGTGGGCCGAGATCATGTCCACGACGTCGTACGCCTCGGTGAGGACTGTGTTCTCCCAGGCCGCGAAGGTCTCCATCTGCGCGTTCGAGGACCCGCAGGCGATCAGCTCCAGGTCGGGATCCTCCATGCGCATGGCGCGGGCGGTCTCGGTCGCGACTCGGGCGTACTCCTCCGCGTTCTTGTGGCCGATCTGCCAGGGGCCGTCCATCTCGTTGCCCAGGCACCACAGACGGATGTCGTGGGACTCGGAGGCACCGGTGTTGGCCACGCGCTGGTCGGAGAGATGGGTGCCGACGGGAGCGTTGGCGTACTCGAGCACGTCGAGGGCCTCCTGCACGCCGCGCGTGCCGAGGTTGACCGCGTACATCGGCTCGACGCCGGCCTTCCGCGCCCAGGTCATGAACTCGTCCAGACCCACGGTGTTGGGGTCGCTCGAGTGCCAGGCCAGGTCGTGGCGCACGGGACGCTCGTCGACCGGGCCCACACCGTCCTCCCAGCGGTAGCCGGAGACGAAGTTCCCGCCCGGGTAGCGCACGGAGCTCACGCCGAGCTCGCGGGTGAGCTCGAGGACGTCGGTGCGGAAGCCGTCGGCGTCGGCCGACGGATGGCCCGGTTCGTGGATTCCCGTGTACACGCAGCGGCCGAGGTGCTCGACGAAGGCGCCGAAGGTGCGGCGACGCACGGGGGCGACGCGGAAGGCGGGGTTCAAAGTCAGGGTGACGTGCGAAGACATCGGTGTCGGCGTCCTTATCGGGGAGGGGCACCGGTTCGTGCGCGACTGTGCGACGACCAGTTCTACAACGTTGCAAACCAGCTTTCCACAGCCCGGCCCCCGCGTCAACGGCCCGCGCCGGCCTGGGCCGCGGCGGAGGGCGCGCCGCGGACGCACGAGGCGGCGCGAGGCGGGTGGCGTCGATCCCTCCGCTCCCGCTCATCCGTGCCCTTGCGCGGCCTTCAGTGCAAGAATCGACCGCATGCCCCTGCACCCCTCGACCGGCCGCAAGCGCCCTCCGGCGCTGCGCGACGTCGCCGACCTCGCGGGCGTCTCGATCAAGACGGTCTCCAACGTCGTCAACGACTACCCCCACGTGAAGGACTCGACCCGCGAGAAGGTGCGCGAAGCGATCCTGCAGGTCGGCTACCGTCCGCAGGTCGCGGCCCAGCAGCTGCGCACCGGCGCCTCCAAGATGGTCACCCTCGCGGTGCCGGCACTGACGTTCTCCTACTTCTCCGATCTCGCCCAGCAGTTCATCGACGAGGCCCAGCTGCGCGGCCAGACCGTCGTCCTGCACTCCACCTCCGGCGGCCGCGAGGCCGAGCGCACCGTGCTCGAGGGCTTCAATCGGGTGGTCGGCGACGGCGTGATCTTCAATCCGCTGCTGATCGAGGAGGACGTGTTCGCCCGCATGGAGCGGACCACGCAGCCCACGGTCTTCATCGGCGAGCATCTTCCCGAGAAGCTTCCCCAGGGCAGCGATTACGTGCGGATCGACAACGTCGCTGCGGCCTTCGAGGCGACGACGCATCTGCTCGACACGGGCCGACGCCGCATCGCGTTCCTCGGCGCGATCGCCACCAGGCACGGCCTGCAGCCCCACAGCTCGGGCAATCTCCGCCGCGACGGGTACCGCGCCGCACTGCGGCAGCACGGGGTCGCCCCCGAGGAGGATCTCGTGCAGGCGGTCGCCGACTGGCATCGCCACGACGGCTTCTCCGGGGCGGCCGAGCTCATGGCCAGGCGGCCGGACCTCGACGCGATCGTCTGCGGCAACGACGACCTCGCGATCGGAGTCCTCGCCCAGCTGCGTCGCCTCGGCCGGCGAGTGCCGGAGGACATCGCCGTGGTCGGCTACGACGACACCCCGGACGCCCCGTTCGCCTCGCCGCCGCTGACCACGATCTCGCCGGACAAGCATTCCCTCGCCGCGACGGCACTGGATCTGCTGACCGAGCGCATCCAGGGGCACGACGGCCCGCCCCGGATCCTGGACACCCCGTACTCGCTGGTGATCCGCGAGTCGACGGGGCCGGCGACGGCGAGCACCGCCGCGTCGGTCGCGTCGTCCGCACCGGACGCAGCGTCAGCACTGACCGCACCAACCACCTCCGACCTCGAGGAGCACGCCCCGTGACCATCCCGACCCCGTACGAGGACCTCCTGCGCGAGGTCATGGAGACCGGCAACGCCAAGGGCGACCGCACCGGCACCGGCACCCGCAGCCTGTTCGGCAAGCAGATCCGCTTCGACCTCGCCCAGGGCTTCCCGCTGATCACCACGAAGCGCGTGCACACCCGCTCGATCATCCTCGAGCTGCTGTGGTTCCTGCGCGGCGACACCAACGTGCGCTGGCTGCAGGAGCGCGGGGTGAGCATCTGGGACGAATGGGCCGACGAGAACGGCGATCTCGGCCCGGTCTACGGTGCGCAGTGGCGCTCCTGGCCCACCCCCGAGGGCGGCGTGATCGACCAGATCAGCGACGTCGTCGAGCAGATCCGCACCCACCCCGACTCACGGCGCCTGCTGGTCTCCGCCTGGAATCCGGCCGACATCCCGCAGATGGCGCTCGCCCCCTGCCATGCGCTGTTCCAGTTCGAGGTGCACGACGGCAAGCTCTCCTGCCAGCTGTACCAGCGCAGCGCCGACCTGTTCCTCGGCGTGCCCTTCAACATCGCCAGCTACGCCCTGCTCACGCACATGATCGCCCAGCAGACCGATCTCGAGGTGGGCGACTTCGTGTGGACCGGCGGCGACTGCCACATCTATGACAACCACGTCGAGCAGGTGACCCGTCAGCTCTCGCGCGACCCCTTCCCGTACCCGACGCTGCGGATCACACGCCGGCCGGAGTCGATCCTGGACTACGAGCTCGAGGACTTCGAGATCGAGAACTACCAGCACCACAAGGGCATCAAGGCCCCGGTGGCCGTCTGATGGTGCAGAGCCCCTCCCGCATCGGGCTGATCTGGGCGCAGGCCCGCGGCGGCGTGATCGGCGCTGGCGGCACCATGCCCTGGCACCTGCCCGAGGACCTGAAGCATTTCTCGCGCACCACCAAGGGCTCGCCCGTGGTGATGGGCCGACGCACCTGGCAGTCGTTCCCAGCGAAGTTCCGCCCGCTGCCCGGACGGACGAACATCGTCATCACGCGGGACGACTCCTTCACCGACGAGGGGGCCGTGCGGGCGCGTGACCTGACCGAGGCGCTGCGGATCGCTCACGGCGCCCTGGGTGCGCAGGCCGACGGGGCCGATGCGGCGACCGGCAGCGCCGAGGGTTCGCACGGCCCGGACGGGCCCCACCCGACGATCTGGGTGATCGGCGGCGGCTCCATCTACCGCGAGGCGATCGGCGACGCGGACCTGCTGGTCGTCACCGAGATCGACCTCGAGGTCGACGGGGACACCACCGCCCCCGACGTGCCGGACCACTTCTACGCGGCCACTACCGATCCGACCGCAGGCTGGCACGAGGCCGCGAACGGGTTGCGTTACCGGATCGTCACCTACGCGCGCTGAGCACGTCCGCGTCGGGGCCCGTCGGGGCCCGTTGAGTGCCCGCCATGCCGTCCCGGTGTGCAGGTGGGAGCTGGCGCGGCCGGACCGACCGGGTCAGGTGCCGGCGATACCGGTGGTCGCGATGCCCTTGATGATCTGGCGCTGGAAGAACATGAACACCACGATCAGGGGCAGTGCGGCGAGCACGGCCTGGGCCATGTTCTGCGCGTACTGGATGCCATAGGCGCTGATCACCGTCTGCAGGCCCGTCGGCAGCGTCATGAGGTTCGCGTCGTTGACGACGATGAACGGCCACAGGAAGTTGTTCCACGCCCCGATGAACACGAAGATCGCGACCGCGCCGAGGATCGGCCGGGACAGGGGAAGGACGATCGACCGGAAGATCCGGAAGCGGCTCGCGCCGTCCATCAGCGCGGCCTCCTCGAGCTCGAAGGGGATCTGGTCGAAGAACTTCTTGAGGATGAACACCATCGGGGCCGCGACCACCTGCGGCAGGATGATGCCCCACAAGGTGTCCACCAGGTTCAGCGAGAGCATGAGCTGGAACAGGGGCACGATGAGGATCTGGCCGGGGATCATGATCGACGCGATGATCAGGGAGATCAGCATCGTGCGGCCCGCGAACCGCAGCCGCGAGAGGGCGTAGCCGGCGAGCGCCGAGATGGTCACGGTGATCGCGGTGACCGCCGCCGAGGTGATCAGGCTGTTCCAGGCCCAGCGCGGCACCAGGCCCTCGGAGAGGACGTTCGCGTAGGCCTTCAGGGTGAAGCCGCTGTCGGGGATGATCGAGACCGGCATCGCCGCCGCCTCGGCCTCCGTCTTGAGCGAGGTCAGCGCGGCCCACAGCACCGGGACCAGCCAGGACAGCGCCAGCACGGCGAGGATCACGAAGGCGATGATGCGGGCGGGGTGGGCTTCTTCCAGCGCCGGGTGACGCTCAGGCTCACCGCGGGAGCCTTCACCGCGGGCACGCTGGTGCCGAGGGCGGGACTGGTGGGGGTCGCGGCGCTCATGCCTTCACACTCCGTCGGGACGAGATCACCATGTAGGCGATCGAGACGATGAGAATCAGGAAGAAGAAGATGTAGGAGATCGCCGAGGCGTAGCCCAGGCGATATCCGGTGAAACCGGCCTCGTAGATGTAGACCAGGATCGAACGGGTGCTGCCACCGGGCCCGCCAGAGGTCATCTGATAGATCTGGTCGAAGACCTTCAGCGAGGCCAGCAGCTGCAGCACGAGCACCAGCACCGTGGTCGGGGCCAGCTGGGGCAGGGTGATCGAGAGGAACTTCCGCCATCCGCCGGCGCCGTCGAGCGACGCCGCCTCGTAGAGCTGGTCGGGGATGTTCTGCAGAGCGGCGAGGTAGAGCAGGAAGTTGAAGCCGACGGTCCACCACACGGTGGTGATGACCACCGAGATCATGGCGGTGCTGGGATCCTGCAGCCAGGCGGGCCCGGTGATCCCGAACCAGCCCAGGAACGTGTTGATCAGGCCCAGCTGGGGGTTGTACATCCAGTTCCAGAACTGCGAGACCACGGTCGAGGCCAGCAGGAACGGCAGGAAGAACGAGAGCCGCCAGAACCACTGACCGGGTAGGCCGATGTTCACCAGCACGGCGAGCAGCATGGCGACCAGCACCAGGGGGATGGTCGAGAGGATCGTGAACCAGGCGGTGTTGCCCAGCGAGCTCCACACCTCCGGGTCCCCGAGGGCCTCCTTCCAGTTCGCCAGTCCCACGAATCCGGTGTTGGTGCCAGCCAGGCTGGTGCCGGTGAAGCTCATCCACAGCCCGTAGACGGTGGGCCAGATGAGGAACAGGAGGAAGGCGACGAGGAACGGCGAGCAGTAGAGCCAGCCGCGCAGGTTGTCGGCGCGGCGTCGGCGGGCGCGCCCGGCGGAGAGATGGTCGGCCGGGGCGGTGTCCCGGGTGGGGCCGGCGAGGCCCTCGGCGGTGGTCATCGGTCGTCTCCTTCGACGGACGGACGGGGCAGCCCGGGTGCGGCGGGCGCGGGGAGGTGGTGTCGCACGGCGATCACATCGGGGTCGGCTTGAGCAGCAGGGCGTTGATCCGGGCGACGAACGCGTTCCAGCCCTCAAGGGGGTCGGTGCGCCGGGCCCAGACGTTCTGCATGTCGTTGCCGAAGTAGGTGTGGAAGTCGCTGCCGGAGCCGGTGAACCAGGCCGGCGGGTCGTAGACGAGATGGTCGACCGCATCCGCGTAGTGCGACTGCGGGACCAGATCGGCGTAGGCCGGGTCCTCGATCACCGGGGAGTAGGCCGGGATGTGCCCCGCCCCGGCCCAGGTGATCGAGTTCTTGAGCAGATAGGCGACCGCCGCGTGCACGTTGCGACGGCGGTCCTCGTCCGGGGTCATCTGGTGGGGCAGCACGAAGGCGTGGGAATCGGCGTACGCGACGGGCTCCCCGAAGACTCCGGGGACCATCGTCATGTCGAAGGGCACGCCCTCGTTGCGGTAGCTCCCCGACTCCCAGACGCCGCCGTAGAAGGCGCCGGAACCGCCGGTGGCGAATTCGGAGATCGCCGTGCCGCCGTCATGGCCGGGATTGCCGACCTCGCCGTCGATGAGCGAGAGGATCCATTCGATCGCCTGGATGACGATCTCCTCCTGGTACTCCATCTTCCCGCCGATCGGCAGGTCGATCGTGCCGCCGAGCTGGGAGTAGTAGGTGGAGAACATGCGCCACTGGTTCGAGCCGTCCCCGAGGTAGCCCCAGGACAGCCCGTACCCGCTGGGGGCCTTCGCGCCGAGCTCGAGGGCGAGCTCGCGGAAGTCCTCGGGGTTGTCGGTGGGCAGGAGCAGGCCATCGCTGCCGAGCACTCCGGCGGCCTCGGCGATGTCGGTGTTGTAGTAGAGGACGAACGGGTGGGAGTCCAGGGCGATCGCCGTGAGCTTGCCGTCGACCACCATCTTCTCCCAGATCAGCTCCGGGAAATCCTCCTTGGCGACACCGAACTCGCCGAACAGGTCCAGGTCCCATTCGTCGAGCAGACCGCCCGGGGCGTAGCCGGGGACTCGCGCCGCATGCATGATCGCCAGGTCCGGCGCGCGGCCGCCGGCGGAGGCCATCGCGAGCTTCGTGTAGTACGGGGCGCCCCAGGCCAGGACGGTCTGGGTGACCGTCGGGGCGCCGTCGGTGGCCATGTAGCCGTCGAGCATCTCGCCCATGGTCACGCCGTCGGGACCCGAGAGCAGATGCCAGAACGCGATGTCATCGGCGGCGCGGGCGGCGGTGCCCGCGCAGCCGGACAGCGCACCGGGCCTCCGAGCGCGCGGGGCGCGCCTCCTGCATGATGAGCGTCGTCGGCCGACGGCGGCGCGCGCGCGCGGGCCGCTCCCGGGTGAGCCCCCGGGGCAGCCGGCCGGGGGCCCAGGGCCCCGGCGCGTGAAGAACCAAGCGTCATCGTGTCCACCTCTTCGTGGTGGGGCGCGGTCGCCGCGGTGCATGCCGCCGACGATCACCGCCCGCATGTCGTCGGATCGTGATGGTGCCCTGAATTTACATCGTTGTAATGTGAGCGTCAACACCCCGGCCGTCCTCCTCGCCGTCACCCCCGGCGACTCCCAGCCGGTCGCCGACGGAAAAGCGCCGGACGCTTTCCCGCGCGACGCTCCCGCAGGTCACGCGGCGTGACCGCGCAGCGGGGCCGACAATGGCGCCGACACGGGGCCAACACGGGGCCGACGATGCACGACGGCGCCCTGGGCATCTCTGCGGAGATGCCCAGGGCGCCGTGCGCCGCAGCCCGTCAGGCGGGCTCGCGGATCACGCTCCGGTCGCGGAGCGCTTCTTGTTCCAGACGTCGAAGGCGACGGCCACGAGCAGCACGACGCCGCGCACGACCGACTGGGTGGACTGGTCGATGCCCATGATCTGCATGCCGTTGGACATGACGGCCATGATCAGACCGCCGATGATGGCGCCGTGGACCTTGCCCACACCACCGGTCACCGCCGCGCCGCCGATGAAGGCGGCCGCGATCGCGTCGAGCTCGAACATGTTGCCGGCGCCCGGCTGGGCGCTGTTGGAACGGGCCGAGTAGACGATGCCCGCGATCGCGGAGAGCAGGCCCATGTTCACGAACAGGAGCATGTTCACCCGGCGGGTCTTCACGCCCGAGAGCTGCGCGGCCTGGAGGTTGCCGCCCATCGCGTAGATGTGTCGGCCGAAGATCGTCCGCTGGCTGACGAAGCCGTAGATGAGCACGAGGGCGGCCAGCAGGATCAGCACCACCGGGAGTCCGCGCGAATGCGCGAGCTGCCAGGCGAAGGCCATGACCACGACGGCCACTGCGGCGTTCTTGAGCCAGAACAGCGGGAACGCCTCGACCTGCTGCTTGTACTTCAGCTTCGCCAGACGCCCCCGGTACTGCTGGATCACGAACACCACGATCAGCGCCGCCCCCAGGAACAGCGTGAAGGCGTCGTACCCGTTGCCGCCGAAGATCCCGTTGAGGAACCCGCCGGAGATGTACTGGTACTCCTTGGGGAACGGGGAGAGCGAGACGTTGCCCAGCACCTGCATGGTCAGCCCGCGGAAGATGAGCATGCCCGCGAGGGTGACGATGAAGGCCGGGATGCCCACGTAGGCCACCCAGAAGCCCTGCCACAGCCCCACCAGCACGCCGGTGCCCAGCGCCGCGAGGACGCCGAGCCACCAGGGCATGCCGTGGCCGATCACCACGACGGCAGCGACGCCGCCGGTCAGCGCGACCACGGAGCCCACCGACAGGTCGATGTGCCCGGCCACGATGATCAGCACCATGCCGATCGCGAGGATCAGGATGTAGGAGTACTGCAGCACCAGGTTCGTGAGGTTGCCCGGGCTCAGCAGGGCACCGTTCGTCAGGATCGTGAACAGCACGATGATGAACACGAATGCGACGTAGATGCCGCTCTGACGCATGTTCCGCGTCAGGAGTTCTTTGATGTCAGAAGTTCCCGCCATGAGGCGCGCTCACTCCCTCTCCATGGTCATGAGCTCCATGAGGTGCTCCTGCGTGGCGTCCTGCACGGCGACCTCACCGGTGATGCGGCCTGCGGACAATGTGTAGATGCGATCGGAGAGCCCGAGGACCTCGGGCAGCTCCGAGGAGATGACGATGATCGCCTTGCCGGCCTCGGCGAGCTCGTTGATGATCGAGTAGATCTCGAACTTCGCGCCGACGTCGACGCCGCGGGTGGGCTCGTCGAGGATCAGCAGATCGGGCTCGGTGTACAGCCACTTGCTGAGCACCACCTTCTGCTGGTTTCCTCCGGAGAGCTTCCCGACCGGGGCCATCACCGTCGGCGTCTTGATGTTCAACGAGGAGCGGTAGCGCTCGGCGACCGCGATCTCCTCGTTGCCGTTGATCCAGCCGCCGGTGGTGATCTTGCGCAGGGACGCCGCGGTGACGTTGGTGCGGATGTCCTGGATCAGGTTCAGCCCGTAGCGCTTGCGATCCTCGGAGACGTACGCGATGCCCGCGTTGATCGCGTCGGCGACCGTGTGCATCTGCACCGGCTTGCCGTGCACGTACGCGGTGCCGCTGATGTCGCGGCCGTAGGAGCGGCCGAACACGCTCATCGCGAGCTCGGTGCGTCCAGCACCCATGAGGCCCGCGATGCCGACGACCTCGCCGGCGCGCACGTTCAGCGCCGCTCCGTCGACGACCGTGCGGCCGGGCTGGGTGGGATGGTTGACGTGCCAGTCCTCGATCCGGAAGATCTCCTCGCCGATCTCGGCGCTGCGCTCCGGGTAGAGGTTGTCGATGTCGCGCCCCACCATGCCCTTGATGATGCGCGGGATGAGGGTGCGCTTCTGATCGACCGGGACGTCCATGTCGATCGTCTCGATGGTCGACCCGTCGCGGATGACCGTCGTGGCGTCGGCGACGGCAGCGATCTCCCCCAGCTTGTGGCTGATGATGATGCTGGTGACGCCTTCGTCGCGCAGTCCGCGGATGAGGTTCAGCAGGTGCTCGGAGTCGTCGTCGTTCAGCGCCGCCGTCGGCTCGTCGAGGATCAGCAGGCTCACGTTCTTGGTGAGCGCCTTCGCGATCTCGACCAGCTGCTGCTTGCCCACGCCCAGCTGGCCCACCGGCGTGACGGGCTTCTCCTTCAGGCCGACGCGCTCGAGCAGCTCGGCGGCGCGCGCATTGGTCTCGTGCCAGCTGATCACGCCCCCCTTGGTCTGCTCGTTGCCGAGGAAGATGTTCTCGGCGATCGACAGGTGGGGCACCAGGGCGAGCTCCTGGTGGATGATCACGATGCCCTCGGCCTCGGAGTCGTTGATGGTCGCGAAGCTGACGGGACGACCGCGGAAGTGGATCTCGCCCTCATAGGTGCCGGCCGGCTCGACACCGGAGAGCACCTTCATGAGCGTGGACTTGCCCGCGCCGTTCTCGCCGCAGATCGCATGGATCTCGCCGGCGTCGACCGTCAGGGACACGTCCTTGAGGGCGACGACGCCGGGGAATCTCTTGGTGATGGACCGCATCTCGAGGATGTGTTCGGTCAAGGGGCCCTCCTTCGGGCTGGGGCCCCGGCGCCGCGGTCTCGCGCGCGCCGGGACCCACCGGGATTCTGCTGCGTGCGGCCGCTCAGAGCTGGCCAGCTTCGACCTGCTCCTCCGTGTAGTACCCGGAGTCGACCATGATCTCCTCGTAGTTGTCCTCCAGCACCATCTGCACCTCGAGCAGGTACGACGGCACGACCTTCTCGCCGTTGTCGTAGGTCTCGGTGTCGTTGGCCTCGGGGTCGTCGCCGTTGAGGATGGACTCCGCGGCGACGATGGCCTGGTCGGCGAGGTTGCGGGTGTCCTTGAAGATGGTCGAGGACTGCACGCCGTCGGCGATCAGCTTGATCGAGGCGATCTCGGCGTCCTGCCCCGTGACGATGGGCAGGCCTTCCTCGATCGTCGGGCCGAGGCCCGCGTTCTGCAGCGCGTTGATGATGCCGCGCGACAGCGGATCCGCCGGAGCGAGCACCCCGGACAGCTCCTCGCCGCCGTTGTAGTGCGTGGTCAGCAGGTTCTCCATCCGCTTCTGAGCGGTCTCCTGCTCCCAGCGCTGGGTGGCGGCCTGATCGATGTCCGTCTGCTTGGACAGCACCACGAGCGTGCCGTCGTCGAAGTACGGCTGGAGGGTGTCGATCGCGCCCTGCCAGAACAGGTGGGCGTTGTTGTCGTCCAGGGAGCCGGCGAACAGCTCGACGTTCAGCGGGCCCTCCGGCGCGTCGTCGGCCGCCTCGAACTTCTCGTCCAGCAGGCCCAGGCCGTACATCAGCGCATTGGCCTGGTTCACGCCCACCTTGTAGTTGTCGAAGGTGACGTAGAAGTCGACGTTCTCGTTGTCCGTGAGCAGGCGGTCATAGGCGATGACCGGGATGTTCGCGGCAGCTGCCGCATCGAGCTGCGAGGAGAGCGAGGCGCCGTCGATCGAGGCGATCAGCAGGACGCTCACGCCCGCGTTGACCATCTGATCGATCTGCTGCTGCTGCGTGGGGATGTCGTCCTCGGCGTACTGCATGTCGACCGTGAAGCCCTTGTCCTCCAGGCCCTCCTTGATGTTGTTGCCGTCGGCGACCCAGCGCTCGTAGGTCTGCGTCGGCATCGCGACGCCGACGGTCTGCTCGCTGGGAGCCGCGTCGGTGTCGGGACCGCCGGATCCGGCGCCCTCGCCGCCGCAGGCGGCCAGTCCGAGTGCGGCCGCCGTGGCGGTCGCTCCGAGCATGAAGGTTCTGCGGTTATGCATGGTCATGTGGTCTTTCCTCCTCGAAATCACCGTCTGCGCCCTGCAGCAGGGGACGACCCGTGGTGCCGCGCATCCCCGCGGACGCCGTCGCCCGCTGTGGAGCCGACTCGAGGTCGGCTGATGCCCGGACCCGGTGGGCCGGTGTCCATGGTCCGCACGCCATCGGTGGCGTGGGACGCCCCGAATGCTAACGTTCACATCACCGAAGATGTCAACCAAATCACGTCCTGCGGGTCACAAGTCGGCAACGGCTTACCACTGGTCGGTTCCTTGGTGGTCCCTGACCTGCTGTGAAACGATTCCGCAGGTCATGACGCACCCGACCCGTCCTGGACCACCCCGTCGGGTCACCCACGATTCCCAGGGCCACCCACGAACCCCAGGACCCCCAGGACCGTCAGAACGTCCGGGAAGGAGCAGAGGCATGGACGTCTCTTCCCGCCGCCCCTCCATGGCGGACGTCGCCGCGCGCTCCGGCGTCTCGTACCAGACCGTTTCCCGGGTGCTCAACGAGCCGGACATCGTCAAGCCCGCCACCCGCTCCCGGGTGCGCGAGGCGATCAGCGAGCTCGGCTACACCCGTAACCGCGCCGCACGCGCCCTGAAGACCACCCGTTCATCGTTGATCGGCATGCTCACCGACGGTTCGGCGCTGTTCGGCCCGACGGAGACCACCACCGCGATCGAATCGGCGGCGCGCAGGGCCGGCTACTCCGTGCTGCTGACGACGGTCGGCGCGGAGGACGGCGCCGGGCGCGAGGTGGGCGGGGAGCTGCTGGGCTCCGGCGCCGACGGGATCCTCGTCGTCGCCGCCCACGAGGGCATGGTCCCGGCCGTCTCCACGGCGGCGCGCTCGACCCCCGTCGTCGCCGTCGCGGCCCGCTCGCTGCAGATGCAGGGCATCGAAGTGGTCGGCGTGGACCAGCGGCTCGGGGCACGGCAGGTCATCGAGCACCTCGCCCGCACGGGCGTCCGCTCCGTGGTGCACGCCGCCGGCCCGCAGGACTGGTTCGACGCCCGCTCCCGCCAGGAGGGCTTCGAGGAGGCGATCGCGCTGCACGGGCTCGACGGCGCCGTCGTGGGCCCCGGGGACTGGACCCCGCGCTCCGGCTACGAGCTCACCAACGCCCTGGTCAGGGACGGATTGCCCGAGGCAATCTTCGCAGCGAACGACATGATGGCGATCGGGGTGCTCCACGCCCTGCACGAGCATCGGATCCGGGTCCCGGAGGACTGCGCCGTGGTCGGCTTCGACAACACGCTCGGGGCGGAGTTCCAGGTGCCGTCCCTGACCACGGTCGCCCAACCCTTCGCCGAGCTGGGCCGACTCGCCCTGGAGCGGCTGCTGCACCTGCTCGAGGGGACGGAGCTGCCGCCCGGCACGCCCAGCACGCTGCCGCCGCGGCTCGTCGTGCGTCGTTCCACTCGGCCCGAGCGCACCCACTGACGCGTCGGGCCGAGCCTGGTGAGTCCCCGGCCGGCCCCGACCCGCTCCTGATCCGCTTCTGGTCCGGTCCTGATCCGCCCCTGATCCGTGTCGGCGCGCCCGCAATGTGAACGTTGACATCGCGTCCGGGAGCTGGTGGGATGGGGGCATGACGCACGCCGACGTGTCCTCAGCAGACCACACCGCCGCAGGCGCGGCCGCCCTTCTCGAGGCCGGCCGTCCCCACCTCGGCCTCGAGCTCGGCTCGACCCGCATCAAGGCCGCCCTCATCGACGACTCCGGTGCCGTTCTCGCCACCGGATCGCACGCCTGGGAGAACGAGTTCTCCGACGAGAGCTGGACCTACTCGCTCTCGAACGCATGGTCCGGGATCCAGGACTGCTACGCGGATCTCGTCCGTGACGTGCGCGAACGCCACGGCGTCGAGCTCACGGGCCTGGCGAGCATCGGCATCTCCGCCATGATGCACGGCTACCTGGCCTTCGATGCCGAGGGCGAGCAGCTCGCGCCCTTCCGCACCTGGCGGAACACCTACACGGCGGACGCCTCCGCACTGCTCAGCCGCACCCTCGAGCTCAACATCCCGCTGCGATGGAGCGTCTCCCACCTGCTCCACGCCATCCTGGGCGGCGAGGAGCACGTGCCGCGGATCGCTCACCTCACCACGCTCGCCGGCTACGTCCACTGGCAGCTCACCGGCCGCCAGGTGCTCGGCGCCGGGGACGCGAGCGGCATGTTCCCGCTGGCCGCGTCCGGCGATGCCTTCGACCCCGAGCTGCTCGAGCGCTTCGCGGGGCTCGACGAGGTCGCCGACGTCCCGTGGAACCTGCCGGACATCCTCCCCGAGGTGCTCGTGGCCGGGCAGGACGCCGGCTCCCTGACCGCCGAGGGCGCCGCGCTGCTGGATCCCTCCGGCGCGCTGCGGTCCGGCGCCGTCGCCGCCGCCCCCGAGGGCGATGCCGGCACGGGCATGGTCGCCACCCAGGCGGTGGATCCGCGCACCGGCAACGTCTCGGCCGGCACAAGCGCCTTCGCGATGGTGGTGCTGGAGGGTCCGCTGTCCGGCCCGCGCGAAGAGATCGACCTGGTCACGACGCCGTCAGGCGATCCGGTCGCGATGATCCACACGAACAACTGCACCAGCGACCTCGACGCGTGGCTGGGCATCTTCGGTCGCTTCGCCGAAATGCTGGGCCGCCCCGCCGATCCCGAGGAGCTCTACAGCACCCTCTTCGGGGCGGGGGCCGACGGCGAGGCCGACGCCGGCGGCGTGCTGAGCTACAACTACGTCTCCGGCGAGCATCAGACCGACGTGCCCTCCGGTCGGCCTCTGCTGGTGCGCGAGCAGGAGGCCCGCTTCACCCTCGAGAACTTCATGCGCTCCCAGCTCTACGGCGCCTTCGGGGCGCTCGCGGTGGGCATGGAGGCGCTGCTCAAGGACGAGGGCGTGCAGCTGGACGTCATGTACGCCCACGGCGGCATCTTCCGCACCCGCGGCATCGCCCAGCAGGTGCTGGCCGATGCCCTCGCGACCCCGGTCGCCGTCGGCGAATCCGCCGGGGAGGGCGGCTCGTGGGGCATGGCGCTGCTCGCGGCCTACACCGCTCGCACGGCTGCGGCCGACGGGTCTGCACCGACCTCTCTCAGCAGCTTCCTGTCCGAGGAGGTCTTCGCCTCGCAGGAGCTCAGCACGCTCCAGCCCGACGAGGCCGGTATGGCCGGGCACGCCACGTGGTTGGAGAGCTACCGCACCGGTCTGCAGGTCGAGCGCCTGGCCGGGGAGCTGCTCGACTGATCCCGTCCCCTCGCTTCCTCCCACCACCCCTCCCAGCCCAGGAGTCGCCCCATGACCCAGCCCCTCGTCCTCACCGACCTCCCCCGGTCCACGCAGGAGGCCGTTGCCGCGACCCGTGAGCGCGTCGCCGCGCTGCACGCCGAGCTGCCGCGCAACGGACTCGTGGTCTGGACCGCCGGGAACGTCTCCGAGCGCGTGCCGGCGACCTCCCCCGAGGTGCCCGGCCTGCTGGTCATCAAGCCGTCCGGCGTCTCCTACGACGAGCTCACACCGTCGACGATGGTGGTGTGCACGCTGGACGGCGCGAAGATCGTCGATGGCACCCCGGATTCCCTGACCCCGTCCTCGGACACCGCGGCCCACGCCTATGTCTACGAGCACATGGACGAGGTGGGCGGCGTGGTCCACACCCACTCGACCTACGCGACCGCCTGGGCGGCGCGCGGCGAGGAGGTCCCCTGCGTGCTCACGATGATGGCCGACGAGTTCGGCGGGCCGATCCCCGTGGGCCCCTTCGCCATCATCGGCGACGACTCCATCGGCCGGGGCATCGTCGAGACCCTGCGAGGCTCCCGCTCCCGCGCCGTGCTGATGCAGAACCACGGCCCGTTCACGATCGGCAAGGACGGCCGTGATGCCGTGAAGGCCGCCGTGATGTGCGAGGAGGTGGCCCGCACGGTGCACATCTCCCGCCAGCTCGGCCAGCCGCTGCCG
The DNA here is from genome assembly GCF_003335205.1 of Brachybacterium sp. JB7. NCBI lineage: Bacteria > Bacillati > Actinomycetota > Actinomycetes > Micrococcales > Dermabacteraceae > Brachybacterium > Brachybacterium sp. JB7. Next base: position 448,753 of record NZ_QPGN01000002.1, on the reverse strand, counting down.
ATCGACGCCCGGCACATCGACTCGCTGTTCGACCGCTACCAGAACGTCTACGGACAGCGCAGCGACGCCGCGGAGCCCGCGGCCGACGCCCTCGCCGACGCCGACGACGGCATCGACGCCCACTGACCCGCCGCACACTGCGCGGGCACCCGTGCCCCGCGCTCCTCGCACCGTGCACCCCACGCCCTGCACTTCTCGCAGGCCGCACGCTGCACCCCCGCGACCCGCACCCCGCACACCGCACTCCGCACTCCGCACTCCGCACTCCGCACCTGCTCATTCGACCGCTAGGACACCCCATGCAGAACCCCTTCGAAACCCGCGAGATCTGGTTCCTGACCGGCAGCCAGGGCCTGTACGGTCCCGAGACGCTCGACCAGGTCGCCGAGCAGTCCCGTGTGATCGCCGAGACCCTCGACGCCGGCTCGTCGATCCCCGTGAAGATCGTCTGGAAGCCGGTGCTCACCGACCGCGACGCGATCCGTGAGATCGCGCTGGCCGCGAACGCGGATCCCGCCTGCGTGGGCGTCATCGCCTGGATGCACACCTTCTCCCCGGCGAAGATGTGGATCCAGGGCCTCGACGCCCTGCGCACCCCGCTGCTGCATCTGCACACGCAGGCGAACGTCGAACTGCCCTGGTCCACGATCGACATGGACTTCATGAACCTGAACCAGGCCGCGCACGGCGACCGCGAGTTCGGCTACATCGCCACCCGCCTGGGCGTGAACCGCAAGACCGTCGTGGGCCACGCGAGCGATGAGGGTGTGCAGGAGAAGGTGGGCCGCTGGGCCCGCGCCGCCACCGGCTGGGCCGAGATGCACTCTCTGAAGCTGGCGCGCTTCGGCGACAACATGCGCAATGTCGCCGTCACCGAGGGCGACAAGACCGAGGCGGAGCTGCGCCTGGGCGTCTCCGTGAACACCTGGGGCGTGAACGACCTGGTCGAGGTCGTCGACGCCGTCGAGGACAGCGCGATCGACGCGCTGGTCGCCGAGTACGAGGAGCTGTACGACGTCGCCCCCGAGCTGCGCGCGGGCGGGGAGCGCCACGACGCACTGCGCTACGGCGCCCGCCAGGAGCTGGGCCTGCGCTCGTTCCTCGAGCAGGGCGGCTTCGGCGCGTTCACCACGAACTTCGAGGACCTCGGCGGGCTGCGCCAGCTGCCCGGTCTCGCCGTGCAGCGCCTGATGGCCGACGGCTACGGCTTCGGCGCCGAGGGCGACTGGAAGACGGCGATCCTGGTGCGGGTGGCTGCGGTGATGGGCCACGGCCTGCCCGGCGGCGCGTCCCTCATGGAGGACTACACCTACGAGCTCACCCCGGGCAGCGAGAAGATCCTCGGCGCCCACATGCTCGAGGTCTCCCCCTCGCTGACCACCGCGAAGCCCACCCTCGAGATCCACCCGCTGGGGATCGGGGACCGCGAGGACCCGGTGCGCCTGAAGTTCACGGCCGACGCCGGACCCGCCGTGGTGGTGGCCCTGAGCGACATGCGCGAGCGCTTCCGACTGATCGCCAACGTGGTCGAGGTCGTGGAGCCCGACCACGACCTGCCCAACCTGCCGGTGGCCTGCGCCGTCTGGGAGCCCGCCCCGGACTTCGCGACCTCCGCCGAGTGCTGGCTGACCGCCGGCGCCGCCCACCACACGGTGATGAGCAATGCGGTGGACCTCGAGGTGTGGGAGGACCTCGCCCAGATCGGTGACCTCGAGCTCGCCGTGATCGACGAGGACACCACGGTGCGCTCCTTCGCCCAGGAGCTGCGCACCAACCAGGTCTTCTACCGCCTCGGCCAGGGCTTCTGACCGACCGGGCCCGGTCCGCGGGCGCGAACCGGGCGGCCGGGCCCGGTCCGCGGGCGCGATCCAGGTGGCCGGGCCCGGCACCGCGCCGGGCACCGCGCGCCGGGCACCGCACGCCGGGCCCGCGCGCCGGATCACGCGAACCACCGAAGTTTTGCACCCGCACGACCGATGCGGAGCGCTGTGATGTCTCAGGACTTCGGTGACAGTTCTGTATCAGGACATCGGTGACAGTTGATGTCTCAGGACATCGGTGACGGTTCGGGGTTCTTCGGTGGCCGGCCTCGGCGTTTGCCGCTCCGTTGACCCGTGTGCTTGGAGGCGTATCGGATGCCGAGCGGGGGCCAAGCGTGCTCGGCCAGGATCTCGCCGTGAAGGTCGACGAACGTGACGCTGGCCTGTTCGACGAGGACGTGCACTTCCTGCTGGGCATGAGGGTAGGAGACCTGGAACGCGACGCCGTGGAGGGTGATCGTGCCGTTGTTGTTCACCACCCGTGTTCGTTCACCGGTCTGGATGACCCGCTCCCGGGGGAGCTTCCGGGAACGCTTCTTGCTGTCCCCGACGGACTCGATGATCAGGCTGGGCTCCACGACAGGCCGGGGAGACGGTGCCGGCTCAGTCGCGTCCCAGGCTTGGCGTGGTGTGATCCGTCCGGGAAGTCCCTGGTGAGGGCGTTGCTCGTTATAGATGACGTCGAACTCGTCGACCTGTGCTTGGAGCTCTTCGATGCTTCCCGCGATGGGCTGCTTGTCCAGCCAGCGGAACAAGGTCTGGTGGAATCGTTCGTTCTTGCCCTGCGTGGTCGGCTTGTAGGGCTTCCCGGTGATCGCCTCGACTCCCAGCGCGGTCACGTGGATGACGAGCTGGCCCTTCATCCCACGGCGCGTGGGGTTCAGCGCGGCTCCGTTGTCGGTGAGCAGACGCTGTGGAGTTCCGCAACGCGCGGTGCCCTTGTTGAACACCGCGATCGCTGCTTCAGCGGTCTCGCTGCCCGCCACGTGAGAGGCGACCGCGAGGCGCGAATGATCGTCCTGGAGCTGGAAGATCACGCAGGTCCGGCCGTTGGTGAGGACGTACTGGGTCGCATCCAGCTGCCAGCACGCGTTCGGTGCCGGATAGACGAACCGCCGCCAGGACGCGCGAGGCCGCTTCCTCGGCTCCAGTCGAGCCACGCCTCGTTCGCGGAAGATCCGTGCCAGGGCCGCGATCGATGGCGCTTCAAGTCCCATCGCTTTCATCCGGTCGTGGACGCTGATCGGACCGTGATCCAGCCCAGACGCTTCGAGTGCGGCGCGGACCTGAACAGCCTGGTCCTTGACCTCTTCATCGAGCTGGCCCGGGGAGGTATGTGGTCGTTTGGTGCGGGGCTCGAGCACGGCCGCGGGCCCATCGACGCGGGCGCGAGCACGGAGGACGTAGAACGTCTTGCGCGAGATGCCGTGCTCGACGCAGAACGTGCTCACCGACCCACGCGGCGCGTCATCAGGCCACCGCGAGATGGCCAGGCGGACAGTGGGATCGACGGGCTCGTTTCTGCTCACCGCCCATTTTTACCGGCGAAGTGTCACCACCAAGAGCCACGGAAGTGTCACCGATGTCCTGATACAGAACTGTCACCGATGTCCTGCGACATAACAACCGATGCGGAGCGCAACATAGGTCGTGCGGGCGCAAAACTCGTTCTCCTCATCCACGGCAGACCACGAAGAGGTGGAGCGCATGCCCCCTGACGACATCCCGCGGGAGACCCCGCTGGCCCGGCCCGGGCTGAGCTGGTCCGGCACCGTGGACTACGGGCCCGGCCCGCTGCATGCTCCGACGTCGGTCCCCGAGCTGCAGGCGCTCGTGGGCCGCAGTCGACGGCTCCGAGCGCTCGGCACGCGGCACTCGTTCTCGCAGGTCGCGGCAAGCGACGGTCCGCTGGTGAGCCTGGCCGCGATGCCGTCGGACCTCGAGTTCGACACCGCCGCCCGCACCGTGCGGGTCGCGGCCGGGGTGCGCTACGGGGAGCTGGCCGTCGCAGCGGCCGAGCACGGTCTGGCCCTCGCGACCATGGGGTCGCTCCCCCACATCTCCGTCGGCGGCGCGAGCGCGACGGGCACCCACGGCTCCGGTGACCGCCACCGGTCGCTGGCCTCCTCGGTGCGGGCCGTCGACCTCGTCACCGCGAACGGCGACCTGCTGGCGCTGTCCCGGGAGGACGACCCCGCGATCTTCGACGGGGTGGTCCTGTCGCTCGGCACGCTCGGGGTGGTCACGCACCTGACGCTGGACCTGGTGCCCGCGTTCGCCATGCGGCAGACGGTGCACCTCGACGTCGCCGACGGCGCCATGACCAGCGCGGCACTGGACGAGATGCTGGGCGCAGGCTACAGCGTGAGCCTCTTCCACCGCTGGGACGGACGCATCGCGCAGGCCTGGGTGAAACAGGCCGTCGGTGTGGACGACGAGCTTCCCGAGCTGTGGCACGGCGGGCATCGGGCCACCAGGGCGGTGCACCCGCTGCCCGATCTGCTCGCGGAGCCCTGCACGGACCAGAGCGGTGCATCGGGGCCGTCGCACGAGCGTCTGCCGCACTTCCGCTTGGAGTTCACGCCGAGCAGCGGCGAGGAGATCCAGTCCGAGTACTTCGTGGCGCGCGCTCAGGTGGCCGAGGCGCTTGCCGCCGTGATGCCGCTCGGCGAGCGGATCCGCCCCTTGCTGCATGCCTCCGAGGTGCGCACGGTCGCGGCCGACGACCTCTGGCTCTCCCCCGCGTTCCATCGCGACAGCTCCTGCGTGCACTTCACCTGGAAGCAGCTTCCGCGCGAGGTCGAGGCCCTGCTGCCGGAGATCGAGGAGCGTCTGGCCCCGTTCGCGCCCCGACCCCACTGGGGCAAGGTCTTCACCACCGCCCCGGGGACGGTGCGCGCGCAGTATCCCCGTCTGCCGGACTTCCGGGCCCTGCGGGATCGGCTGGATCCCGAACGGGTCTTCCGCAATACCTATGTCGACCGTCTGCTCGGAGAGTGACATGACCACGCCTCCTGCCCCGTCCGGGGCCCGGACCGTCGCCGCGGCACCCGCTGCGCCCCGCCCGGCCGATCCCTCGCGTCCGCCGATGGGCTGGAACAGCTGGGACTGCTACGGCACCACGGTGACCGAGGAGGAAGTGCTGGCCAATGCCCGTTTCCTCGCCGAGCATCTGCTGCCCTTCGGCTGGGACACGGTGGTCGTAGACATCGACTGGTCCGATCCGTCGGCCCGCTCCCACGGCTACAACGCCGACGCCCCGCTCGCGATGGACGAGCACGGCCGGCTGCTCCCGGATCCGGGCCGCTTCCCGAGCTCCGCCGACGGCGCCGGGTTCGCCCCGCTGGCCGCGCAGATCCATGCCCTCGGCCTGCGGTTCGGCATCCACGTGATGCGCGGGATCCCCCGGCGCGCGGTGGCGGCGAACACCCCGCTCATCGGCTCCCCGCTGCGTGCGGCGGACATCGCCGACGAGACCAACGCCTGCGAGTGGAACCCGGACATGGTGGGCATCGACCATGCCGTGCCGGGCGCCCACGCCTACTACGACTCGGTGCTCGCGCTGTACGCGGACTGGGGCGTGGACTTCCTCAAGGTCGACGACATGCTGTGGCCCTACCAGGCCGCCGAGATCGAGACCTTCACCGCGGCGATCGACCGCTGCGGCCGGCCGTTGCAGCTGAGCCTGTCCCCGGGCCGCGACCTCTCGCTGACCAGGCTCGATCACCTGCGCGAGCACGCCACGATGTGGCGGATCTGCGACGACCTGTGGGATCGGTGGGAGGACGTGGAGGCGAACTTCGCGCGCTTCGCCCGTTGGGCGCCGTTCTCGGGACCCGACGGCTGGGCCGACGGCGACATGCTGCCGCTGGGCCGGATCGGGATCCGTGCCGAGCGCGGCGAGCCCCGCGATTCTTCGCTGACCCCGCACGAGCAGGTCGCGCTGATGACCCTCTGGGTGATCGCCCGCTCGCCGCTCATGGTGGGCGGTGACCTGCCCAGCTCCGATCAGGCGACGATCGCGCTGCTGCAGAACGCCGACGTGCTCGAGGTGCTCCACCGCTCCTGCGACAACCGGGAGGTCTTCCGCGAGGGGGCGCTGGTCCTGTGGTCGGCCGACGGGGCGGGCGGGACGCGCTATGTCGCCGCCTTCAACCTCGGCGAAAACGAGCTCACGGTCTCGCTCGACAGCCAGGACGTGGGGCTGCCCGCGCGGATCGAGGGCGAGGTCAGGGAGCTGTGGAGCGGGGCCGCTGTACCCGTGCGCGCCGTGACGGAGCAGTCCGACGCCGCCCGCGGCGTGGCCCCGGGCTCGACCGCGATCGACCTGCGGATCCCCCGCCACGGGGCAGTGCTGCTGCGTCACCGGTGTCATCGGTCGAGGCCTGAGGCTCCCGGTCACATGTCCTGGTAGCGCGAGCGGAGGAAGCAGTAGACCCCGAAGACGATCAGGCCGATGCCGAGGAGCAGCAGGACGATCCGTCCCTCCGGCACCCCGGACAGTGCCTGCAGCGCTCCGTCGAGGCCTGTGGCCTTCTGCGGCTCCGCGGCGATACCGGCCCATCCGAGCAGCGCCCCGACGGCCACCAGGGCGATTCCCTTCGCGATGTACCCGAGAACCCCGGTGACCCGGAGCGCGAGGCCGACCGTGCGGTGCCCGCTGCGCTCGAGCTGCTGGAGGAACCGACGGCCGGCTCCGATGACGACGAAGCCGACCCCGATGCTGATCACCACGCCCGCGGCGAGGACCACCGCGACCCGTCCGGCCCCGCCGCCGAGCAGACCGGCCGTGGCCGACTCCGTCTGCGCGCTCGAGGAGGCTCCGCCACCAGCGGCGAACCTCAGCACGGTCGCTGCCAGCCCTGCGTAGATCACGGCCCTGCCCGCCCATCGCAGGCACTGGGTCAGGGCCGAGGTCGCCGACCGCGCACGCCGCGCCGAGAGCCACGCTCGCAGAGCCGACCACACCGCGAGCGCCGTCATCGCGATCCCACCCGTCCACAGCAGGACCCGCCCGCCCGGTGCCTGCGCGATCGCGCTGATCGCTCCGGACTGGTCGGCGCTGCCGCTGGGGTCCCCGAAGGCCAGCTGCACGGCGAACCATCCGATCAGCAGGTGCACCAGCCCGCTCATGAGGAACCCACCCCGAGCGATCACTTCGAGGGCCGGCTCGTCGGCCGCAGATTCGACGGCCTCCTCCACCGGCGCTGAATCGCCTTGCGCGTCTCGGTCAGCGTTCATACCCGCACTGTAGAGCGCTGTGGTCTGCGGTCACCTCGCGCCCTGCGCCCGAGCCCGCCGCCCCACGGTCGGGACACCGCCGCCGACGCGGTGAAGGAGCGACGCCCCCGTCAAGAAGGTCGTCCATCCGGGGGCGCCCATCGAAGTCGCGGCCGCCCCCTATGACTGGTCGGGAACATCCCGTTTCAGTAACGAGTCATCTCGCTGCGGCCAGATTGCATAACCTTCGCACGTCTTGCATGAGCCCTGACCTGTACAGATACCGCTCCACGAGGAACACTCTCCAGGGAAAGCGCTCTCGGCAACACGCGGCAACACTTCACGCTTCCCGCCCGGAAGGCGCACATTCATAGACCACCAGCAAGCGACGCCGGTCACACCCACCCAGGGAGAGACCGTCGTGGCGCGCAGGTGATGTCTGGGCTCGCTGACCGCCGGTGGTCGACGAATCGCTCGCTGATGAGCTGTCCAGTGCACGTAACCGCCCGTAGTCGCACTCCTCCTCCGAAGGGACCGCAAAGATGCTGTCACGACGTTGGGACTGATGCACGATCAGGTGTCAGCTTGGTTTAGGCCGCCAGGGTGACGGTCGGGTTCATGATGGTCTCGTATTCGATGGGGGTCAATCGGCCCAGGCGGGCCTGACGCCGGCGGCGGTGGTAGGTCCGTTCGATCCAGGTAATGATCGCGATCCGGAGTTCCTCACGGGTGCGCCAACGGCGCCGGTCCAGGACGTTCTTCTGGAGTAGCGCGAAGAAGGATTCCATCGCCGCGTTATCACCGGCAGCACCGACTTGGCCCATGGATCCGATGAGGTGATGCTGGTTCAGGGCGTGGACGAACTTCCGGGATCGAAACTGCGACCCGCGGTCTGAGTGAACAATGCAGCCAGCAACGTCGCCGCGCCGGGTTGCCGCGTTGGCCAGGGCGTTCACCGCCAAGCGGGCCTTCATCCGGTCACTCATGGAGTAGCCGACGATCCGGCCGGAGAAGGCGTCCTTGATCGCGCAGAGGTAGAGCTTGCCCTCATCAGTCCAGTGCTCGGTGATGTCGGTCAGCCACAGCTCGTTGACGTCATCGGCAGTGAAGTCCCTCTGGACGAGGTCATCGTGGACAGGCGGTCCCGGACGTTTCCCGTTCTTGGCGCGCTTCTTCCCGAAAACGGACCACCACTGGTTGTCGTGGCAGATCCGCCACGCGGTTCGCTCGCACATGACCTCACCAGCCTCAGCGGCTTCGCCGGCGAGGAATCGGTACCCGAACTCCGGGTCGTCGCGGTGAGCGTCCAATAGCGCGTTGGCTCGATAGGCCTCGACCAGCTCGGCCTCGGTGACCTGCTGTTTGCGCCAGCGGTAGTAGGGCTGACGGGAGAGCTTCAGGACCCGCAAGGACACCGCAACGGGGATCCCGTCGGCGGCGAGCTCGCTCACGAGCGGGTAGAGGATTTTCCCGGCAGATTCGCCTGGGACAGGTATGCAGCAGCACGGCGGAGCACCTCGTTCTCCTGCTCCAGCAGCCGGTTCCGGCGTCGGAGCTCGCGCAGCTCGGTGGAATCCTCACGGGTCTTCCCAGGCCGGTTGCCGTCCTCGACGTCCGCTTGGCGCATCCAGTTCGTCAGGCAGGACTCGGAGATCCCGAAGTCCTTCGCGATCACGGAGAGCTTCTGGCCGGGTTCACGGTTCCTCGCGACGCGGACGACGTCCTCACGGAACTCTTTGGGATAGGGAGCGGGCATGGCGCACATCCTTCCCTGCAACGCCGCACGGCGCCACAGATCATGTGACACCTGATCGTGCATCAGTCCCTTCCACTCGCTCGTCCACCGTCCGCTCGCCGCCCGACTCCCGGATCAGGCGCCCGATGCCGCCCACGCCGGGTCCGCTGCACGCACTGCGGCGAGCGCCGGCCCGGCCTCGGAGGCGACGTCGGCCCAGGTGCACTCGATCGAGACGTGCCCGCGGTATCCGCCGCCGCGCAGCGCCTCCAAGAACTCCGCGAGCGGCCACTCCCCCTGACCGGGCGGGGTGCGGCCCGAGTCGGCGATGTGGGCATGCGCGACGCGGTCGGCCCGAGCCCGGATCACCTCGAGGGGCTCCCCCTCCCGCATGATGTGGAAGAGGTCCGCGACGACCCTGAGCTCACCCATCCCGAACTCATCGAGGAAGTCGATCGCCTCGGTCACGGTGTTGATCAGGTCGGTCTCCCCACGATGCAGGGGCTCGAGGACGATCTCGAGGCCATGCTCCGCCCCGACGTCGCGGGCGACCTCGACCGAGCGGGCGAACTGCAGGCGGGCAGCGTCCGGGTCGACCCCCTCGGGCATGCGTCGTGCTGCTCCGCTGCCCAGCACCACGGTGGCTCCCGGGCGGGCCAGATCGGCGGCCGCGCCGAGCGCGGTGCGCAGGTAGTCGCGGGTCGAGGCGAGCGGAAAATCGGGATCGGACAGACGCATCGCCCCCGGCACCAGCACGGCGAACGACGGGGAGGCCGCGCGCGTCCGCAGTGCGGTGTTCACCCGCCACCCGCCGACACCGCCGCCGTCGTCGACACCGTCGCCGTCGGGCATGATCACGTTGCCGACGATCGTGGGCTCGATGTAGTCCGCGCCCGCGGCGAGGATCGCGTCGACGTCCTGGTCAGGAGCGATGACTCCGTACTGCGGTGATCGCCCGTGCTTCGGTGACTGTCCGTGATGCGGGGACTGCCCGTTCTGCGGTGACTGCATGGATCCTCCTCGATCCGGGTCGGTGCGACGGTCGCACCGGTCCTGCCCGTGCAGCGGTTCAGAGTCCGCGCACCAGGTCCCCCATCCGGTCCATGGAGTCGCGCGCCTCCGCCAGTCCCACCCGGTTCAGATGCCCGTGGCACACGCCGCGGCGCACGACATACTCGACGTCCACCCCGGCCTCGCGCAGCTGCTCGGCGTATCGACGCCCGCTGACCCGCAGGTCGTCGTACTCATCGGTCTCGATATAGGTGCGCGGGAGCGCCGCCAGCTGGCCGGGGTCGGCGAGCCCCGGGAAGTCGTAGGGCGTCGCCTCCTGGAAGGGGCGCCCGAGGTAGTTGCTCGACATGGCCTGCATCGTCTCGAGGGGGAAGCGCACCATCGGCGGCGTCGCCGCGAGCGCCTGCGCCTCCTCGGCGTCGGGCTCGGGCCGCACCGGATGGGCGACGAGATACATCAGCAGCGAGGCGGCCGGCAGAGTGCCCTCGTCGGTCAGGCGCAGGGACGCCGCCGCGGCGAGGTTGCCGCCCGCGCTGGCGCCGCCGATCGCGACCCGGGCCGGGTCGATGCCGAGGGTGTCCGCGCTGCTCCGCGTCCAGGCCACGGCCGCGCAGACGTCGTCCAGCGGGATCGGTGCGGTCACGTGCTCGGGCCCGCCGGGGAACTCGCGGGCGGGGCTCCCGTCGAACCCGTCGCACAGCCGGTAGTCGACCGAGACCACGACGGCATCGGCGCGTCCGGCGACGCCCCGCGCCACATGGTCGCCCTCGGGCATGTCGAGGTCGCCGTGCACGAAGCCACCGCCGTGCAGCCACACCAGGCAGGGTCGTGGCCCGTCGGCCGAGGCCCGCGGGGTGTAGACGCGCACGGGGACCGGGCCGTGCGGGCCGGGGATCTCCCGGTCCTCGGCATCGACCGCCCACGTCTCCGGCGGGCCATACGGAGCGTCCCAGGCTCGATGCGCCTGTGCGTCGACGTCCTCCCAGGTGGCGGCATCGCCGAGGGCGTGCATCCGACGTTCCATCTCGAGGGGGCCGGTGGGGGTGGCCATCGCCTCCTCGGCGGGGTCACGGGGCGCGGGCCGGAGATCGGGGGAAGTCTTCTCTGTCATCGCGGGTCCTTTTCGGTGGTGCGGAGGGTGCGGGCGGGCCGGTGCAGTGGGCGGGCCCTGCGGACGGGGCTCTGCGGACGGGGCTCCTCAGCGCGGAGTGCTGCGGAGCACGACCTCGCAGTCGTAGTCCTGGGAGGAGCGCATGGTTCCGCGGAACCAGAGCAGATGAGTCGTGGACGGGTCGCCCGGGGCGACGATCGGGCGGAGGTTGTCGACCCCCGGGTTCTCGGCGGCATCGGTGAGCGCGGTCCATGCCCAGCGTCGCCCCTCGTCGGCGGTGTGTCCACGGAAGATCTCATGGTGAGCGAGGCGGGAGCCGTCGCGCGGGTCGATCGGGGTGGAGAGGTAGACGGTGTCGACGTCGTACGGGTCGATCGCCGCCAGCCCGGAATAGTCCTGCTCGTGCGGCAGCAGGCCTGGCCCGGCCTTCGCGAGCGGAGAGAGGGTCCACCGGCCGTCGGCGCCGAGCCGGGCATAGACGAAGCGCAGGTCCGGGACCGGGACGTTGCGTCCCAGATCTGCGCCGTCCGGTGCCGCCTGATGGTCGGCGCGGGCGGTCATCACCGCGGCCACCTGACCGTCCGCCTCGCGGATGTCCGTGGTCCAGGCGTGCCCCAGCCGCGCTCCCCCGACCTCCGTGCCCGCGGCGAGCACGGTGGTCAGCTCCGCCTGGTCCGGCGCGGGATCGGTGAACGGTTCGGCCTCCAGGGCGCGGCCGGTGCTGTCGCGGAGGCGGCCGCGCGCGATCGTGCCGTGGTAGATCGAGTTGTCGTGGTCGCGCGGGTGATGGTCGGTGACCAGCACGTGCAGGCTCCCGGGGCCGTCGGCGTAGCGGGCGTAGCCGTTGACGTAGCCGATCTTGGGGCGGTCGAACAGCTTACCGGCGTAGGCCCAGGTGTCCCCGTGGTCGTCGGAGACCAGGGCGCAGGGATCGTCGTTGACGGCCCGGGCGATGCAGTACAGGCGGCCGTCGATCTCGTGGAGGTTGGAGTAGGTGACGCCGCGGCCGCCGGTGTGCGCGGTCCAGTCGTAGGTGCGCTCCTCGCCCCAGCGGGTGGGGTCGCCGGGTTCGCTGATCCGCCAGTGGGTGAGGTCGTCGCTCTTGTGCCGGGCGTAGACCGCGAGCCAGCGGCCGTCCGGCCGACGCCACAGTGCGGGCACATCGTGATCGTCGGCCTCGAACCCGGGGTGCAGGGTCACCACCTGGGCGGCGCCCGACGCGAGATCCACGACCGTGAGATCGAGGTCCCCGCGACGCGCAACATCCTCAGGGGCTCCCCCGGAGGCGATGGAGCCGACGACGAGCAGCCCGGCCTCGGGGTCGACCAGCGCGCGCTCGTCCTGGAACCAGCACCAGGCGCCATCGGGGTTGATGACCTGCGGGGAAGGCGCGGACTGCGGGCTGCTCGGCCTCATCGGACTCATCGGGCTCCTTCGCTCGGGGACTGCAGTGCCAGGGGATCAGTGGATCATGCGAGGTGGAAGTACTGCGGCAGCACCTGCTTCTCGCCGCCGCCGGGCGCGAAGTACTCGGCCATCGTCGCCTCCCAGCGCGGGGAGATCGCGGCGCGACCCATGGCCTCCTGCGCGGCGTCGACGTCATCGGCCTCGAAGTAGCCGACGACCATGCCATCCTCCGGGCGCAGGAACAGGGAGTAGTTGCGCCAGCCCGCGGTGGTCAGCGCCTCGCGCATCTCCTCCCACACGTCCTGGTGGGCGGCGACGTAGTCGACCAGCCTCTCGGGGCGCACGTGCAGCAGGAAGCAGCAGCGATGCGGGCTGCGGGCGGGGGTGGTGGCGAGCAGGTGGTCAAGGTCAGCGCTGGTCAACGGGGCTCCTGCGGGGATGGCGTGAAGTCCGAGGGTTTCGTGGATACCCGGCTCATGCGCGCGAGTCTCGGGACTGGCCTCGGCGTGCACCCGCTGCCGCCCATCCTGAGTTCATCGACCGGCAATGTCAACCGCTTTCCCGCGCCACCCGCGAGCGGAACGCGGCGCGCCCAGCGCGCCCCCTCGGGCGTCGCCAGTGCCGCCTGGCACTTCCACCCAATGGCGTGATAACGTGGGTTGAGTCGTTTCAACTAGTGCGTGACACCCGCTGCGGCATGACATCGCACCACCCCGCCCGTCACCGTCGACCGGGTTCCGGCTCCGACGGAATCCTCGAGGAGCACCCATGACCACTCCCACCACCCTTCCCGCCGACGTCGCCCGGGATCTCGAAGAGTTCTCGATCGAGGTCCCCAGCTGGGGCTACGGCAACTCCGGCACCCGCTTCAAGGTGTTCGGCACCCCCGGCACCCCGCGCGACCCCTTCGAGAAGATCGCCGACGCCGCGCAGACCCACGCCTTCACCGGCTCGGCGCCGCGCGTCTCCCTGCACTACCCCTGGGACAAGGTCGAGGACTTCGGTGCCCTGCGCGAGTTCGCCGAGGAGCAGGGCATGACGCTCGGGATGATCAACTCCAACACCTTCCAGGACGACGAGTACAAGTTCGGCTCGCTCACGCACGGCGACAAGACCGTGCGGCGCCGCGCGATCGACCATCACCTCGAGTGCCTGGACGTCATGCGCGCCACCGGCTCGCACGAGCTGAAGATCTGGCTGGCCGACGGCACGAACTACGCCGGGCAGGATTCGATCCGCGCCCGTCAGGACCATCTCGCGGAGTCCCTCGCGGAGATCTACCAGGGACTCGGCGAGGGCGAGCGGATCGTGCTCGAGTACAAGTTCTTCGAGCCGGCGTTCTACCACACGGACGTCCCGGACTGGGGCACCAGCCTGCTGCACTGCCTGGCCCTCGGCGAGCAGGCGCAGGTCGTGCTCGACACCGGTCACCACGCGCCCGGCACCAACATCGAGTTCATCGTCGCCCAGCTGCTGCGCCAGAACCGCCTCGGCGCCTTCGACTTCAACTCGCGCAACTACGCCGATGACGATCTGATCGTCGGGGCGGCGGACCCGTTCCAGCTGTTCCGGATCCTGTTCGAGATCGTCCAGCAGGACGCGCACCGCCCTGCCGCGGGTGTGAACTTCATGCTCGACCAGTGCCACAACCTGGAGTCCAAGATCCAGGGCCAGATCCGCTCGGTGCTGAACGTCCAGGAGACCCTCGCCAAGACGCTGCTGGTGGATCGCGAAGCCCTCGCCGATGCCCAGGAGCGCCACGACGTGCTCGAGGCGAACACGATCCTCATGGACGCGTTCTGGACCGACGTGCGCCCGGCCCTGGCCGCCTTCCGCGAGGAGCGGGGCCTCCCGGCCGATCCGTTCGAGGCGTTCCGGGCGAGCGGCTACGAGGACAAGGTCGCCGCGGAGCGCGTGGGCGGCAACCAGATGGGATGGGGAGCCTGAGCATGACGACGCATCGCACCACGAACGCACGCGAGACGATCGACGCCCTGCTCCGCCGCTCGCACGAGCTGGGCGACGATCCGAGGAACACCAACTACGCGGGCGGGAACACGTCCGCCAAGGGCACGGACACCGATCCGGTCACCGGCGAGGAGACCGAGCTGCTGTGGGTCAAGGGCTCCGGCGGAGACCTCGGCACGCTGCAGGAGAAGGGCCTGGCGGTGCTGCGCCTGGATCGTGTGCGCGCCCTGCAGGACGTGTACCCGGGCGTGGACCGGGAGGACGAGATGGTCGCGGCCTTCGACTACTGCCTGCACGGCAAGGGCGGCGCCGCGCCGTCGATCGACACTGCCATGCACGCGCTCGTCGATGCCGCCCACGTGGACCACCTGCACCCCGACGCCGGGATCGCGCTCGCGACCGCGGCCGACGGCGAGCGCCTGACGACGGAGTGCTTCGGCGACGCCGTGGTGTGGGTGCCGTGGCGCCGCCCGGGATTCCAGCTGGGCCTGGACATCGCGGCGATCAAGGCGGAGCACCCCGCTGCGATCGGCTGCATCCTCGGCGGGCACGGCATCACCGCCTGGGGCGAGACCTCCCAGGAGGCGCAGGAGAACTCCCTGCGGATCATCGCCGAGGCGACCGAGTTCCTCGAGCGCACCGGCTCCGCGGAGCCGTTCGGCGCGCACGACGCCGCCCGGGAAGCACTTCCGGAGGCCGAGCGCCATGCGAAGGCGTCGGCCCTGTTCCCGGTGATCCGCGGCCTCGCCTCGACCGATGCCCCGATGATCGGGCACTGGACGGACACCGAGATCGTGCACGAGTTCCTCGCCAGCGAGAAGCTCGCGCCCCTGGCCGAGCTCGGCACCTCCTGCCCCGACCATTTCCTGCGCACCAAGGTGAAGCCCCTGGTCCTGGACCTCCCGGCCGACGCGTCGGTCGAGGACTCCGTGGCCCGCCTGACGGAGCTGCACGAGGCGTACCGCGAGGACTACTCCGCCTACTACGAGCGCCATGCTGAGCCGGACTCCCCCGCCCTGCGCGGTGCGGACCCCGCGATCGTGCTGGTCCCGGGCGTGGGCATGTTCAGCTTCGGTGCCGATAAGCAGACCGCGCGCGTGGCCGGCGAGTTCTATGTCAACGCCATCCACGTCATGCGGGGCGCGGAGTCGATCTCGACCTATGCGCCGATCGAGGAGTCGGAGAAGTTCCGCATCGAATACTGGGCCCTCGAGGAGGCGAAGCTGCAGCGCAAGCCCGCGCCCAAGCCGCTCGCCACTCGAGTGGCGCTGGTGACCGGGGGCGGCTCCGGGATCGGCAAGGCCACCGCGGCCCGACTGGTCGCCGACGGGGCCTGCGTGGTCATCGCCGATCTGAACCTCGAGAACGCACAGGCCGTCGCCGAGGAGCTGGGCGGACCGGACAAGGCCGTGGTCCTGCGGGCCGACGTCTCCGATGAGGCCGCGGTCGTGGAGGCGGTCGCCGAGGCTGTGCTCGCCTTCGGCGGCCTCGACCTGATCGTCAACAATGCCGGGCTGTCGCTGTCCAAGCCGCTGCTGGAGACCACCGCGAAGGACTGGGACCTCCAGCACGACGTCATGGCGCGCGGCTCGTTCCTGGTCTCCCGGGAGACGGCGCGAGTGATGATCGACCAGGCCATGGGCGGGGACATCATCTACATCTCCTCGAAGAACTCCGTGTTCGCCGGGCCCAACAACATCGCCTACTCGGCGACCAAGGCCGATCAGGCCCATCAGGTGCGGCTGCTCGCGGCGGAGCTCGGCAGCCATCAGATCCGGGTCAACGGCATCAACCCCGACGGGGTGGTGCGCGGCTCCGGCATCTTCGCCGGCGGCTGGGGCGCCAGCCGCGCGAAGGTCTATGGCGTCCAGGAGGAGGACCTCGGCAAGTTCTACGCCCAGCGCACGCTGCTCGGACACGAGGTGCTGCCGGAGAACGTCGCGAACGCCGTGTTCGCCCTGACCTCCGGGGACCTCTCGCACACCACCGGCCTGCACGTCCCGGTCGACGCCGGGGTCGCGGCCGCGTTCCTGCGATGAGCGGCGCCGTCCCGGCCCCCGGCCCACGACCTGACTACGGCACCAGCACCAGCACCGGCACCAGCAGCCCGTTCGCAGTCGCGGCGATCGATCTCGGTGCCACCTCGGGCCGGGTCATGCTCGGCGTGGTCGACCACGGTCGCCTCGAGCTGGTCCCGGCGCACCGCTTCGAGAACCGTCTGGTCCGGCGCGGCGGTCACCTGTGCTGGGATCTCGATGCCCTGTGGGCCGAGATCAGGCAGGGGCTGGCCGACGCCCATGATCTCGCCGTCGTGCGTGGACTGGGCCGCCTGTCCTCCATCGGCGTCGACTCCTGGGCCGTGGACTACGGCCTGGTCGGGCCGGACGCGGTCGGGGCCGACGGCACCCCTGTGCCGGGCTCCGGCGAGCGCCTCGGCGAGGTGATCGCCTATCGGGATTCCCGCACCGACGGGGTCGCCGACGAGTTCGCGCGGAAGGTCTCCCGGGAGCGACAGTTCGCGCTCACCGGGATCGCCCAGCAGCCCTTCAACACGATCTACCAGCTGCTGGCCGACGACCGCCTCGCGGAGCTGCCCGCGGGCAGCGCGCTGCTGATGGTGCCCGACCTCATCGGCTACCTGCTCACCGGCGAGCGCCGCACGGAGCTCACCAACGCCTCGACCACCGGGATGCTGTCGGTGACCGCCCGGGAGTGGGTCCCCGAGCTCCTGGAGGCAGCCGGCGTGGACCGCGCGCTGTTGGCGCCCCTGATCGCACCGGGCGAGCAGCTGGGCACGGTCCGCCCGGAGCTCGCCTCCGTGCTCGGCATCGGTGAGGCCCCGGTGATCGCCGTCGGCTCCCATGACACCGCGTCGGCGGTGCTGGCGGCCCCGGCCTCGCCGGCGGCCGCCCTCGAGAACGCCCCCGTCGCCTACATCTCCTCGGGCACCTGGTCCCTCATCGGGCTCGAGCTGGCCGGCGCGGTCCCCTCGGGGCCGGCCCTCGCGGCCGGCTTCACGAATGAGCGCGGCATCGACGGCACATTCCGCGTCCTCAAGAACGTGGCCGGGATGTGGCTGGTCAGCGAATCGATCCGGCAATGGGAGGACGAGGGCGCGCAGGTCGACCTCGGTGATCTGCTGGAGGCCGCCGCGTCGGTCCCGGGCGGCCGCTTCCGGATCGACCCCACCGATCCGGCCTTCCTCCCGCCCGGCCAGATGGCGGATCGGGTCATGGCCGCCGCCCGCCCGGTCACCGGCGAGCAGCACGGGGACCACGAGGACGGACCGGAGCGGCGCAGCGCCCACCCTCGCTCCCCCGCCGAGCTGGTGCGCTGCATCCTCGAATCGCTCGCCGAGACCTACCGCGACGGGCTGCACACCGCCTGCCGACTCGCCGAACTCCCCCTGCCGTCGCGTCTGCACGTCGTCGGCGGAGGCAGCCGCAACGCCCTGCTGAACCAGCTCACCGCCGACGCCCTGGGCATCGAGGTGGTCGCCGGCCCCATGGAGGCGACCGCGCTGGGGAACATCGCGGTGCAGGCCCGAGCTCTCAGTGCCGTTCCGTCCCCCGACGGCGCGATCCGGGAGCTCATCCGCGCGAGCGTGGACCTGGAGACGTTCAGCCCGTCGTCGACTCGCGCTCCACGAGCGTCGGCGTGAAGCTCACGTGCCGGGGCGAGGCGTCGGGATCGGCGATCTCCTCCTCGAGCAGGGCGAGCGCGGTGCGGCCCATGAGGTCGGCCGGCTGCGCCACCGAGGTCAGCGGCACCACGGTCGAGCTCGCGAAGGCGATGTCGTCGTAGCCCACCAGCGCGATCTCCTCGGGCACCGAGATCTGGTGACGGAAGGCGAACGCCTGCAGGACGCCGACGGCGATCAGGTCGTTCACGCAGAACACGGCGTCGGGACGCTCGGCCGCAGGGCGTTCGACGATGCTCATGCCGGCGGCGCGGCCCGCGAGCACGGTGAGGTCCTCCGCGTCGAGCACCTCGAGCTCGATCCCGGCGTCGGCCGCGGCGCGGCGTGCCCCGTGCAGACGATCCGCGACCTGCCGCAGATCCTGCCGGGCGGCGACCACGCCGATCCGGCGCCGCCCCAGCTCGGCGAGGTGCCGCACGGCGATCTCGCCACCGGCGATGTCGTCCACGCTCACCGAGGACCCACCGGTGGCGTCCCGGCTGCTCTCGACCAGCACCACGGGCGTCCCGCGTCGGCGGATCCCGTCGATGAGCTCCTTGGTGCCGCCGGTCGAGGCGAGCAGGATGCCCCGCACACGCTGCTCCTCGAACAGCGAGAGGTACAGCCGCTCGCGCTGCTCCCGGTTGCCCGTGCTGCCGGCGATCACTGCGAGGGAGGAGGACTCCGCGGCGGATTCGATGCCGCCGACGATCTGGCCGTAGAACGGGTTCGCGGAGTCCAGCACGATCGCGCCGACGGTGCGGGAGTGGCCGAGCTTCAGCTGGCGAGCGGCATCGTTGCGCACGTAGCCGAGTTCGGCGATCGCCGCCTCGACCCGTTCGCGACGGTCCTGGGAGACGATGTCCGGCCGGTTCAGGACGTTGGAGACGGTACCGACGGAGACCTCCGCGCGGCGCGCGACATCCTTCATGCTCACCAGGCGGTTCCCGGCCACTCCCCCACGCTCCTCGGCTCGACCTGACCGGCCCCGGGGCCGTGGGCTCCGGGACCGTGATCCGGTGACTGTATCGCGATCGCCTCAGCCCAGCAGACCCGATGCTTCGTCGATCACGGCGGCGCTCGCCTCCGCGGGCTTCTCCCGCCCGAACAGCACGTCCTCGACGTGCCGGGCGAGGGCGTCGTCGACGGCTCCGCCGCCGGGCGGGGTGAGCGGCGGCGCCTCGCCGAGCTCGTCCGCGATCGCCTCGATGAAGTCGACCGCCTTGAGATCGGAGTCGGTGAGCTCGGGGACGATCGCCTCGCGCACCTCGAGGTTCGCGGGCACTCCGCGCTCGGCGAGCAGGATCTTCCCGGCGTCGACGCTGTTGAGCAGCCAGTCGACGAGGGCCACGGCGTCATCCTGCTTCTGGGAGGTCGCGGCGACCGAGAAGTACATCGACGCCTTGTACCAGAGCTGGGCGTCGGCCGCGCTGCCGGTCATCGAGGGCATCCGCAGGATCACGACCTTCCCGTCGAGCGCGGCATCCAAGGTGACGACCTGGTTCGACCACTGCGCCTGGATCGCGCACTTCCCGACGGCGAACAGCGCCTGGTCGACGGACTGGCCCGCCTCCTCGACGGCCACGGACGCAGGCGGCGCCGCACCGCTGTCCTGCAGCTCGAGTGCGAAGTCCATCCACTTCTCGAGCTGATCGGCGGTGTACCCGACGCCGTCCGGGCCGAACCGGTCGGCCCCGAGCTGACGCAGGAACACGCTCAGCGGCGGCCCGCCCGCCGCACCGAACTGCTGCACCCCGTAGGTGCCCTCCGGGGTGTTCTCCGAGATCTTCGTGGCGATCTCCAGGAGGTCCTCCCAGGTCCAGGTGGTGTCGTCCGGCATGTCGACGCCCGCCGCCTCGAACAGATCGGGGTTCGCCAGCAGCACCGGGGCGTTGATCCCGGCGTTGACGGCGAACAGCCCTTCGTCGACCATGCCGGCGTCCAGGGCATCGGGGTCGATGCCGTCGGTGTCGAAGTCCGTGGTGGACAGATCCAGCAGGATCTTCCGGCTCGAGTACTCGGCGAGGTAGCCCTCGTCCATCTGGATGATGTCCGGTGCGTCCCCGCCGGCGACCTGCGTGGCGAGCTTGTCCCAGTAGCCGCTCCAGTCACCCGGCTCGGCGGAGACCGTGAGGTCGGGCTCGATGTCCTGAAAGGCCTCCAGGGCAGTGCGGGTGAGCTCGTCGCGCGTCGTGTTGCCCCACCACGCGAAGCGGAGATCCCCCGACTCGGCATCCCCGGAGTCGCCGCTGCCCGCAGCGTTAGGGCCGCAGGCGGACAGCGAGGCGACGGAGACGAGCGAGGTCAGAGCGAGGGGCGCAGCAAGGGCGGCACGACGGGTGGGCAGGCGGACGAGCAGGCGGGAGGACGTCATGTGATCTCCTTCGATCGGCGAGGGCAGGGAGACCCGACCGGAGATTCCGCTGCGGGACTCTCGGGACTCTGCAGCGGGAGGTCGTCGGGGTGCACGGCTCGGACCAGGTCGGGCGCGAGTGCATCGTGACCGGAGTGCAGACACGCCGCTTGAAACGTGTAAAGCCCTTTCCGACCCCATGAATGCGGACCTGGCGCCTCGCATCTGCCGTACGGGTTGTGGGCCGGTCGAGCCGTTGCTAGTCTCGCCGGACACGATGTTGAGTCGTTTCAACAGATTTGGGTATCGCCGCAGGCCATAGAGACAGGACCGAGAAGCTGCGGCTCACGCCCTGCACCCGTTCGAAGGAGAACACGAGTGCGACCAGACCATTCGAGCCCGTCGACCGCCCATCCCTGGTGGGTGGCCCTGATCTGCGGAATGGCGTCGTACATCGACTCCGCCGCCATCGTCAGCTCCGGCACCGCGCTGGTGCTCTACCAGCACTCCATCGGGATCACCGAGGGCCAGATCGGCGCCCTCTCCGCGACCCTCACCCTGAGCATCGCCGTCGGCGCACTCACCGGAGGGCGGCTCGGCGATCGCTACGGGCGCCGTCGAGTCTTCCTCACCACGATGGCGATGATCGTCATCGGCTCGGCCCTGCTGGTGCTCGCGCCCGGGTTCGCGATGCTGATGGTGGGCATGATGCTCGTCGGTCTCGGCTCCGGCGCCGATCTCCCGGTCTCCCTCGCCTCGATCTCCGAGGCGGCATCGGACCACAACCGCGGTCGGCTCGTCGGCTTCTCGCAGATCCTCTGGTTCGGTGGGATCATCGGCGCGAACGTCTTCGGCATCATCGCTGGCGGCCTGGGCCAGCTCGGCGGCCAGATCATGTTCTGCCACGTCGGGATCGTCGCCCTGATCGTCCTCGCCGCGCGACTGAGCATCCCCGAGTCGACCACCTGGGCTAACGCCGACCGCGAGCGCCTCGCCGGCTCGGACACGATCCGCGCCTCGAGCACAGGCCTCAAGGACGTGCTCAGCCAGAAGATCTTCCTCATGCCGTTCCTCGCCCTGATCGGCTTCTACACGCTCACGAACATCGGCGCGAACACCGGCGGTCAGTTCGGCACCTACATCGGCGTGAACGTCGTGGGGATCACCGTGCAGCAACAGTCGCTGCTGGGCATCGTGATGCTCGGCGTCGGCATGCTCGGCGCCATGGTGTTCATGCGGATCGTCGACACCCCGCTGCGGATGAAGGTCTACGCCGTCGGCGCCGTCCTCCTGGCCGGCTCCTACCTGATCCCCGTGGTCTTCGGCTTCAGCCTGATCCCTTGGGTCGCCCTGAGCTTCTTCAACGCCATCGGCGGCGCGTTCGCTTTCGAGGCGATCATGAAGGTCTGGTCCCAGGAGTCCTTCCCGACCCTGCTGCGCTCGACGGTGCAGGGCTCCGTGATCGGCATCGCCCGGGTTCTCGCCGCCGGGGTCGCCCTTATTACGCCGGCCCTCATGAACACGCCGACGATGGCCTACCTGCTGCTCACGATCATCGTGACGGTCGGCCTCGTCTGCGGGTGGGTCGGGTTCCGACGCACCGGGTTCGACGCCTTTGCCGAGGAGACCCTCGACGCCTCCACGCTATCCGCCCCCGCAGCCGCCTCCGTCGGCGACACGAACCCCGGCGCGCATTCCGGTGCCGGCACCAGGACACGCACCGACCGTCGACGCCCTCCCCGCCCCGCTGCGCCGCATGCCGTTCGGCACGCACAGCTCTCCCCCACCACCCCATACGCCCCGACCGAGAGGTGACCCATGACCACGACTGACAGCACTACCGCTGACGCCCCCGCCGCCGCACCGTTCGAGAGCGCCACGGCGATCACCGCCGATCCCACGGATGGCCGCGCCCCCGTACTGTCCACGCGCGCCGCGCTCCAGGGCCCTGCCTCGGCGATCGCCGGCGCGGAGCTCCTCGCCACCGCCCACGGCATCTACGAGGCATCGCTCAACGGCGCACGCGCCACCGACTCCGTGCTGAACCCGGGCTGGACCGTCTACGAGTCCCGCCTGCAGGTGCAGCGCTTCGACGTCACCGAGCAGGCACGCTCCGGCGGCGAGGAGATCGAGCTGTCGGTGCTCCTGGGCCGCGGCTGGTGGAACGGCGACTTCGGCTTCGGCGACGCCGCCTCCAACTACGGGGACGAGAACGCTCTCCTCGCCGCCCTGGTCATCACCTACGCGGACGGCTCCACCCAGACCGTCGCCACCGACGAGACCTGGACCGCGACCGATTCGCCGATCACCTTCGCGACGATCTACGACGGCCAGCACGAAGACCGCACGCTCGCTGCCGGCGACCCCCGCCCCGTGCGCGTCACCGAGATCGACCGGTCCACGCTGATCGAACAGGCCTCCCCGCTGATCACTCGGCACGAGACCCGTCGGCCCGAGAAGATCTGGACCTCTCCCTCCGGGAAGACGCTGCTCGACTTCGGGCAGAACCTCGTGGGCTGGCTGCGCTTCACAGTCACCGGCCCTGCGGGCACGGAGATCACCCTGCGCCACGCCGAGGTGCTCGAGCACGAGGAGCTCGGCACCCGGCCGCTGCGCGCCGCGAAGGCCACCGATCAGCTGGTGCTCTCCGGTGACGTCGACGGCGACTACTTCGAGCCGACGTTCACGTTCCACGGTTTCCGCTATGCGGAGGTGACCGGCTGGCCCGGGGAGCTCACCGCCGAGGACATCGAGGCGGTCGTCGTCCACTCCGACATTCCCCGGACCGGCTGGTTCGAGTCCTCCCATGAGGGCGTGAACCAGCTGATCAGCAACTCGATCTGGTCCCAGCGCGGCAACTTCCTCGCCGTGCCCACGGACTGCCCCCAGCGCGACGAGCGCCTGGGCTGGACGGGCGACATCGCCGCCTACGCCGCCACCGCCGCCTACCAGTTCGACGTCTCCGACTTCCTCCATAGCTGGCTCCTCGACGTACAGGCCGAGGCGAGCCTGCCGCCGCTGAGCTTCGTCCCCTTCGTCGTGCCGGACATCCTCAAGCTCCGCGTCGGCGGTGCCGACCCCTTCTCCGACGGTGACCCGAAGGAAATACCCACCGCGATCTGGGGCGATGCAGCCGTCTGGGTCGCCGAGGCCCTGTGGAACGCCTACGGGGACCTCGACCGGCTGCGCGCCGAGTACCCGGGGATGGTGCTCCACCTCGAGTCGGTCGAGCGCGCGCTGTCCCCCACGGGTCTCTGGGACCAGGGGTTCCAGTTCGCGGACTGGCTCGACCCCGACGCGCCGGCGGACTCACCCGCCGATGCGAAGGCGGACAAGGGCGTCGTGGCCACCGCCTGCCTGATCCGTTCGGCGCGTTTCGCCGCCGAGACGGCCCGTCTGCTCGGCGAGGAGGCCGACGCCACCCGCTGGCAGGACCTCGCCGATCGCACGCTCGCCGCCTTCACCGAGGCCTACGTGAGCGCCGACGGCCACATCGTCTCCGATTGCGCGACCGTGTACGCCCTCGCGATCGCCTTCGACCTGCTCGACGAGGGCACCCGACCGCGCTCCGCCGAGCGCCTCGCCGAACTCGTCCGCGAGGCGAACTACCAGGTCTCCACCGGCTTCGCCGGCACTCCCTTCGTGACCTGGGCCCTCTCCGAGACCGGCCACGTCGAGGACGCCTACCGGCTGCTCCTGGAGGACTCGAACCCCTCCTGGCTGTACCCGGTCTCGATGGGCGCCACCACTATCTGGGAGCGCTGGGACTCGATGCTGCCGGACGGCTCCATCAACCCCGGCGAGATGACAAGCTTCAACCACTACGCCCTCGGCGCCGTGGCCGACTGGATCTACCAGGTCATCCTCGGCATCCGCGCCGCCGAGCCCGGCTACCGCCGGATCCTGATCCAGCCCACCCCGGGCCCGGGCATCGACTGGGCCAAGGGCGCCTACGACTCGGTCGTCGGCCGCATCGAGGTGTCGTGGGAGTCGGCGGCCGACGGGAGCTTCGCCCTGACGGCCACGATCCCCGACGGCATCGAGGCCGACGTGGTGCTCCCCGACGGCGCCCGTCACACCGTCACTGGTGGTCGGCACAGCTTCTGAGAGGAGACGGCGGACCCTCGCCGACGGAGCCCACGGCCGCCTGCCCGACAGCACGGCACAGCAGCACGCCGCTGCACGGCAAGGCACGGCACAGCACGGCACGGCGCTCCACGGCACAGCACGCCCCGTCCCGCACCGCGGTAAGCGCTTGACCGTGGCAGTGCGTCGGGTCGAGACTGGCTCATGTCCGCCCCGGTCGGGCCCAGCCGGAAGAGCCTGAATTTCCCACGTGAGCAGAGAAGCTCTCCCCCTCGACCGTCACCGCAGTCCCACCGTCTCGCCGCCCCTGCACAGGAGATTCCGATGCTCTCTCGCCGTCACGCCCTCGCCCTCATGGCCGCCGCCGGCGCCGCTCCTGCCCTGGCCGCCTGCGGCCCGAACTCCGCCTCCAGCTCCGACAGCGGAAAGCTGCGGATCTACTGGTGGGGAGCAGATCTTCGGGCGGGGCTCACCCAAGAGGTGCTGGACATGTACTCCGAGGACCACGCGGACATCACGATCGAACCGGAGTACAGCGACTGGTCGGGATACTGGGACAAGCTCGCCACCCAGACCGCCGGCGGCAGCGCCCCGGACATCATCCAGATGGACGAGGCCTACATCGACTCCTACGGCAGCAAGGGGTCGCTGCTGGATCTGGAGAGCGTCTCGGACACGCTGGACCTCTCCGCGATGGACGACGCGATCCTCGAGACCGGACGCCTGGCCGACGGCACGCTCGTGGGAGCGCCGAACGGGTTCAACCTCTTCGCCACCGGCATGAACCCCACGCTGCTCGAGAAGGCCGACATCGCCCTGCCCGATGACACCACCTGGACCTGGGACGACTTCCTGGAGCTCTGCCAGGAGATCTCCGAGTGGGGGAAGTCCTCGGGCGAGAACCTGGTGGGAACCAGCGGGTTCGGTCTAGGTTCCGGCGATCTCGCCGCGTGGGCACGACAGTCCGACGACGAGCAGCTGTTCCCCCGCGAGGACGAGAAGATGGTCTCCAAGGACACGATCGTCTCGCTGCTGGAGTACAGCCTCAGCCTCGCCACCTCCGGCGCGGCGCTCGAGCCCGGGGCGCAGATCGAGAACAACTCGGCGAGCCTGGAGCAGGGACTGTTCGCGACGGCGGGCTGCGCCTTCCAACAGGTGCCGAGCTCGCAGATCCTTACCTTCCAGGACTCCACCGGCGACCCGCTGCAGCTGCTGCGCACCCCCGCCCGCACCAGCGGCAAGGCGAAGATGGTGAACAAGGCGTCCATGTACTGGTCCCTCAGCGCGAAGTCGGCGGTTTCCGCCGCCGCCGCAGAGCTCACGAACTTCCTGCTGAACGACAAGGGCGCCGCCGAGGTGCTGAAGATCGAGCGCGGCATCCCCGCCTTCCCCGAGCTGCAGGAGGCGGTGCGCCCGCTACTCACCGAGAACGAGCTGGTCTCCCTCGACTTCGCGCAGACCATGCAGGAGGAGGTCGTGAAGCCACCTGCGGTGACGCCCGCCAGCGGAGTCGGCTTCGGGGACGAGTACACCCGTCTGGCCGAAGAGTCGCTGTTCGGCAAGCGCACCCCTTCGGACGTGGCCGACGAGATCCTCGAGATCCTCACCGACATGCAGCCCGAGAGCTGATCCGTTCTCTTCCCTGGGCCCCGCCCTTAGGCAGGGTCACGCCTGGCCTGGCCAGGTCAGGTCAGGTCGGGCCACGCCACGCCCACGCCCACGCCCACGCCCACGCCCACGCCCACGCCCACGCCCACGCCCAAGCCCAAGCCCAAGCCCAAGCCCAAGCCCAAGCCCAAGCCCTACCGGACAGTTATGAGCGTCTCACTTCCATCAGTGGAAGTGAGACGCTCATAACCGGGCAGTAGCGGCTCGCCGGGCGGTAGCGGCTACCTGGGCAGTGGTGGCTACCTGGGCAGTGGCAGCTACCCGGGCAGTAGCGGCCACCCGGGCAGTAGCGGCTCACTGGGCAGTAGCGGCCACCTGGGCAGTAGCGGCTACCTGGGCAGTGGCGGCCGGCCGGGGGGACCGACCCGGGATCGGCCCGTCCGCGATCAGCCCTCGACCGGGGTGATCTCACCGCGGAACATCTTCAGCACGACGAAGTTGTCCGCATACGGGGCGTTCTCCAGGATCGGATCGTCCTCCGCCGGGAAGCCCTGCACCCGCACGCCCTCGAGCGCGGGATTGTTCCCGTAGCGCTCGAAGATCGGGATGATCGGGAGCAGCTCGTTGAAGGCCAGCGCCGCGACGGAGACGTTCTTCTTCTGGTCCTCCACGTCCAGGCCCTCGCCCGACTTCGTCACGACCTCCTCGAGATCCACCGTCCCGGCGGAGGTCTCCACGTCCTGCAGCGGGAAGGCGTAGCCCTTGCCGCCCTGGTTCTTCGCGATCGGGATGTTGTGCACGAAGAGGTCCTGCACGAAGGAGAAGTACGGGTGGGGGTGGGCCGACGAGCCCCATGCCTCGATCGCCATCTCGAAGTCGCCCTTGTCGAGGTCGATCGGAGCCTGCTTGTCGTCCAGACCACGGGCGGTGACCGAGATGCCGAAGGCCGCGAACTCCTCGGCGACCTCCTTGCCCGCCGCCGACCAGTCGGCATAGGTCTGCGGGAACTGGATCTCGTAGGAGGCGGACTTCCCCTCCGGGGTCTTCCAGGCGTCGCCGTCCTTGGTCCAGCCCGCCTCCTCGAGCAGCGAGGTCGCCTTGTCGACGTCCTGCTCGTACTTGTCGATCTTGCCCTTGACGTCATCGGTCAGCCACTCATCGACGAAGTTGTCGGAGAAGCCGACCATGTTGGTCACGGCCACGCCGGATTCCGCCAGCGAGACCTGGCCGATGGTCGCGCGGTCGAGCAGGTGCGCGAACGCCTTGCGGGTGCGCACGTCGGCGAACTCCGGGAACCGTTCCTGATTGAGGTACAGGGCCGGCCCCGAGTACACCGGCGGGCGGAGGATGGTGTAGCCGGCCGCTTCGAAAGGCTTTTCCGAGGCCGGCGCGAAGCCGTGGGTCGCGTAGTCGATGTCCGCGGACTGCACCAGCGAGGTGATCTCGGTGGTCTCGCCGTTGTAGATGACCACGTTGTCGAAGGTGACCTTGTCGGCCCCGTAGCCGGTCTTGTTCCGCACCAGGGTGAGCTGGGTGTTGGTGATCGTGTCGTAGTCGAAGTCGTACGGACCGGAGACCACGACTTTCTCGGGCTTGAACGTCTGGAAGTCGGTGCCGAGCGCCTCGCCGTCGCCCTCGTCCATCGACCCGCCGGCATCCACGATCGCCTTGGCCCGATCCGCCCACTCGCCGTACTGGGCGGTGGGGACGATGTTGCTCTTGAGGATGAAGCGCTCGAGCACCGCGGGCGGGTCCTCGAAGCTCACCACCACGGTGGTGTCGTCCGGTGCCTCGAGCCCCGTGATGAAGTCCCAGGCCGGGGAGCGCTGGATGAACTGCACGTAGAACGTGGTCAGGTAGTCCTGGGAGGTGAGGGCCGAGCCGTCGCTCCAGGTCAGGTCCGGCTTGAGGGTCACGGTGAGCGTGCCCGCATCGGCGTCGAGCTCATGGGACTCCGCGATGAGGTACTCCCACTCCTTGTCCGCCCACAGCCACAGGGCCGACGGCGGGAGCAGCAGGTCGCGGTACGGGCCGTCGCCGAGGATGACTGTCGGCACACCGGCGTAGGGCAGGGCGGCGAAGTTGAAGTGGCCCTCCGGGGAGGGCATGTACGGCCAGGCGCCGTGGAAGTCTCCGCCGCTCCCCTCGCCGCCGCTGCCGCCGCCGCCCTCGGGCTCGGCCGGGGCGCAGGCCGCCACACCCGCTCCGGCGACGGTGGTCAGTCCCACTGCCTTGAGGACGTCTCGTCGGGTCCAGTTGCTGATCATGGGTTCTCCTTGGTCGTGACGATCGGGTCGTCGATGAGATCCGCCATCGCGTCGTTGCGCTGGCGTCGTCGGGAGCTGAGGAGTCGCGCGGCCACCGAGCCGGCGACGATGCCGATGCCGAGCACGAGCGCCAGGATGCTGACGACCCGCTCCCCGGTGCCGGCCTGGGTGAAGGGGATCATGAGCGCGGCGCCCACCCCCACGAAGCAGCCCAGGGAGAGCAGGGCCCGGGTGGCCATGTCGATCACGGGGGTCCACCTCCTCCGGGTGCGGTTCCGGCCGACGCCGCAGGCTGCGGATCGGTGACGACCATGCAGGCGACCTCCTGCGCGGAGGCCTCGGGCGCTGTGCGCAGCACGGGGATGACCTCGCGGCAGCGGTCCTCCGCGAGCGGACAGCGGGGATGGAAGGTGCAGCCGCTGGGCAGGTCGGAGAGGCTCGGGATCTCGGCGCTGAGCAGTCCGCCCGCAGCCTTCTTCTGCGCGGCCAGCTCCGGATCGGGTTCGGGGACGGCCTCCAGCAGGGCTCTGGTGTAGGGGTGCTGAGGGGAGTTGATCACCTGCGGGGTGGGCCCCACCTCGACGATCTTGCCGAGGTACATGACCGCCGTGCGCCCCTCCCAGGCGAAGTACTTCGCGAGCGCGAGGTCGTGGGTGATGTAGATGAAGCCGACGCCCTCCTCCGTGCGCAGCCTGGTGAGCATGTTCAGCAGGCTCACCCGGATC
This sequence comes from Brachybacterium sp. JB7, assembly GCF_003335205.1. Classification (NCBI taxonomy): domain Bacteria; kingdom Bacillati; phylum Actinomycetota; class Actinomycetes; order Micrococcales; family Dermabacteraceae; genus Brachybacterium; species Brachybacterium sp. JB7. The sequence goes on along the minus strand of NZ_QPGN01000002.1, from coordinate 419,763 downwards.
GAGACGTCGAGCATCGAGGTGGATTCGTCGGCGATCAGCAGGCGCGGGGAGAGCGTGAGACCACGGGCGACGGCCACGCGCTGGCGCTGGCCGCCGGACATCTGGTGCGGGAATTTTGCGCTGTAGCTCTCCGGCGGCGTGAGGTCCACCGTGGTGAGCAGCTCGTCGACCCGTCGGTCCACGTCGGCCGCGGTGCGAGCGAGCCCATGGCGCTTCAGCGGGATCGCGAGCGTGCTGCGCACCGAGCGGATCGGATTCAGCGAGGCGTAGGGGTCCTGGTGGATGTACTGCACGGCGCGCCGGTACTCGCGGCGCTCCGCCCGGGTCATCTCCGAGAGGTCCTTGCCCTCGAAGCGCACGGCACCGGAGGTCGGGGCGGCGAGACCCGCCGCGAGGCGCGCCGTCGTGGTCTTCCCGCTGCCGGATTCGCCCACCAGGCACAGCACCTCGCCCTCGCCGACGCTCAGGGAGACGTCCGAGACGGCGGGCAGGTCCTTGCCCTTGACGTGGAAGACCTGCGAGGCGCCGTCCAGCTCGATGAGCGGGGCCGGTGCCGGCACGGAGCCCGGTGCCGGGCGGGATGCCGAGGGCTCAGCGGGCTCAGCGGACCCAGCGGACCCAGCGGGCTCAGCGGTGGATTCACGCACGCGCGATCACCTTCCGTTCGTGATGGACCTGGTCGTGATGGATGCAGGCCGCAGCGTGCGTCATGTCCGCCGGGCGCTGCGCGAGGGTGATCAGCTCGGGCTCGCTCTGCACGCACTCCTCGGTCGCGAGCTCGCAGCGCGGGGCGAAGGCGCAGCCGGGTGGGAGGGTCGCGAGCGACGGCGGAGCGCCGGGGATCGAGGCCAGCTCCGGCAGATCGCCCGTCACCGGGGGCACGGCGTTGATGAGCTTCGAGGTGTACGGGTGCTTGGGCGCGGTGAAGATGTCCTGCGTCGATCCGGTCTCGATGACCTTGCCCGCGTACATCGTGATCACCCGATCGGCGAGCTCCGCGGCGAGCGCGAGGTCGTGCGAGATGAAGATCATCGCGAAGCCGTACTCGGCCCGCAGCTCTGCGAGCAGGTCGATCACGGTGCGCTGCGTGAGGATGTCCAGCGCCGTGGTCGGCTCGTCGAGCACCAGCAGTCGGGGGTGCAGGAGCAGGCCGGTGGCGATGAGGGCACGCTGCTTCATGCCGCCGGAGAGCTCGTGCGGGTAGCTGCCCAGCACGCGCCGCGGCTCGAGCCGCACCGAGCGCAGCGCCTCGGCCGAGCGCTCGAGGATCTCCCGTCGGCCGATCCCTCCGCGCGCGTGGTCCTTGAGGGTCTCCGCCATCTGCTGGCCGATGGTGAGCACCGGGTTGAACGCATTCTGGGCGCCCTGGAACACCATCGCGGCCTCCGACCAGCGCCACCTGCGCAGCTGCGAGGCGCTCATCGCGGTCACGTCCCGGGAGCGGCCGTCGCCGCCGGTGTAGGTCACCTCGCCGCCGGTGATCTCGCCGAGGGTGGGCAGCAGTCGCAGCAGTGCGAGGCCGAGGGTGGTCTTGCCGCAGCCGGACTCCCCGACCAGGGCGAGGGAGCTCTCCGGGTACAGGTCGAAGCTGACCCCGCGCAGGGCCCGCACGCGGGACTGCTTGCCGGTGCGGTAGGCGACCTCGAGGTCCCTCACCGAGAGGACGGGAGCCTCCTGCGGGCCGGTGTCGTCATGGCCGGGGCCGTCGGGGCCGAGGCTCTCGTGACCGAGGCCCTGCGGACCGGTCGGAGTGGACAGCGGGGGCGTGGAATCGTTCATCAGCGGTCCCTCAGTCGGGGGTTGAGGATCTCTTCGAGGGTGCGGGTCAGGAGGATCAGGCCCAGCTGGAGCAGCACGATCATCGTGACCGGGGCGATGATGTACGCCATCGCATCAGGGTTGAACATCGCCCCCTTGGTCCACGCGTCGTTGATCATGATTCCCCAGTTGCTGCCCTTCTGAGGGGCCAGGCCCAGCAGGTAGAGGCCCACCATCGCGTAGATGGCGTTGGTGACCGCGATGATGAAGTTGATGAGGATGTAGCTGGCCATGTTGGGGACGATCTCCCCGAACACGATGCGCACCCAGCCCACGTCGAGCAGCTGGGCCGCTTCGACGAACTCGCGCTCCTTGAGCGAGAGCACCTGGGCGCGGATGGAGCGCATGAGCACCGGCCAGCTGAGGATCCCGATGATCACGCCGAGCAGCATCGGGGAGTCCAGCTTGTAGAACGCACCCACCACGGCCAGCAGCACGATCTGCGGGACGGTCATGACCACGTCGGTCAGCTGCAGCATGAGGGCGTCGAAGCGGCCGCCGAAGTAGCCGGCCAGCGACCCGATCGCCACCGCGATCACGGTGGTGATCGTCGCGGCGAGGAAGCCGACCATGAGCACGGTGGTGCCTCCGGTGACCAGGAGGTGCAGGATATCCTTGCCGCCGCCCTCCAGGCCCAGCCAGTGCGACCCGCTCGGAGCCTCCCAGGCGCGCATCGGGTCGCCGACCACCTGGGACCCGAGGACCAGCGGTCCCAGCAGGGAGACCAGCAGGATGGCGACCACCAGGCACAGGCCCACGAAGCCGGAACGGCTGCGGGTGAGCTCGCTGAGCAGACGACGCAGCGGACTGACGGCGGCCGCTCTCTCGGGGGCGGGCGCTCCAGGAGCGGAGGTGACGGGAGGGGGCGCGCCGGTCATGCCGCACCTCCCTCGCCGAGACGGATCCGTGGGTCGAGCGCGGCGTTGACGAGATCCGCGGCGAGGTTCGCGAGCACCACCGTGATCGTCACCACCAGCAGCACGCCCTGGATCGTCGGATAGTCGCGGGTGTTGATCGACTCGAACAGCAGCAGCCCGATGCCGCGATACGAGAACGTCTGCTCGACGAAGATCGCGCCGCCGACGATGAACCCTGCCTGGGTGGCGATCTGGGCGATGAGCGGGAGCAGCGCGTTGCGGCCGACGTAGTTGGTCTGGATGCGGGACTCCTTGAGCCCGCGCGCCTTGGCGACGGTCACGTAGTCCTCGCCGAGCACCTGCGTGGTCGAGGCCTTCATGATCAGCGCCCATGTGCCCACGGTGGTGAGGATGTACGTGATCATGGGCAGCGTCGCGTGATACCCGATGTCGGAGAGGAACCGCAGGGACAGCTCCGGGGTGACGCCGGGCGAGACGTTGCCGCGCATCCGGGTGTAGTCGATGACGCCCAGCTGCACGGCGCCGACCACCACGATGAGGATCGCCAGCAGGTAGTTGGGGATCGCGTGGAAACCGCTGCCGACGATGGAGACGACGTGGTCGATGATGCCGCCGCGACGGTAGGCCATGATCATGCCGAGGATCAGGCCGATCGTGATGGAGATCAGCAGGGCGAGGCCCACGCTGTAGAGCGTCCACGGGAGGTACTGGGCGATCTTGCCGGTCACCGTCACGCCGGGGGTCGCGATCGAGGTGCCCATGTCGCCGTGGAGGAGCCCGGCGAGGTAGTCGAGGTACTGCCGCCAGATCGGGGTGGCGGGGTCGAAGCGGAAGTAGTTCTGCGCCTCGGCCGCCGCCTGCTCGTAGCTCTTCCCGTACAGGGCGATCTGCTGGTTGATGTAGACGTCCACGGGGTTGCCCGGCAGCAGGCGCACCATGAGGAACACGCCGGAGGCGACCACCCAGATCACGAAGGCCGACCGCACCAGGCGCCGCAGCACGAAGGAGTGGTAGATCCTGCGCCCGAGCGGGGCTTTCGGGCGGGTGCCGGGGCGGACCCCGGGCAGGGCCTCTCCGGATGAGACATCAGCGGTCATGGCTCTCCTCGGTCGAGCGTCGGTGCTCGATCCGAAACTCTAGCCCGGACGTGACCTCCAACACAGCAGAAAACGGTCACAGTTCGATGTGTTCTGCTGATGTCGGCGCATTTCGCTCAGGATCGCTCTCCCGTGCCGGGCAGCCGAACGCGTCAGAAGGGTTCCCCCGGCAGCGGAGGAGGAGGCCTGTGCCGGCCTCTCGGAGAGCCGTCCGTCAGAGGATCCGCAGCTGCGGCACGACACCCAGGCCCGTGTCCGCCCCGTCGAGCATCCGCTCCAGCTGCTGCTGCTGGAACCGCTCGCCGTAGGCGGCGTGCGCAGCGGCGACCGTCCGCTCCGTCTCGGGATCGGCGGCCGCGGCGGGCGCGGTGGTGCCGTGCACCTGGATCCGCAGCCGGTTCTCCCCCGGCCTCAGCGCCGCGGTGAGGTCGAGGCGATAGGGCGGGCGCCAGATCACGCCGCACCGCTGGCCGTTCGCCTCGACCACGGCGATCTCCCGCACCGGCGGCTCGAGCATCGTCCGATACCCCTGGGCGCCCGGCGTCGCCGGGCGAGGAGTGCCCTCTCCCAGGTCCAGCTCCACCCGGCCGCGCAGCTGCTCCTCGGTGAGGTGCACACTCGCCTCGAACACCAGCGGGCTCAGGTCGGCGTCCGGCACGGGGCCCAGCAGATGCGGCAGCTCGACCTCCTGCGGGGCGGCGCTCCCGCGCGAGACCGTCCAGCCGCTGATCTCCACCGCCGGGGCCGCCGGGGCCGCCGGGGCCGCCGGGGCCGCCGACGGGACCGTGCCTGCTCGCTGTGCGTCCGTGGGGACGCCAGCCTGTCCGGCCTGCTCCGTCCTGTCGGGAACGGCCTGACCGCTCGCGACCAGCAGCAGCGCCTGGTACGGGTGCAACCTCACGGCTCCCCCGTCGGGCCCACCCTCGGCTCCGCCGTCGGATCCGCCGTCGATCGTGAGCACCATCCGTTCCTCGGTGGCGGGGTCCCACACCTCCAGGTGCTCACGGGGCTCGCGCAGACGCACCGTGAGTTCGCGGGTCGTCGGCCCGGTGTTCACCAGCAGATACAGGTCGCCGTCCTCGAGGCGTCGCCGCACCACGCCGATCTCGCCACCTGCCCCCTCGAGGGACACGGGCGGTGCGAGTGCGGCCTGCACGGCCGCCGCCAGCGGGGCCGTGCCCTCGTCGCCCTCGTCGCCCTCCGCGCCCTCGTCGGTGCCCCGCCCGGCCTGCTGGGCCGCAGCAGCCAGCAGCGAGTGGTCCACGAGCGCTGCCGCGTCGACCACATCCGCCGGGGCGGTCACGGCCACGCCTGCGGGATAGGCCGGGGAGCCGACGGACAGCACGGTGCCCCCGGCCTCCCGCGCCCGGTCCAGCCAGCCCTCCGCCGCAGCGGGCAGGCGATGCACCCGCGGCAGCACCACCAGCGGATAGGCGGCAGGATCGAGGGCGGTGAGCGCGTCGTCGTCGATCAGGTCGATGTCGTAGCCGGCGCGTCGGAGGAGCGCCGGGATCTCCTCCCCGACGTGGGCGCGGCAGGCGCGCCACAGGTCGTGGCCGCCTCGGCTCGCCGCGCGCACGTCCGCATAGGGCAGGTAGAGGGCCACGTCGGCGCCGGTCCTGCCCTCGCTCATCACCCCGGAGAGGCGTGTCAGATACGCGGTGAGCTCGGGCATCGCGGGCCACCAGGCATTGCGATCGTCCAGTGCGCCGGCGGCGTAGAAGGTCCAACCGAGTCCCGCGGCGTCGGGTGCGCTGTAGGGCCAGCCGTGGCCGACGAAGCGGGTGATGCCGAGAAGCAGGTGCTCATGGGCCTCCCCGAGCAGGTCGAGCGGGGTGGCGCGGAAGGACGGGGAGTGCACCCAGGTCCAGATCTCGCTGGAGGCCGACGCCCGATCGTCGAGATGCGCCGCCGAGGACGCCCATCGGGACTGGGTGAGCGAGGTCCACCCGGCACCTTCGCCCTCGATCAGATGGGCGCCGCGCTGCGCGCTCATCGTGATCGGCGGCTCGCCGTAGCCCTGCAGGCGGAAGCGCACCCCGTGCTCCTCGGCCCAGTCCCGGCAGACGGCCACGAAGTTCTCCTGGACGAGCTCGGACAGGGTGCGGCCGAAGTCCTCCCGGAACGTCGCGGAGCCCGGGGAGCCAGGAGAGCCAGGTGTGTCCCCAGCTGCCGGCACGTCCACCTCGAGCAGGTGCAGCAGCGGCAGCGGATCGTAGCCGCGACGGGCGCGGAAGTGCTCGGGCAGCCCGGCCGTCCAGCCGGCGTCGTACACCTCGAGGCTGTCGCTGAACACGGAGCCGAGCAGCTCGGCCGGTACGGCGCGGACGATCCGTTCGCCGACCACCGCGAGGTGGTGGCGGGCGGCGTCGGCGCTGAGATGGTCCAGCACCGGCCCCTCGGCGCCAGCGGCGGCGCGCTTGACCTGCTGGCCGGTGGTCGTGGACCACGCGATCAGCACGGTCCGCGGCCCCCGCCCCGCGGGGATCTCGAGCCGGGCCGCCTGCGAGGACGGATCGCGGTCGAGCTCCAGTGCGCGCCAGGCCGACGGCGGGACTCCGTCGCCGAGGTACGCGCCGACGATCTCGTCCCCCGGCCAGGACGGCACCAGCTCCACGGCGAGCGGAGCCGGGCCGAGGCCACGGTGCTCCCAGCGCAGGCGCCGCGACGCGTGCTCGGGCCCGATGTGGGAACCCCCGTAGCTCCAGCCGCTGCCGAGCGTCACATCGAGTCGCAGCCCCAGGTCACGGGCGGTCTCGGCGGCATGACGCAGGTGCGCCATGGCCCGGTCGGAGAGGTATTCGGGGGAATCCTGCCGCAGCGGGTAGACGAAGGAGACCTCGGCTCCGCCGAGCCCGGCGTCCGCCATCGCTCGCAGCTCGCGGTCGATCTCTGCCGCGTCGACGTCCGGCCCGAACCACCACCAGCGCATCATCGGGCGCGCCGCCGGATCCGGGGCGGTGAACAGGGTCCTTGCCTCGTCGACAGTTGAGCGGGGCATACGGGGTCTCCTCGGAGGGTGCTGGTCGATGGTCGGCGCCGCGTGCCTCAGGGCGCCGGCGGGGTCCAGACCTGGACGGCCTCCTCGTCCGCCCAGCTCACCCCGAGCTCGCTGAAGGGTCGCCCCTCGGCGAGGGACCGCCGCAGCGTCTCCTCGATGTCCTCGACCACGGGGTGCGCGGCGTCGCCCTCCCCCTGCCAGTCGACGGCCTCGGCGGGGATCGGTGCCGGATCCGGGGCGGACTGGATCGCTTCGAGCACGGCGCTGAACGCCCCGGTCGACTCGAGCGAGGAGAGCAGCCCGACGGAGCGGTCGCGCACGTGGGCGATGAGGTTCTCGAGCAGGTCGAGCCGCTGGTGGGTGAGCTCGACGGCCGCGCCGGCCGCGGCGCTCTGCGTGCGTCGGGAGACGTCGTCCGTGTAGAACAGCCGGTGGGTGCCGCTGGTCCCGACGGCCTCGATCCACGGCGGGCTCTGCGTGGGCGCCGCCGTGGTCAGTGCGCAGACCACCGCGGGCCCGTCGCCCACCGGGTCGATCCGCAGGAAGGTGGTGTCGTCGGCCTCGATGTCATGGGCCCGGCGCAGCTCCGTGGTGACCGACCTGATGTCGGAGACCTCGTGGATCCCCGCGATGACCAGGCCTGCGTGCACCGAGTGGGCGAGCGGATTGGTGGCCACGCCGTCGGCCACCCGTCGGCCGTTCAGCCGGCGCCTGCCGGCCCAGGCGGAGCGGCGGTAGTAGGCGCGATCCCGCTGCCAGGCACCGTAGACCTGCACGGTGTCGACCTGTCCGAGCGCGCCGTTCGCGACCTCGTCGGCCAGCAGATCCACACCGGCCCCGCCGCGCGCCTGGAAGCCGACCTGCACCGAGCATCCGGCAGCGCGGGCCGCGTCCTCCAGCTGCTGCAGCTCCTCCAGCGCCGGCACCGGAGGCTTCTCGAGGTACACGTCGAGCCCGGCGGCGAGCGCCTCGGTCGCGAGCGGCACGTGCGTGTCGATCGGAGTGGCGATGATGACGATCTCGGGCCGGTCCCCGGCGCTCACCGCGTCCAGCAGCTCGCCGAGCGATCGGTGGTGGATCGCCTGCAGCTCCGCCGGCGGCTCGGTGACGTCCACGACGCCGACCAGACGCGCGACGCCCTCCTTCTCGAGCCGGGCGAGGTTGCGCAGGTGCGAGGCGCCGAAGCCGTGCGTGCCGATCAGCGCGATACGGGCGGGATCGGTTGATCCGGAGGGCGCGGTGGTCATCGGGCGACCTCCACCTGCGCGTCCCGCGCGAGATCCAGGCCGAGGAACTCGGCGACGTCGACGGGGCCGCCGGTGGCGAGCGACTCGTTGCCGCAGATGCCCACGGAGATCGCACGCAGACCGTCGCGGTGGTCGGAGGGGCGGCCCAGCTCGTCCTCGGCGGGGCCCACGAACACGTCGCGCAGCAGCAGGGCGTCGCCGCCGCCGTGCCCGCCCACGCCCTCGGGGATCTCGACCTCCCGGGCCGGGGCGAAGTGGTTCTGCACCACCAGGTGCTCACCGCGCTCGCGGACCCCGGCATCGGCCGTGGAGACGGCGACGGCGCTGGGGTCCACGTGCGAGGACGACTGCCCGTCCTCCCCCTTCGCGATCACCTCGGCTCGCTCCACCACCTCGAGCTCGGCGCGACCCTTGGTGCCGTTGACCGCGACCCGGTAGCCCTCCCAGGGGCTGTGCGCGTTCAGGGCGTAGGTGAGGACCGGCCCGCCCGCGTAGTCGACGATCGCGGTGAGGTTGTCCTCGGCAGTGATGCCGGCATCGAACACCGAGCGGTCGCGCTGGTAGCCGTCGTGCTGCTCGGCCTTGAGGTAGAGCGCCTCGAGCCGTTCGTCGGAGCGCAGATCCAGCTCGAAGGGGTCGTGGGTGCCGTCGTGGGTGCCGCGCTCGGGCAGGGGTGCCTGGCCGCGGGCGTTCGCGTTCTCCTGGCCGTAGAAGCGCAGGCCGCCGCGGGCATAGACCCGGGCGGGGGTGTCGGCGATCCACCAGTTCACGAGATCGAAGTGGTGGGCGGCCTTGTGGATGAACAGGCCGCCGCTGTGGGTCTTGTCGCGGTGCCAGCGACGGAAGTAGTCCGCGCCGTGCTGGGTGTCCAGCACCCATTCGAAGTTCACGGAGACCACGTCGCCGATCTCTCCCGAGGCGATGACCTGCTTCAGCGCACTGTTGCGGGGGCTGTAGCGATAGTTGAAGGTGACCACCACGCTGCGGCCGGTGCGGTCGATCGCGTCCTGGATGGCGCGGGCCGACGGCGCATCGATGGTCAGCGGCTTCTCGACGATCACGTCGGCCCCGGCCTCGAGCGAGCGCACCACGTGCTCGGCGTGCAGACGGTCGATGCTGGTGACGATCACCCGGTCCACCTGCTGCTTGCGGATGACGTACTCGAGCTGCTCGGGTCCGGCCAGCACCACGTCGGCGAAGGCCGGGACGCGGTCGCGGTGGAACTCGCGACGGGTCGGGTTCACGTCCAGCAGGGCCACCAGCTCGGCGACATCGGCGTGCGGCCCGGCGATCGCATCGAGGTACATCTGGGCACGGTGTCCGGAACCGATCAGGGCATAGCGGGTGGGCATGTCTCTCCTGGCGATGGGGTGGAACGAGGGCGGGAACGAGCGGGAACAGAAATGATCCGGCGGCCGACGGGGCTGCAGGCCCCGTCGGCCGCCCTGGCGGCTACTTGATGCCGGTGGTGGCGAATCCCTTGACGAGGAATCGCTGACCGAACAGGAACACCAGGAACAGCGGGATCAGGGAGACGACCGACATGGCGAACATGGCTCCCCAGTCGGAGGAGCCCTGGGTGTCCAGGAACGACTTCAGGGCCAGCGGCACCGTGAAGTTCTCCGGGGTGGTCAGGTAGATGAGGGAGCCGAAGAAGTCGTTCCACATCCACATGAACGTGAAGATCGTGGTGGTCGCGAGCGCCGGGAGCATGAGCGGCAGGATCACCTGGAAGAAGATGCGGAAATGACCGCAGCCGTCGATGCGTGCCGCTTCGTCGAGCTCCCGGGGGATGCCGCGGATGAACTGGACCATGAGGAACACGAAGAAGGCATCCGTGGCCAGGAACTTCGGCAGGATCAGGGGGAGCATGGTGTTCACCCAGCCGGTCTGGCTGAAGATGATGTACTGCGGCACGATCACCACGTGGATCGGGAGCATCAGCGTCATGAGCATGATCGCGAAGGCGATGTTCCGGCCCCAGAACTTCAGCCGCGCGAAGGCATAGGCCGTCAGCGAGCACGCGATGAGGTTGCCGATCACGCAGCCCAGCACCAGCAGCGTGGAGTTCATCAGGTAGTGCGAGAACGGCTGCGCGAGGGATTCCCAGCCGCGCGCATAGTTCGAGAAGTCCAGGCTGATCGGGAACAGGCTCGGGTTGCGGAAGATCTCCTCATTGGGTCGCAGCGAGGAGACCACCATCCACAGCAGCGGATAGATCATCACGACCGACGCGATGATCATGATCGCGTGCCGCACTCCGCGGCGCACGAGACGCCGGGGGCGAGGCTTCGGGGTTGCGGGCGAGGCGCCCTGGCCTCCGGTGCCGGCACCGGAGGCATCGGCGGGGATCGGCCGGCTCTGAAGATCAGTCATCGTAGAACACCCAGAACTTGGAGACGAAGAAGTTGATGGCGGTGAAGATCGCCACGATGATCAGCAGCAGCCAGGCCATCGCGGACGCGTAACCCATGTCGAACTGGGTGAAGCCCTTCTGGTACAGGTACAGCGTGTAGAACATCGTCGAATCCGACGGTCCGCCGGTGCCGCCCGAGACCACGAAGGCCTGGGTGAACGACTGGAACGCATTGATGACCTGCAGCACCACGTTGAAGAAGATGATCGGCGTGAGCAGCGGGATCGTGATCCGGAAGAACTGCGCGACCTTCGAGGCACCGTCCACGGACGCGGCCTCGTAGTACATTTCGGGGATCTGCCGCAGGCCCGCCAGGAAGATGATCATCGGGGACCCGAAGGTCCACACGTGCAGCAGGATGATCGTGCTGAGCGCGGTATCCGGGTTGGAGACCCAGCCCGGCAGGTTCTCGAAGCCGATCATCCCGGCGACCTGGTTGATCAGACCGTTCGCGCCGAACATCTGGCGCCACAGGATCGCGATGGCCACCGAACCGCCCAGCAGCGAGGGCAGGTAGAAGATCGAGCGGTAGAAGGCCAGGCCCTTGATGCCCTGGTTCAGCACCACCGCGAGCAGCAGCGCCATGACCAGCTGCAGCGGGGTCCCCACGAACACGTAGATGAAGGTGACGACCAGCGAGTTGTGCAGGCGGGTATCGGAGATCATCTCCTTGATGTTCGCCAGGCCCACGAACTCCGGCGGCGCCAGCAGGCTGTAGTCGGTGAACGCGAGCGCGAACGACGCGATCATCGGGATCAGCGTGATCCCCAGGAGCCCCACCAGCCAGGGCAGCATGAACACCAATGCCGACTTGTTGTCGGGGTGCTTCTCCTTCGCGCCGCCCTTCTTGCGGCTCGACACCATCTGTGTCAGTTCGCCGACTGCACTCATAGGTCTCTTCCCTTCATCGGATCACCGACGGGCCCCGCCGGGAGGGGACGATTCCCCTCCCGGCAGGGCATCGCGGCATGGGTGGTCTCAGCCAAGAGCGGATTCCAGCTCGTCGAGCACGCGCTGGCCGGCTTCCTCCGTGGTGAGCTTGCCGAAGAGCATGTCCTCGCCGGCACGGGTGAGGATGTCCTCGAACTGGCCGCCGCCCTGCGGAGTGATCTCGGGGGCGTCGCCCAGCTCGTCCTCGATCGACTCGAGGAAGTCCACGGCCTTCTTGTTGGCTTCGTCGAGGTCGGGCACGATCGCCTCGCGCACCGTCATGTTGCCGGGCACTCCGCGCTCGACGGAGAGGATCTTGCCGGCGTCCGGCGAGTTCACGAGGAAGTCCACGAAGGCGACTGCGGCCTCGGGGTCCGACGCCTTCGCGGAGACCGCCCAGTACATGGAGGCCTTGTACCAGAGCTGGGCCGCGGAGGCGGAGCCCTCCATCGACGGCGGGCGCAGCACGACGACGCCCTCGGGGACGAGAGCATCGTGGGCGACGACCTGGTTGGACCAGGCGACCGTCATGCCGACCTTGCCGGTGGCGAAGAGGGACTGGTCCATCGCCTGCGCGGCGTCCTCGACCGAGACGCTCGCATCGGGACCGGCGCCGCTGTCCTGGACCTTCTTGGCCCAGTCGAACCATTCGGTGGCAGTCTTCAGATCGAAGCCGGCCCCCTTGTCCTTGTACTGGTCCTGGCCGGCCTGGCGCACGAACACCTGGAACAGTCCCTGCACGGTGCCCATCTGGGTCATGCCGTAGGTGCCCGTGTCGGTGTTCTCGGAGATCTTCACCGCGGTGTCGATGAGGTCGTCCCAGGTCCAGGTCGTGTCGTCGGGGATATCGACGCCGGCATCCTCGAAGACCATCGGGTTGATGAGGAACGCGAAGGCGTTCAGACCGGCGTTGATCGCGGCCAGACCGACGTCGGGCAGCTCGCCCACCTCGACCGATCCCTCCACGAAGTCGTCGGTGTTCAGACCGGCGTCGGCGAGGTCGAGCAGCGCGCCGCGCTCCCCGTACTCGGCGAGGTACTTCTCGTCCATCTGCACGATGTCGGGGAAATCGCCGCCGGCGGTCTGGGTGGCGAGCTTGTCCCAGTAGCCGCTCCATTCGCCCGGCTCGAGGCTGATGGTGACCTCGTCATCGACCTCCTCGTAGGCCTCGGCCACCTTCGTGGTGTTCTCATCGCGGGTGGGGTTGCCCCACCAGGCGAGGCGGAGCGTGGCGCCGCCACCCTCACCGCCGCCTCCCCCGGAGCCGCCGGAGGCATTGGGACCGCAGGCCGCGAGGCCGGCGAGACCGGGGACGGCGAGGCCGAGGGCGAGGGCTCTACGTCGAGTGAACATCAGATCTCCTGTGATCGTCGCGGCGCCGACAGGCGGGGCGAGATGGTCTCCGGGTGACCACCGTGGTCGCCCCGGTCGGGGTGATGCTCGGGCGGGAACTCCGTCGTCCCACCCGATATGGCGCGGACCGCGCAGCAGCACGATCCGGAGGACTATGACGAGTGAAAGGTTTCAATCCTCTCCTCGGGCCATCCGACGTTCAAGCGCTCGCGGCTGCGGCGATTCATCCGGGGACGACTCACCCCAGGAAAGCGCTTGACGAGCCTCTTGTCAACCCGGCATCGTCACGCACGGATCACGATCGACCGAGCCCCGGTCCGCCTGTCGCCCCTTCTGTCGATCTCCTGCTGCTCCTTCCGCCCGACGCGCACCCGAACCCCTTGTCCAGACGTCGAGCTCCGATTAGTGTGCGTCCATAACTTAGTGGGAGTCCTCCCGTCCGTCACGAGCGTCGTCGCTCGTGACCAGGACGAACACCGAACACCTGACACCGGACCCGCAATGGCGCGCCCCGTCGCCACGCCTGCCTGGACGCACCTCCCTGCACAGCGCTCCATGCTCCCCACCCACACCGACGCCCCTGCCCGACCATCGCGTCGGACGGCCCTGGAAGGATCGATGATGATCACCCGTCGCAGCACCCTCACCCTGCTCGCCGCCGCCGGCTCCCTGCCCGCCCTGGCCGCGTGCGGGCCCAACGCCTCACCCGGCGGTGAGGACGGGGACGGCAGCACCGTCCGGATCTACTGGTGGGGCGGGGACCTGCGCAATACGCTCACCCGCGATGCGCTGGACCTGTTCGCGCAGTCGCACGAGGACATCACCGTCACCCCCGAGTACAGCGAATGGACCGGGTACTGGGACAAGCTCGCCACCCAGTTCGCCGGCGGCGACGCGCCCCAGGTGCTGCAGATGGACGAGGCCTACATCGACTCCTACGGGACCCGCTCCTCCCTGCTCGACCTCGAGACCGTCTCCGACGTGCTCGATCTCGGAGCGATGGACGAAGCCGTGCTCGACACCGGGCGTCTGGCCGACGGCACGCTCGTGGGGGCGCCGCTCGGGGTCGGGATCTTCTCCGTCGGCGTGAATCCCACCCTCCTCGAGCAGGCCGGGCTCGACATGCCTGACGACACCGGTTGGACCTGGGACGACTTCGCCGAGATCACCGGTGCGGTGAGCGCCTGGGCGAAGGAGGAGGGCGAGGACGTCGTCGGGCTCGACTTCTTCGGCACCAGCGCAGCCGAGCTCGGCGCCTGGGCGCGTCAGAGCGGTGAACAGCTGTTCCCGCGCGAGGACGAGACCCTGATCAGCGCCGACACGATCACCGCCTACCTCGAGTACGCGCTCGCACTGGTCGACTCCGGTGCGGCCGTGGGCCCCTCCGAGCAGATCGAGGACTTCGCCGCCGGCGTCGAGCAGGGCCGCTTCGGCAACAACCGCGCAGCCTTCCACTTCCAGTTCCACACCCAGGTGCAGACCTTCCAGGAGGCCTCCGGCTCGCCCCTGAAGCTCCTGCGGCTGCCGGCCCTCACCAGCGGAGACCCGCAGATGGTCAACAAGGCGTCGATGTACTGGTCGATCGCGGCGAACGCTCCGGACCCCGAGGCCGCGGCGACGCTCGTCGACTTCCTGCTGCGCGATCCCGAGGCGGCGAAGGTGCTGAAGATCGAGCGCGGGGTGACAGCCTTCCCCGAACTGCAGTCCGAGATCGAGACGGTGCTCGACGAGAACGAGATGGTCTCCCTCGACTTCGCCCGGGACATGCAGGCCGAGGTGGTGCGTCCGCCGCTGGTCACCCCTGCCTCCGGGGTCGGGTTCGGCGACGAGCTCTCCCGCCTCAGCGAGGAGTCGCTGTTCGGCACGCGTCCCCCGGCGGACGTCGCCGAGGAGATCCTCACCGTCCTGACCGGAATGCAGCCCGAGATCTGAGCCTGACCAGACCCGACCAGACCAGACCAGACGCAGCCCGCCCCCGCACTGCCCCGCCCCGAGGAGACCCCATGACCTTGTCCCGACGCACGGCCCTCACCGCGGTGCCGCTCAGCGCGCTCGCCGCAGGCACGCTCGCGTCCTGCGGGCCCAACGCCTCCGGCGGCGGGTCCGACGAGGGCCAGGACACGCTGCGGTTCTCCTGGTGGGGGAACCCCGAACGAGCCGCGACCACTCAGGAAGTGATCGATCTGTTCGTCCAGAAGCATGAGGGCCTCGAGATCAGCGCCGAGCCCGGCGACATCTCCGGATACTTCGACAAGCTCGCCACGTCCGTCGCCGCCGGGGACGAACCCGACGTGATCACCATGGGCGGCGCCTACCCCGCCGAGTACGCGGCGCGCGACGTCCTGCTGGATCTGAGCACCGTGGAGGACGTTCTCGATCTCTCCGCGATGGACGATGCGGCGCTGTCCAGCGGCCAGGTCGGAGGCACCCAGGTCGCCGTCACCACCGGCATCAACGCTCCCGGCATGGTCGTGAACCGCGCGGTGCTGGAGGCCGCGGGCATCGAGCTGCCGGACACCGAGACCTGGGACTGGGACGACTTCGCCGAGGCCGCACAGGCGGTCAGCGAGAACACGCCCGACGGCACCTTCGGCTCCGGGACGGTCTTCTCCCACGACTCCATCGACCTCTGGGCCCGCCAGCACGGTCAGATCCTCTACACCGAGGACGGCGAGATCGGGGTGGACGTCGCGACCGTGCAGGCGTTCTTCGAATACTCGAAGCTCCTGGTGGACACCAACGCCTCCCCGGGAGCGGATCAGCTGGTCGAGCTCACCGACGTCGGCCCCGAGCAGACCCTGATCGGGCGCGGGCTCGCCGCGTTCATGCTCACCTGGTCCAGCTCTCTGACCGCACTGTCCGAGGCCTCCGGAGAAGAGCTCGAGATCGTGAAGGTCCCCGGCGAGTCCACCGAGACCGGGGTGTGGCTCCAGCCCTCGCAGCTCTACACGATCTCCGCCCGCACCGGCTCCCCCGAGAATGCGGCGACCTTCGTGAACTTCCTGATCAACGACCCCGAGGCGGCGAAGCTGATCCTCACCGATCGTGGGGTGCCGGCGGTCGAGTCGGTGCGCCAGGCGATCCTTCCCGAGCTCGGCGAGACGGCTCGGCGAGAGGTCGAGTACATCTCCGATCTCGGCGAGATGGACCTCAAGCCCACGTGGGTCGGCCCGGCGGGCTCCACGGCCGTCGAGGAGATCACGCCCCGGCACCAGAACGACGTGCTGTTCGGCTCCGCCTCGTCGAAGGAGGCGGCGCAGGCCTGGCACACCGAGGCCGTCGCGGCCGTCGCCGGATGAGCGCGCGGATCGACCGGCGCGCGGTCGTCTCGCGTCATGATCCGCGCCTGACGTGGGCCGACGATGCGATCCTGTCCGTCGGCAATGGGCGCTTCGCCGTCGGCGTGGACCGTACCGGGACGCAGACCTTCGCCGGTCCCGGCAGCGACGAGGAGCGGCTCAACACACTGGCCGAATGGGGCTGGCACACGATGCCCGGCGAGCCGCCAGCACCGTGGGAGAGCCTGCTGCGCTCCTACTCCTCACCGCGCGGGCCGGTGCCGTACCTCGATCTGCCCGGGGGCACCGAGAGCCCCTCGCCCGGTGCCGCCTGGTTCCGGGAGAACCCGCACAAGGTCTCCTTGATGCGCTTCGCGCTCGTGGACCGGGACGGCGGAGCCCGTCCGTCGGCCGCGGAGATCACCGGGGCGACGCAGCACCTGGACCTGTGGAGCGGGACGATCCGTTCGTCCTTCCGGTACCGCGGGCGGGCCTGCACGGTGATCACGTCGGCCGATCCCGAGCGTGACGCAATCGCGCTCCGCGTCGAGGCGCCGGGTCTCGATCTGGCCCTGAGCTTTCCGTATGGGTCGACCGGCTGGGAGCGCGCCGCGAGCTGGGAGGAGCCCGATGCGCACAGCACGCGCTGCGAGGGCGGGCGGATCCGTCGGCGGCTCGATGACCTGGCCTATGACGTCCTCGTCCACGGTGCGACGGCGGAGCAGACCGACGCGCACGAGGTGCGACTGCGGGCCAGCGGCACGGGCGACGCGGCTGGCACCGGGCACGGAGCGTCCGCACCGCTCAGGATCGGGGAGTCCGCACCGCGCGACGGCGTGCTCGACGTGGTGCTCGAGCTGGTGCCCCGCGAGGTGCCCGCCCTCCCCCTGCCCGGCCGCGCCGAGGGCGCCGAGGGCGCCGTGAGCGCCGAGAGCGGCGCGGGCATCCGGGCGCGGTCAGCCCGCTTCTGGGCAGAGCACTGGGAGTCCACCGGTGTGCTCGACCTGGGCCAGGCCACGGATCCGCGGGCTCACGAGCTGGAGCGTCGGGCCGTTCTCTCGCGCTACACCCAGCGGGTGCATGCGGCCGGGACCCTCCCTCCGGCGGAGACCGGTCTGCTCGCGAATTCGTGGCGCGGGAAGTTCCACCTGGAGATGCATTGGTGGCACGCCGCGCATTTCGCCCTGTGGGGTGATGCGGCGTCCCTGCGACGCAGTCTGGACTTCTATGTCTCGGCGCTGCCATCGGCCCGGGAGACGGCCCGGCGCCAGGGCTGCCGGGGCGCACGCTGGCCCAAGCAGATCGGCCCTGACCTCCACGACTCCCCGAGCGACATCGGGCCGTTCCTGCTGTGGCAGCAGCCCCATCCGATCCACCTGGCGGAGCTGCTGCGCCGTGCAGATCCCGCAGCTGCGTTGGATCCGACCCTGGTCGAGGTCGTCGAGCAGAGCGCTCTGTGCCTGGTGGACCTGCTGCGGCCCGACGGCGAGCGCCTCGGTCTCGGCGCTCCGCTCATCGGAGCCCAGGAGCGGCACGTCGAGGACCGTTCGCGCCTGCAGGACCCCGCCTTCGAACTCGCCTACGTGGCCTGGGCGCTGCGCGTGGCCGACCGCTGGCGCAGCCGTCGTGATGCCCGGGACGCCGGGGAGCTGACGACGATCGCCCGGAGGATCTATTCGCCGCTGCGGGCCGATGGGGTGCTCTCGACGTTCCGAGCGGACCCCGCGATGGAACGCTCCGATCATCCGTCCCACCTGCTCGCCTACGGAATGGTGCCGCCCACCGGGACGATCCCTGCCGCCGCGGCGAGCGCCGCGCTGGACGACGCTCTGGCCGAGTGGGACTGGGATTCGACCTGGGGATGGGACTATCCCGCGCTCGCGATGACAGCCGCTCGGCTGCGTCGGCCGGAGACCGCGGTCGACGCCCTGCTGATGCCCACCGTGAAGAACCGCTGCGATGGTGCCGGGCACTTCCCTCAGCGCCCTGGCCTGCCCGCCTATCTGCCGGCGAACGGGGGCACGCTCATCGCGCTCGCCCTGATGGCCGCCGGGGAGGACGACGGCCCGGTCTCTCCTGGTCTGCCTCGCACGTGGGGCGCGCGGCACGAGGGCATTCTGCCGCTGCCCGGGCCGTTGACGGAGCTCTGAGCCCCGAGCTCCCGACCTCCCGAGCTCGCCGAGCCTCCGAGCCCCGAGCCCCGAGCCCCGAGCCCCGAGCCCCGAGCCCGACCCTTCCTCCACAGAGGGTGGTTATCCCCGATCCCGGATCCGCGGTGTCCGGAGCGCTGCGGCCCGCGAATCATGGAGTGCATGAACCACTTCGCGCAGGGCACCGAGGCAGCGGCGGGCGATGACCCCGCCCGGCAGCTGCTCGACGCCGTGCGCACGAGCGGCCCGACGGCGCTGGCGGAGCTCTTGGGCGATCAGGGGTTCCTCCTGGTCGAACTGGCTACGCAGCCTTCCGGCCTCTTCTCCCCGGCTCCCGGCTCCTCGAGCCAGTACTCCGACGTGCTCCGGCGCCTGCACGAGCAGCGGGCCGCGATGGATGCCTTGGAGATGCGCTGCATCGTCGCTCTCGCAGACGCATTCCGGGAGGAGGACCGAGCCACGGCCGATGCCGATGCGGCGCAGGAGCCCGATGCGGTCGAAGCGCTCGAGGAGACGGAGCGTCGCGCCGAGCGCGCCGCGATTCGGGACGTCTCGATGAGAACGCGGCGATCGCCGGCGCTCGCCGGCCGCACTCTCTCGTCCGCCCGCCGCCTGGTCGAGTCGATGCCTGTGATGCTGCGCGCCGTGGCGAAGGGCCAGCTCAGCGAGGGCGCCGCCCGGTCCACCGCCGCCTCGGTCGCCGCCCTCACCCCTGCTCGTCGCGAGCAGGTCGATGCCCTCCTCGGAGATCGCCTCGCGCCGCTGGACGGCTGCGGCACCGAGCAGTGGCGCGGCGAGGTCGCAGCGGCCATCGCCGAGTCCGACCCCGAGGGCGAGGCCCGACGGCACGCGCATGCACGGCAGGGACGCAGCGTGAGCGTCCGCCGAGGTGAGCACGGGATGGCCGTGGTCTCCGCGCGGCTTCCCGCGATGGATGCGATGAAGATCCGCAAGCGCCTCTCGCTGGAGGCCGAGCGTCTCCGTGCGAGCGGGGACCGGCGCGGCCATCAGCAGATTCAAGCGGATTCCTTCGTCGCGTCGCTGCTCGGCCTGGAGGACGGCATCGACCGTACCGACCTTGACCTCGGCGTGATCATCACCGATCGGGCACTGCTGAACCCCGGGTGCGGGGACCTCGCGCAGATCGAGGGGTACGGGCCGATCACGGCTGAGGCGGTGCGCGCTGAGGTCGAAGACGGATTGCGCGCCCTCACGCACGGCGCCGAGGAGTCCTTGGGGACGGACACTGCTGCGGCCAAGCTCGCCCTGCGCCGGCTCTACACGCACCCCACCACCGGTGAGCTGGTCGCGGTGGAGTCCATCGGCCGAGTCTTCCCGAAGGCCCTGGCCCGTTTCATCCGCTGGCGGGACATGACCTGCCGCGGGCCGTTCTGCAATGCCCCGATCAGGCACGCCGACCACATCAAGCCCCACGCGGCCGGGGGCCACACCTGCCTCGACAACGGACAGGGGCTGTGCGCCTTCTGCAATGACAAGGAAGAGCAGACAGCGGCTGTCGAGCGCGAGCCAGACAGCTCCGGACATCGCGTGACCTGGACCAGTCGCACCGGCGCCACCCGGGAGACCGGGCCTGTCGCCCTCACCTCCCCACAGGTCGAGGCCGCGACAGTGGACCGGACGGCCGATCCCGCCGCCGAACCCGCCACTTCACCCACCAGTGCACCCGCCAGTGCATCCGCCACTTCACCCGCCGCCGAGCGGGCTCCCGACCACGCTGCTGATCAAGGCCACGATCAAGCGGACGACGGCGATCCGCCACACGTCACTGATCCACCCGGCCAGCACGATCTGCCGCACGGAGACGACCCACACGCCGTCGACGAGCAGCTGCCCCGCGACAGCACGTGATGAGCAGGCAGCTGGCAAGTCAGGCAGCCAAGCAGTCAGGCAGCCAAGCAAGAAGACAGGCACCGGCTCGTCCGGCTGCCTTCAGCCAGCCCTGACGACGATCGCCCCCTACGTCATCGTGGCTCCTGATGCCCATTTCGCGGGGAGCCGAGTCGCAGCCCGCCACCACGCACCGCTGACCGCCTACGCTCGACCGATGAGCAGCAGCACGGAACGCGAGGCGGCCCGGGCCGGTCCGGCAGCGGACGTCGGCCGATGGTTCTCCTCCGCCACCAGCGCGCCCCTGGACGGCCCCGGCCCCACGCGCGGCGGCCCTCGCTCCCCCGCCTGGGGCCCGATGGCCGGCGCCGAGTACGGGCGTCAGAGCTCCGCGGATCAGCTCGCCGCCGGCGCTGACATCCTGCGTGATCGAGCCGTCGCCGTGCTGACCGGTGCGGGCATGTCCACCGCGTCCGGGCTGCCCGACTATCGCGGCCGGGACGCCGTTCCGCGCTCGCCCATGACCTACCAGGAGTTCATGGGGCATGACCTGGCCAGGCGGCGCTACTGGGCCCGCTCGACCGTCGGCTGGGAGCAGTTCAACCGGGCCCGTCCCGGTCACGCCCACCTCGCGCTCGCCGCGCTCGGCGAGGAGCTGTTCACCCCGACCGCCGTGATCACCCAGAACGTCGACGGTCTGCACCAGGGGGCCGGGTCCGATCCCGTGCTGGACCTGCACGGTCGCCTGGACCGGGTGCGCTGCCAGCAGTGCGATGCGCTCTCCTCCCGATCGACGCTGCACGCGCGGATGCTGGCGATGAATCCTGGGCTCGCGGCGCGCCTCCCTGCACTCGCGGCCGACGCCGCCCAGGCCCCCGACGGGGACGCCGAGGTGGATCGCACCAGCTCCTTCCGCTACCCGCCCTGCCCGCTGTGCGGCGGGATCCTCAAGCCCGACGTCGTGTTCTTCGGCGAATCCGCACGGCCCGAGATCGTCGCCGCCGCCTTCGACGCGCTGGAGCGGGCAGAGGTCCTGCTGGTGCTCGGGTCGAGCCTGACCGTGCAATCCGGGCTGCGTTTCGTGCGCGCGGCGGGGCGCCAGCACACACCGGTCGTGATCCTCAACGACGGTCCCACTCGCGCCGATCCGGATGCCACGCTGCGCTTGCACGGTCGCCTCGAGGTCGTGCTGGAGCGCTGGCGACAGACGACCGGACTCGGCTAGTCCGTCGGGCCCGACGACGTTCCCGGCCGGGCGGCCCGCCAGGCCGCGTACCCGCCGTCGAGATGACGGAGGTGGCCCTCTCGGCCGCCCCAGGCAGCACGCAGGCGCTCGAGAGCCTGCGCCGAGCGCACCCCGCCCTGGCAGTACAGGACCACCTCGCCGCCGCCCGCGCCGCCCGGCAGCACGTCCGCGCCACGGTCGAGCACCTCGCCGAGCAGAACCGTGAGCGCCCCGTCGATCGTGCCGGCAGCCGTCTCCCAGGGCTCGCGCACGTCGATCAGCGTGACGCCGGTGGACAGCAGGTGGTGCAGCGCCGGCACATCGAGGGTCTCGTCGGCCGTCGGACCACCCACCTGACAGGACGGATCCAGCGCTGCGGGCACCTCCACCCGCGTCGCCGGTCGCCGGGCGGGATCACGCTCGATGCGCAGCGTGCGCGTGGAGCTGGTGGCCTCGTCCCACAGCGCGAGCCGCCCCACGAGCGGTTCTCCCGTGCCCGTGACCAGCTGGATCACCTGGGAGGCCATGATCGTGCCGATCAGACCGGGCAGGGTGCCGAGCACCCCGGCCTCGGCGCACGAAGGGGCCTCCCCGGGGGCCGGCGGTTCGGGGAAGACGTCCCGGTAGTGGGCTCCCCGGCCTGGCCAGAACACGCTGACCTGGCCGTGGTGGCGCAGGATCGCTCCCCACACCACGGGCACGCCGGTGATCTCGCTGGCGTCGGCCACGAGGTAGCGGGTGAGGAAGTTGTCGGCCCCGTCGAGCACGAGGTCGTAGCCGCGCACGAGCTCGACGACGTTCTCGGCGCTCAGCCGCACCGGGTGGGTCTCGACATTGACCTCGGGATTGATCCGTTCCACGGCGGCGGCGGCCGAGTCGACCTTGGGGCGGCCGAGCACGTCGGTGCCGTGAATGACCTGGCGGTGCAGGTTGGACAGGTCCACGACGTCGTCGTCGACCACGCCGAGGGTGCCGATGCCGGCGCCGGCCAGGTACTGCAGCGCCGGGGTGCCGAGACCGCCCGCGCCGATCACGAGCACCCGAGCGGCGCCCAGGCGGCGCTGACCCAGCGTGCCGATCGCCGCAAGGGTGATCTGGCGGCGGTAACGGTCGATCTGCGCGGCAGTCAGCTCCGGCCCGGGCTCGACCAGCGGCGGGAGGGTCGGGCCGGCCTGGTGGGTCTGCGGGGTCACCACGATTCGGCCTCCCGCCCGCTGCCCTCGCTCTGCTGGACCGGGTCGATGAGGCCGTCGAAGGCGGAGGAGGCCAGGGCCAGGCGGCGGCGCGGGATGCGTCCGGCTCCGGCGGCGGCGCGGCCCGCCCGCACTGCGAGATCCATGGCGCGGGCCATGGCCTCGGGGTCCTGCGCGCGGGTGACGGCGCTGGCCACGAGCACGGCGGAGCAGCCGAGCTCCATCGCGAGCGCGGCGTCGGAGGCGGTGCCGATCCCGGCGTCGAGCACGACCGGGACGTTCGCGCGCTCGCAGATCAGCTCGATGTTGTGGGGGTTCAGGATCCCCAGCCCGGTGCCGATCGGGCTGCCCAGCGGCATCACGGCGGCGGCGCCCGCGTCCTCGAGGCGCCGGGCGAGGGCGGGGTCATCGCTCGTGTACGGCAGCACGGTGAAGCCGCGGTGCACGAGCTCCTCGGTCGCCTCGAGCAGCTCGACCCCGTCGGGAAGGAGTGTCTCGTCATCGGCGATGACCTCGAGCTTCACCCAGTCGGTCTCGAGCGCCTCGCGAGCGAGCTCTGCGGTGAGCAGGGCATCGCGCACGCTGTAGCAGCCGGCGGTGTTGGGCAGCACGCGGATCCCGAGGCGGCGCACCATCTCGAACACGGAGCCACGGGTCTGTGTGGAGAAGCGCCGCATGGCCACGGTGGTCAGCGCGGTGCCGGACGCGACGAGGGCGCGCTCCAGTGCGGCGAGGTCCGTCGCGCCGCCGGTGCCCATGATCAGGCGCGAGGAGAGGGACTCCCCGGCGATGACCAGTGGATCGTCTGCGGGCGCCGCAGCGCCCATCCCGGCGCGATCGGCAGTGGTGCCGGCAGTCGTGCCGGCGGTGGTGCCGGTGCGGTTGTCAGTGGTGATGTCGGTCGTGGTCATGGTCAGCCTCCCTGGACAGCGGTGACGATCTCGCAGCGCGCGCCGTCGGCGAGCGCGGTCGCCGACCATCGGCTGCGAGGGATGACGGCGTCGTCGAGAGCGACGGCCACTCCGAGCGGGCTGCCGTCGGCCGCACGACCGTCCTCGCCGACGCTCTGCCCCAGACGCGCGGCGACGAGGTCGCGCACGGTCCATCCGGAGGGCACCGACTGGTCCTCGGCGTTGACGGTGAGGGGAATGATGCTGGTCATCGGGCTTCTTCCAGAGCAGGGACGGAGAACTCGGTGGTGGATGTGGTGCTGGAGGGGGTGGATGTGGTGCTGGAGGGGGCAGAGGCAGCGGCGGGGTCGTCGACGGCTCCGCGGGTGAAGCGGTGCGGGCGCACAGCATGCAGCAGCGCCGCCGTCGAGGGATCAGGCGGGATCTCGTCGATCAGGTCGGCGGTGCGGCGGGCGGCCCACGCCGACAGCAGGATCCCGTGCCGGTGGTAGCCGGTGGAGATGATCACGCGCTCGTCCCCCGGCACCGCGCCCAGCAGCGGGAGGTCGTCGGGCGTGCCGGGGCGGTCGCGCGTGGTGACCTCGATCAGCTCGGTCTCGCGCACGGCAGGAAGGATCTCCGCAGCATCCTGGAGCAGCTGGAGCACCCCGCCCGCGGAGGTGCCCGCCAGATCGTCCTCGCGGCTGGTCGCGCCGAGGACGAGCGTGCGGTCGGCGCGCGGCACGAGGTAGACGGGGCGTCCGCGGACGATCGCACGGACCGTGTGCGCCACCAGGTTCTCCTCCCCGGGCAGCAGCAGGGACGGCGGGACCCGCAGGCGCAGGATGTCGCCCCGCACCGGTCGCAGGTTCAGGTCCAGCGCACGATGCGGTCCGTCGATCGCAGGGACGCCGAGGCCCGCGGCGAGGACGATGCGGTCGGCGGACAGGTCGTCACAGCAGGTCACGGTCTCACAGCAGACCTCCACGGGCGGGCCGACGTGCTCCGCGGTCTCCGCCGTCAGCGCCGCGCGGACCGCAGCGGCGAGCAGCCTCGGGTCGACCTGATGGTCACGGGCGAGCAGCGTGCCTCCGGCGAGACCGCGTCGCAGCGCGCTCTCCTCGCGGTGCAGGGCCGCACCGGTCAGCTCGCGCACCTCGGCGCCGGTCGAGCGCTGCACGGCGGCGAGGTCCCGGAGGGCGGCGAGGTCCGCGGCGTCTCGGCCGACGACGAGCGTGGAGTCGTCGCGATAGCCCGCGTCCGGGAGACGACGGGCCAGGTCACGATGCAGATCTCCTGCCTCGCGCATGATGTCCCACAAGGGGCCCTGGCCGTATTGGATCTCGGCGGCGGGGGCGAGCATCCCGGCGGCGGCGAAGCTCGCGCCCTCGGCGATCCCTTCGGACAGCAGCCGCACACGGTGGCCGCGACGGCGCAGCTCGAAAGCGGTGAGCAGGCCGACGATGCCCGCTCCGATGACGGTGACACGCTGCATGAGCGCATTCCTCCTGACGGCGGCATGATCCGCATCCAGTGCTGGTGGTCGGCGCGGCGCGCCCTCTCAGCCCGTCGTCTCGGGCTCCCACGGAACGCCCCGAGTCTACGCCGTGGGCGGACCGGAGCGCGGGACCCCGCAGCCATCGGGCCCAGCTCCTGTGGGACGCTTCTGCCATGAACCCCGATCTTCCCCCGGATACGTCGACCGACGCTCCGTCCGCGTCAGGCACTCCCCAGCCGGTCCAGCCGATTCCGCCGGCCCAGCCTGTCCAGCCGGTCCAGCCGATTCCGCCGGCCCAGCCTGTCCAGCCGGTCCAACCAGTGCGCCGCCGCGTCGTGAGGGACGAGGCGGGAGATCGGCGTCGCAGCGCTCTCGCCGACGCGCGCCTGTACGTGTGCGTGGACCTCTCGCGGGGCCTGCCCGAGCTGCTCGACTTCGCCGAGGCGGCCTTCCGCGGGGGCGTCGACATCCTCCAGGTGCGGGACAAGCACGCCGAAGCACGCGCCGAGGTCGAAGCGCTGCGGGCGCTGCGTCCCGTCGCCGAGGCCCACGGCGACCTGCTCGCCGCGAACGATCGGGCCGACGTCGCCGTGCTCGCCGGGGTCGACGTGCTCCATCTCGGTCAGGGCGATCTGACCACGGAGGATGCGCGCGCACTGGTGGGCCCGGAGGTCCTGGTGGGGCGCTCCACGCGCACGATCGAGCAGATGCGCGAGGCGGAGGCCGATCCCGGGATCGACTACTTCTGCACCGGCCCGGTGTGGGAGACGCCGACGAAGCCGGACCGGGCCGCCATCGGACTCGAGCTGCCGCGTGCCGCCGCCGAGCTGGCCTCGACCAGCCAGGCGCCGACGCCGTTCTTCGCGATCGGCGGGATCGACGTCGGCCGCGTCCCCGAGGTGCGCGAGGCAGGTGCCGAGCGGATCGTGGTGGTGCGCGCCGTGACCGCGGCGAGGGACCCCGAAGCCGCCGCGCGGGCTCTGCGGGACGCCCTGGTCCGGGAGGTCTGAGGCCCTGGGGCCGACGAGTCCTTCTCAGCCGGCCCCGCCGCCGCTGACCAGTACGGTCGCCAGGGCGCGCAGGTCAGCGGGGCCGACCGCACGGAACTCGAGCTGCGGATCCTCGGACCCCGGGTCCAGCGCCTCCATCGTGAGCACTGCGTCCGCCGTGGCATAGCTGCTGGCCTGCTGCACCGAGCCGTCCGCCGTGCGCACGACGGTGAGCACGGTCAGGGCACGGGTCGCGGCGAGCTGCTGACCGATCGCGCTGGTGGCGAGCTCGGAGGAGCGCACTCGCTGTGGCTGCCCCTCGCCCGCGGCGACCCCGGAGGGGTCGATCAGGACGACCAGCCGGGCGATGGCCTGCTCGAGGCGCAGCGGGGTGAAGCGATGGATGCCGAGCGCGGTCACCTCCTCCTCGAGCACCCCGTCGTCGTGCACGCAGTAGTGCAGGCGCTGGACCTCCGGGCCCTGCGGGGTCTGCACGGTGCGCTCAGCCGTGAGGAACAGCGTCGCGGTGCGGCGCAGCACCAGGCAGCCGGCGATCTCCGGATCCGCCCGCCACCTCGGCTCGCCGCCTCCCGGATCCGCGAGGGCGCTGACGCGTCCGGCGGCGATCAGCGCGCGCAGGCCCACGGCCGCGGCGAGGCGCCGATGCTCCCCCTGCTCCTCGAGCCACGGGGTCGCGGTGAACTGACGTCGCTCATAGCCGTCCAGGGCCGCGATCTGCTCGTCGGTCAGCGACACCAGCAGCTCCGCCTGGCCCTCCTCGCCGCGACGCAGCACATCGGCGGCCGCCGCGGCATCCTCTGCCGTGTAGCGGATCGGCGAGGCAGGATCGTTCGAGGTCAGGCCGCCCGGAAGGTCAGGCACCGCGCCCGGGGTCGATGACCCGTGGCCCGACGACGCAGTGGCCGACGGAGCGGGGCCGGCGGGGTGCGGTCTGTCGGAGCTCTGACTCATGCCTCGACAGTATCGGTCGCCCGTTGCCCGTCAGCCCTCGCCCCTCGACAGGCCTCCGCGGCCGTCCGACGACATCCGGGCCGCCGAGGGCCGATAATGGATGAGCACCGCTGCACCGATCGAAGGAGACGCTCGCCGATGACCGCCCTGCCCGCGCCGCTCGATCTCAACGCCGACCTCGGGGAGGGCTACGGCGACTGGTCGATGGGCGACGACGCCGCGATGCTCGACGTCGTGACCACGGCGAACGTCGCCTGCGGGGGGCACGCCGGGGGCCCCGGCACGATGCGCGCGGCGACCCGCGCCGCCGCGGACAGGTCCGTCGTGATCACCGCGCACGTCGCCTATCCGGACCTGCAGGGCTTCGGCCGACGCTTCCTCGACATCGCTCCGGCCGATCTCGTCGACCAGGTGGTCGTCCAAGTGGGAGGTCTGCAGGCGATGGCCCGGGCTGCGGGCACGACGGTGCGCGGGGTGAAGCCGCACGGCGCCCTGTACTCCGCGATCGCCCACCACGAGGGCCAGGCGGGGGCGGTCGTCCAGGCGCTCACGGAGCTCGGCGGGGACCTCCCGCTGGTGGCCGCACCGGGCGCCGTCGTCGTCGACCTCGCGCAGAAGGCAGGCATCGACGTGGTCCTGGAGGGCTTCGCCGATCGCGCCTATCTCCGCGACGGCACGCTCATGCCGCGCAGCCGGGTCGGCGCCGTGCTCACCGATCCCGAGGCCGTGGCCGCACAGGCCCTGCAGATCGCGACCGAGCAGCGGGTGCGCGCCGACGACGGCTCCTGGATCGCTCTGCCGGCACGCTCGCTGTGCCTGCACGGGGACACCCCCGGTGCCGTCGAGCTCGCCCGCGCGGTCCGCTCGACGCTCGAGGGCGCCGGCGTGCTGCTCGAGGCGGCCCTGTGACCAGCCCGTCCGCGCCCTCCGAGGGGACCCGTCTCGCTGCGCCCCGCGCGGTGCACCGCGCGGGGGAGTCCGCGCTGCTCGCGGAGTATCCGGACACCGCCTCGGTGCTCGCCGCGGCGGCGGCCGTCCAGGCCCTGGATCCGCCGCACCTGGTGGATCTGGTGCCTGCGGAGACCACCCTGCTGCTGTCCGGCACCGCAGCCCGGGACCTCGACTCGCTGCGCGCGCTGCTCGACCATCTCCCGGCACCGGGCGAGGAGCAGAGCGCGGGCACCGAGCGCAGCATCGGTGTCGTCTACGACGGCGAGGACCTCACCGAGGTAGCCGAGCTGCTCGGTCTCAGCCCCGACGCCCTGATCGCCGCCCACACCGGTGCGACCTGGACGGCGGCGTTCGGCGGCTTCGCCCCGGGCTTCGCGTATCTCGTGCCCGGAGACGTCCCCGACGCCTCCGATGTCGTCTCCGCGCAGACGGACGGGTCGGGCTCGCCCGGGCCCCCGTGGGACGTGCCCCGTCGTGCGGAACCGCGCACCGCCGTCCCGGCCGGCGCCGTGGGACTCGCCGCCCGCTATTGCGGCATCTATCCCCGCTCCTCCCCCGGCGGATGGCAGCTGATCGGCCGCACCGAGGCCGAGCTGTTCGACACCGCGCGCACGCCGCCGGCGCTGCTCACCCCCGGGACGCGCGTGCGATTCACCGCCCAGCGGGCCGTCTCGCGCCTCTCGGCGACGACCTCGGCGCTGGCCCGAGCGCGCTCGGAGGCCGCTGCCGTGCCATCGAGGCTGGCCCGTCGGCGGGGTGCCCGGGCCGTGCCCCTGGAGGATGCTCGGCCCGCACTCGAAGTGCTCGCCCCCGGGCAGCTCCTGCTCCTGCAGGATGGCGGGCGTGCGGGTCAGGGGGCGATCGGCGTGAGCGCGTCGGGGGCCTTCGATCGTGGCGCGCTGGTGCGGGCCGATGTCGCGGTCGGCAACTCCCCGCGCGCGGCCGTGCTCGAATCGCTGTGGGGCCCGGTGCGGCTGCGGGCGCTGGTCCCGACGGTCGTCGCCGTCTCCGGTGCGCCCGGCACGCTCACCGTGCACCGCACCGATCCCGAGGTCGGAGAGCTCGAGCTCGAGCCGGCCGAGGCCCAGGACCATGCGATCGCCCTGGATCCCCAGGACGTGCTGGTCATCGGTCCCCCCGCCGAGGGTCTGCGCCGTCTCCTCGCGATCCGCGGCGGGGTCCGGGGAGTGCGGCGGACGACCGCCGATCCCGGCCCAGGAGCCAGCGCAGGAGCCAGCCCAGGAGCCAGCACAGAATCCGGCGCCGTCCTCGGTTCCCTGTCCCGCGACACGCTCTCCGGGCTGGGCCCCGCCCCGCTGGAGGCAGGGGATGTGCTGTTGATCGGCCCCGTGCACGGCCTCGATGCGGTGCCCGACCGTGCGCCGGGTCCGACGGGAGCGGAGCGCGAATCGGAGCAGGAGCACGCCTCCGGGGCCGACGAGCGCTCCCCGTCGGCCGAAGCCCCGTCCCTTCGCATCCGCGTGCACGCCGGGCCCCGCGACGAGCTGCTCGGCAGCGAGGCGCTCGATGCGCTGACCAGCACGCAGTGGACGGTCCGCGGCGATTCCGACCGCATCGGGGTGCGCCTGGACGGCCCGGCCCTGCCGGTGCCGGAGGGGGCGGGCTCCCTGCCGAGCGAGGCGACGGTGCCCGGCGCGATCCAGGTGCCGCCGTCGGGGCTGCCGGTGGTGTTCGGGCCGGATCATCCGAGCACCGGCGGCTATCCGGTGCTCGCCGTCGTCACCCGGGCGGGACTGGACCTGCTGGCCCAAGCGGCCCCGGGCAGCACTGTGCGGTTCGTCCCCGCGGACTGAGGCGCCCGCTCGCGGACTGCCCCTGCCCCGCAGCGCCCGACGGTGCCACGATAGGGGCATGCCTCGTCTGCTCCCGGATCCTGCCTACTTCGCCTCCCTGCCCAAGGTGATCAGCTCCGGCGCCGTCATCCTGCGCGATGAGGACGGCCGTTTCGTCGTCGAGAAGCCGAACTACCGCGACCACTGGCTGCTGCCCGGCGGCGGCGTCGATCCCGGGGAGGACCCTCGGCGCTGCGCCCGGCGGGAGGTCCTCGAGGAGCTCGGACTGGACCTGGAGGTGGGGCGTCTGCTCGCGATCGACTGGATGCCCTCGAGTGCTGCCCGCAGCGCCCCGATGGGCGTGCACTTCGTCTTCGACGCGGGCGTGATCCCCCGCGCTCAGCTCGAGGCGACCGTGGTGCCTCAGGTCGAGGAGCTCGATGACTGGGCGCTGATCGACGAGGCGGACGCCGAGATCCTCTCCCCCTGGGGCGGTGCTCGCGCTCGGCGCGCTCTCGCGGTGCTGCGCGGCGAGGCCGAGCTGGACCTCGCCGCCCACGCCCAGCGCTGACCCCGCCCCTTTCGGAGAACACGATGACACCCAGCACCTCCTCGTCAGTGCCGGCCGCACCGCAGGCCGAGCACTCGCTGACCAGGTCCCAGCGGCTGGACCGCCTGCCCTTCACCCGCAAGCACGGCAAGCTTCTGGGCGCCTCCGGGATCGGCTGGGCGCTGGATGCGATGGACGTGGGACTGATCTCCTTCGTGATCGCCGCTCTGAGCGTGCACTGGGGGATCTCCAAGGGCGACGGCTCCCTCATCGCCTCCGCCGGGTTCGCCGGCATGGCGATCGGCGCGAGCGTGGGCGGGCTGCTCGCCGACCGGATCGGCCGACGGTCCGTCTTCGCCCTCACACTGCTGGTCTACGGCCTCGCCACCGGTGGTTCGGCGCTCGCGATGGGCGTGGGCACCCTGATCGTGCTGCGCTTCGTGGTCGGGCTGGGCCTCGGCGCGGAGCTGCCCGTGGCCTCGACGCTCATGAGCGAGTTCGCCCCGGCCCGGATCCGTGGGCGCGTGATCGTCTGGCTCGAGGCGTTCTGGGCGCTGGGCTGGATCCTCGCCGCGGTGATCGGCACCTTCGTCGCGGCGTCGGGGCCGACGGGCTGGCGGTGGGCGCTCGCAGTGGGCCTCGTGCCGGCCGCGTATTCGCTGGTCGTGCGGTGGGGCATGCCCGAGTCGGTGCGATTCCTGGAGCAGAAGGGCCGGCACGACGAGGCCGAGACCATCGTGCGCAGCTTCGAGGAGGCCGCGGAGCAGAGCGCCGCGCGCGCAGACGGCCGACGGGCCGAGCGCACCGTCGCGCGCCGACGCCGCCGCCGGCGCCGCGCGAGGCGAGTGAGGCGAGTGAGGCGACGGTTCGGGCCGCGGCTCCCGACGCCGTGGGCGAGATCCCTCAGGCCGACACCGTCGAGAGCACCGGCGGCATCTGGTCGCGCGCGCTGCGCCGGCGCACCGCCGGCCTGTGGGCCGTATGGTTCTGCATCAATCTGGCCTACTACGGCGCCTTCATCTGGATCCCGACGCTGCTGGTGGAGCGGGGATTCACGCTCACCCAGTCCTTCACCTTCACGCTGATCATCACGCTCGCCCAGATCCCGGGCTATGCGATGGCCGCCTGGCTGATCGAAGTGCTCGGTCGGCGCTGGACGCTGACCGTGTTCCTCACCGGATCCGCGCTCTCCGCGATCGGGTACGGGCTCGCGGATTCCGAGGCGACGATCATCGCCGCCGGCTGCGCGCTGAGCTTCTTCAACCTCGGTGCGTGGGGCGCGCTGTACGCGATCGGACCCGAGCTGTACCCGACGGCAGTGCGCGGCACAGGGACGGGCGCCGCGGCGGCGTTCGGCCGGATCGCCTCCATGCTGGCCCCGTTCCTGGTGCCGGTGCTGGTGGTGGCCGGCGGGCAGACCCTCGCCTTCGTCTGCTTCGCGATCGCCTTCGCCCTCGCAGCGGCAGCCGCCTTCACCCTGCCGGAACAACGAGGGCGCGCGCTGGCGCAGTGAGCTCGGGAGGCCTCAGGCCTGCTCGAGCGACCCGTCGTAGGCGCAGATCGCGTCGACCTTGGCGGCCGAGGAGGACTCGGGATCGAACTCGAGGTCCAGCCAGACCTTCACGAGCTCCTTGGCGAGCTCGAGGCCCACCACACGCTCACCCATGCACAGGACCTGCGCATTGTTCGAGAGCACCGAGCGCTGCACCGAGTACAGGTCGTGCGCGGTGACGGCACGGATGCCGGAGACCTTGTTCGCCGCGATCGCGACGCCGAGGCCCGTGCCGCAGACCAGCAGCGCACGGTCGGCCTCACCGGCAGCTATCTTCTCCGCCGCCTCGACGGCGACGTTCGGGTAGTAGGTGCCGTCCTCGCGCCCGGTGACGCCGACGTCGATGACCTCGTCGACCCGCGGATCGGACTCCAGCAGCTCCTTCAGCGCGCTCTTGTGGCCGTAGCCCGCGTTGTCGGATCCGGTGACGATCTTCCAGCCCATGACTGCTCCTTCGTAGTGGTTCGTGGTGGTTCGTAGCGGTTCGTAGTGATTCGAGGTCGGCCCTCTCCCCCGAGCCCCGGGAACCTCTCCCCAGCGCAACGCGGACGAGCGGCGGAGTGTTCCCTGACCGAGGGCGTCCGACCGATCGGTGGTCTCCCGCGCGGGGCGGACGGCCGCCCGCCCCGCAGGGAGGCCGTCTCAGGCGGACAGCTGCTCGCCCAGCAGGGTCACGATCTTCGAGAAGGAGATCGCGCCCGGGTCCGGGGTGCCCACCGACTTGTCGCCGTGGTTGCGGGCGCGCCCCATGGTGGCGGCGATGTCGGCGGTGTCCTCGGCGGCGGCGGTGGCCTTCTCCGCGGCCGCGGCCACGGCGTCGGCCGCAGACGAGCCAGAGCCCTTCGCCTCGGCGAGGGACTCGCGGAAGGGCACGGCGGCGTCGACCATCGTCTTGTCTCCGGGCTTCGCACGCCCCAGCCGCTCGACGGCCTCGACGGCCTGCACGAGCCCGGTCAGGAGCTGTTCGTCGTCCACCGCCGTATCGTCCGCGAACGCGCTGCCGAGGCTGGTCAGCGCCGCGCCCCAGAGCGCACCGGAGGTGCCGCCGGCGTCGGCGGACCACGACGCCCCGGCCTGCACGAGCACAGTACGGGCGCCGGCCCCGTTCTCGGCGGCCCGCTGCGCCGTGGCGTGCGCGGCGCGGATGCCGAGCACCATGCCCTGGCCGTGATCGCCGTCCCCGGCGACCGCGTCCATCCGGCCCAGCTCCGGCTCGAGCTCGACCAGCAGGGACTCGACCTCGCCGAGGATCGAGGTGATCGTGCGGGCGCTATCGCGCGACTCCTCCGTGGCCTCGGGAATCGGATCCTCTCCAGGGCTGTACAGCTCCCCGCGCTCCTCGCCCCGCTCCCCGCCCACGGTGCCGCCGCGACGGAAGGCCGGGGTGTCGGCCGGGGCGAGCCAGAGCTGCTCGAGCTCGTCGTCCAGGCGCATCACCGTCAGGGAGAGCCCGGCCATGTCGAGGCTGGTCACGTGCTCGCCCACCTCGGGGCGCACCACGGTGAGGCCGGCGTCGGCGAGGAGCTGTGCGGCGTGCTTCCACACCACGAACATCTCCTCGTACTTCACGGTGCCCAGGCCGTTGAGGACCACGGCGACGCGCTCGGAGTCGAGCTCCGGGGTCTCCTTCAGCACGCCGTCCACCAGCACCTCGGCGAGCTCCGCGGCCGACGGCATCGGGGTCTCGTCGATGCCGGGCTCGCCGTGGATGCCCAGCCCGATCGCCATCTTCCCCTCGGGGACATGGAACAGCGCGTCATCGGCTCCGGGCAGCGTGCAGCCGTCGAAGGCGACACCGAGGGACCGGGTGGCGTCGTTCGCCTTCCAGGCCAGGCGCTCGGCCTCCTCGAGATCCGCACCGGCCTGGATCGCGGCGCCGGCGATCTTGAACACGGGCAGGTCACCGGCGATGCCGCGGCGATCGCGGTGCTCGCCCGTCTGGCCCGAGGCGACGTCATCGCTGACGGCCACGATGCGCACGTCGATGCCCTCGGCGCGCAGCTTCTCGGCGGCGACACCGAAGTGCAGGACGTCGCCGGCGTAGTGGCCGAAGCCGAGGATCACGCCGCCGCCGTTCTCGGCATTGCGAGCCACCGAGTACACCTGGTCGGAGGACGGCGAGGAGAAGATGTTCCCGCAGGGGGCGCCGTGGGCGAAGCCCGGGCCCACCCATCCGGCGAAGGCCGGGTAGTGGCCGGAGCCGCCGCCCACCACGAGCGCCGGCTGGCCCGCAGGGGTCGCGTTCTTGCGCACGACGCCGCCGTGCACCTGGAGCAGCTCCTCCGGGTGGGCGGCCACGAGGCCTTCCACGGCGTCGGCGGGGAAGGACTTGGGATCATCGAAGAGGTAGGTCATCACACGTCTCTCTCAGGTGGGAACTGCAGGGCGAGGGGCGTCCGACGGTCAGGCGACGGTCGGCGCGTCGGCCTCGGCGTCGTCGTCCACGGCCGGTCCGTGCAGGCGCGGCTGGTGGACGTTGAAGAAGAAGGTCATCGTGAAGGCGCAGGCGTACAGCAGGATGAAGGCCCAGACCACGCCGACGTTGCCGCCGAAGGGACGCACGATCGCGACCACGGCGGACCCCAGGAAGGTCGCACCGCCGGCGGCGGTGGTGTACATCGCCATCGCCGCACCGGTGTGCCGGGGAGCGATCGCGGGCATGATCGCGCCCAGCGGCACGAAGCCGGCCAGCATGATGCCGAAGACGGTGCCGGCGATGACGGAGACCACGAAGCCCCAGTCGGAGCCGGCGGGGACCAGGTGCGGCACGTACCACCAGGCCAGCAGCCCGATCGCGGAGCCGAGGATGCCGAACCAGCGCACCGTCTTCGTCCAGCCCCACTTGTCGCCGAGCGTGCCGAAGGCGGCGTTGAACAGGATGTTCCCGGCGTAGACGATCGCGGTCATCACGAGCCACTGGGACTGGCTCCAGCCCAGTCCGCCGTCGTCGATCGAACCGGCGATGACGTTGGGCAGGATGATGAACATGCCGAACTCGGGCGCAGTGTTGATCAGGCGGGTCAGGAAGCCCATCGCGATGCGCTTGTTCGTGAACGTGAGCCGCAGACCGGAGAGGATCACGCCGGACGACGACTCGCCCTCGGGGGCCAGCCTCATCGAGCCGTGCTTCTCGCGCACGCCGAACCAGGCGATGAGGAAGCCGATCACCACGATCGCCGTGGACGCCAGCATCGCGCCCGTCTCACCGACGAAGCCGCTGCCGAAGGCGGGGATCAGGGCCACGGCGACGATCGAGCCCAGGGTGGGGAAGCCGCCGGTGAACATCACGTAGAACCAGCCGACGCCGGCTCCGTTGCGCTCCTTGTCGATCACGGCGTTGATCCACACCAGGAATGCGAAGGCGAACAAGGGGAACCCGAAGCCGCGCAGGAAGTACGAGATCGCGATCAGCGGGATCGATTCGAGCTGCAGCGAGCCGAGGAAGGCGAGCTGGAAGACCACCCACACGGCCAGGCCCAGCGCCATCACGCGGCGCGGGCCGATGAGGTCCGAGAGGGCGCCGGCCAGGTACGAACCGACCAGCACCGCGGCGCTGTACGCGGCGATGATCTTGGCGGCGAGGTCGATCTTGTCGTCGCCGCCGCCGAAGGTCGTGGCGATGTGCGTGGAGACGAAGTTGGACTCGATGCCGTTGCCGGTCATGAAGACCAGCACGCCGAGGAAGCCCCAGCGCAGGACATGCGGGATGCCGAGACGATCCAGGAACGTCTCCCGTCCGTCCGGCGCGTCGACCTGACCGGATGCTTCGGTCGTCGAACTCATACAGGACACTCCTTCGTGTGGGCGCGACCGGTCGCCCGGCCCTCGTGCACGACTCGCGCACGGCTCGGCCGGCGCGGGACGGGATGACCATAGGCCTCGTCCGAACATACGTCAAGCACAAATGTTCCGACGAGAACCGACGTGTGTTCCCGAGGAGTGCTCGCGGCCTGCGGCCCCGGCATCTGCTCCCGATACGTGGTCGGGGTACGCGTACCCGGTGGGCGTCCCGGCGTGTGTTCCGCCACGACGGCAGCGGGTCCGATGTCGGGCGCCGACGGGGGCCGACGCCACCCGCAGGCGTCGGCCCCCACCCTCCGCACCCGCGCGGTCGACCCCTCGCGCGAGTGCTGCGACTCACTCCGTGTAGGTGAACGGCGCCGTCATCTTGTCGACGTTCTCCTCGGTGATGAGGATGCAGTCCAGCGCCTGCTTCTCCTCCTCCGGCTCGGTGCCGTTGCGCAGGAAGTCATCGGCCATCTCGATCACCAGCTCCGCGAACTGCGCGACGGGCTGCAGCACCGTGTAGGCCAGCTCGCCGTTCTTGATCGCCTCGACGGCGTCCGGCGAGCCATCGAACCCGCCCACGACGATGCCGTCCAGCGCCCCGGCCTCCTTGAGGGCCGCGATCGCGCCCAGCGCCATCTCGTCGTTGCCCGAGATCAGCCCCGTGATGTCCGGGTTCGCCTGCAGCAGCGACTGCGCCTTGTCGTGCCCCTTGGTGCGGTCCCAGTCCGCGACCTCCTCGCCGACCTTCTCGAGATCGGGGTACTGGGCGATCGTGGTGGTGAAGCCGTTGGACCGGGTCTGGGCGTTGTTGTCCGAGGGCAGGCCGAACAGCTCGACGTAGGTGCCCTCCTCCCCCATGCGCTCGACCCATTCCTGGGCGCCGAGCGCCGCGCCCTGGGCGTTGTTGGAGACCAGCTGCGCCTTGACCAGCCCGGCCTCGTTGATCTCCGCGTTGATGAGGAAGACGGGGATGTCCGCCTGGAGGACCTTCTTGATGGTGCCGATCGAGCCGTCGGCGTTGGCGGGATCCATGATCAGAGCCACCGACTGGTTCGAGATCGCCGTGTCCACCAGCGTGTTCTCGGTGTTGGTGTCGCCCTTGTGGGCACCGATCGTGGTCGTGTAGCCGAGCTCCTCGGCCTTCGCGGCGGCGACGTCGCCCTCCGTCTTCCAGTAGGGGTTCGAGGGGTCGTTGACGATGATCGTGATGAGGCCGCCGTCGGCCCCGCCGCCACCGGAGTCGGAGGAACCGCCGCCGGAACCACCCGAGTCACCGGAGTCGTCGGAGCCGCCGGAGCACGCTGCGAGGCCGGCCGTCGCGGCGCCGATGCCGAGAGCGGAGAGGAAATGCCTGCGTTCCATGATGTCTTCCTTTCGGAGGGATGCCGCCGGTGGGGAGGCATCGGAGCTCGTGCGCGAGATGCGGTGAGCGGGGTGGATGAGGACGGGTCGGATCGGGGGTCGGTCAGTCGGAGGACGGGGAGCGGGGGCCAGCGGACCCAGCGGGCCCAGCAGGCCCAGCGCTCTCGCTCGAGCCGCCGGGATCGCTCGGTGCCCGAGGACCGCTGGGCCCACCGGGCCCACCGGCTTCACCGGGCCCACCGGGCGTGCCGACCCCGCCGGTCTTCCGCCCGGCCCTGCTCGCCTTGCCGGGGCGGCCGTACTGCAGGGTGTTGAGCAGGACGGCGACGACGATGACGGCGCCCACGAAGACCGTCTGCCAGTAGGCGGAGACGCCGATCAGCACCAGGCCGTCGGAGAGGAAGCCGATGACGAAGGCGCCCAGCAGGGTGCCGCGCACGGTGCCGCGACCGCCGGAGAGGGCCGCGCCGCCGATCACCACGCCGGCGATGGCGGTGAGCTCGTAGGTGTTCCCGGCGGTGGGGCTCGCGCTGGTCAGGGTCGAGGCGAGGATGATGCCGGCGACGGCCGAGCACAGGCCCGAGACCACGTAGACCCAGATCGTCACGCTCCGCACGGGCACGCCGGACAGCTGCGCCGCCCGCTCGTTGCCACCGGTCGCGTACAGCCAGCGGCCGAAGGTCGTCCGTCCCAGCACCACGGCGATGACCAGGGCGATCACGGCCATGATGAGCACTCCGGCGGGGATGCCCAGAACACGGTTGAAGCCGAGCCATTCGAAGCCCGTGTTGCCCAGCGCCTCGTCCCCCGAGAGGTCGTTGAGGGTGCGGCCGTTGGTCATCAGCAGCGCGAAGCCGCGCACCACGTAGAGCATGCCCAGCGTCGCCACGAACGGCGCCACCTTGAACTTCGCGACCAGCACGCCGTTGATCAGTCCGAGCGCCCCGCCGAGCACGATCGCGATCAGCACCGCCGCCGGGACGTTCGGGTACAGGGTCACGCCGAACATGCTGATCGGCACGCCGCGCAGCAGGAATCCGGCGATCACGGCGGTGAAGCCGAGGATCGAGCCGACGGAGAGGTCGATCCCCCCGGTGAGCACCACGAGCAGCTGACCCAGCGACAGCAGCGCGAAGATCGCCACGTGGGAGGACATGATCAGCAGATTGTTGACCGTGAGGAAGTTCGGGGACAGCAGCGAGAAGATGACGATGATGAGCGCGAGGGCCAGGAAGGCCCGGCTCTCGATGAGGAGCTTCGAGATGTCGAGCTTCCTGGGGGCGGTGCCTGCGGCGGTGGAGTTCATGATGCGTATCCGTTCGTGGGGCAGGGTCAGGAGGTGACGACTTCACCGGAGGCGGCCATGACGTCGGCCTTCGCCGCGTCGGGCCCGAACTCGGCGGAGATGCTCCCGCGGCGCAGCACGACGATGCGGTGCGCGATGCTGAAGCACTCGTCGATCTCCGAGGTGGAGTAGAGGACGGCGAGCCCCTCGCGGGCGCGCTCGGCGAGCAGGCCGAACACCTCGGCCTTCGCGCCGATGTCGATGCCGCGGCTGGGCTCGTCCAGGAGCATGACGTCGGGCCGGGTCGCGAGGACCTTGCCGATCACGACCTTCTGCTGGTTGCCGCCGGAGAGGGAGCCGATGCCGACGCCGGGTCCGGGAGCTTTCACGGTCACGTCCTTGATCAGGCCCGTGGCCAGGTCTTCCTCCGCCCGGCGCGAGGTGAATCCGCGATGGAGGAACTGCTTGATGCTCGCGAGGGTGAGGTTCTGGCCGACGGTCATGGTCTGCACCAGCCCGTCGCGCTGGCGATCCTCGGGGACCAGACCGATCCCGCGGGACAGCCGCTCGCGGAGCGACTGCGCGGCGATGTCCTCGCCGCGCAGCAGGACGCGACCGCCGGCGATCTCGCCACGACCGGCGACCGCTTCGAGCATCTCGGTGCGCCCCGCGCCCATCAGCCCGTACACGCAGACGATCTCGCCCTCGCGCACCTCGAGCGAGACCCCGTCGACGACGGCGCGCTCGGGGTTCTCGGGATCGCGCACGGTGAGGTCCTCGATCCGCAGCACGCTCTCGCCGAACTCGTGGCCCCGCGGAGGGGATCCGAGGTCGAAGTTCTCGCCGACCATGTGCCGCACGATCCAGTCGAGGTCGATCTCCTCGCGACGGCCGCGGGCGGTCATGCTCCCGTCCCGCAGCACCACCGCATGGTCGGTGACCTGCAGCGCCTCCTCCAGGTGGTGCGAGATGTAGACGAGCGAGACGCCGCGGGCGGTGAGCTCGTCGATGATGCCGAAGAGGATCTCGACCTCCTTCGCCGCGAGGGCGGAGGTGGGCTCGTCCATGATGAGGATGCGTGCGTCGATCGAGAGCGCCCTGGCGATCTCGACGATCTGCTGCTGTCCGACCCGCAGGTCGCCCACCAGCGCCGACGGGCTCACGTCCAGGTGCATGTCCTCGAGCAGGGCCGCGGTGCGACGGGTCTCCTCGGCGAAGTCGACCCTCCCGCCGTGCGTGATCTCGCGGCCCAGGTAGATGTTGTCGCGCACCGAGAGGTTCGGGGCGAGGCTCAGCTCCTGGTGGATGATCGCGATGCCGTGGTCGCGGGCCTCGGTGGTGGTCGCGAAGGAGACGGGTTCGCCCTCCAGCTCGATCTGCCCGGAGGTGGGCTGCTCGACCCCGGAGAGGATCTTCATCAGCGTCGACTTCCCGGCGCCGTTCTCCCCGAACAGCGTGGTGACCTCGCCGCGGTGGATCTCGAAGTTCACGCCCTTCAGGGCGCGGGTGCCGCCGTAGGTCTTCACGATGTCACGGGCCGCGAGCACGACGTCCCGGGCCGGGTGCTGTGCGTCCGCCGCGGTGTTCACTGGACCTCCAGGGAGACGGGGGTGACGAGCCAGCCCTCGGGGTTGATGGCGGTGAAGGCGCCCGTGACGGTGATGGTCTTCCCGCTCAGCGTGCTCGGGTCGACGGGATCGAGCACCTGCTTCTTCATCTCGTCGTTCAGCGCGGCGCCGGCGTCCTGGAACTCGATCTGGTTGGTGAACTGGCCGAAGTCGTAGCTGCCGGTGGCATCGCGCAGCTCGGTGCCGTTGATGGCCGGGCCGGTCTGGAGGCGCACCGTGACGTCCTCGGGCATGCCTTCGATCGCCACGTCGTAGATCCCTGCCTGTCCCTCGCCGACGGTGCCGGTGAAGGTCGTGGAGTACACCGTGTTGCCGGCGGCCTCGATGCCGTGCTCCTCGGCGGTGGCCTCGGGATCCTCCAGCAGGGCGGGGGCGAGCTCGGTCGCCGGGACGGCACGTTCCGTGATCTGCTCCTGGACGGCGGGAAACTCCTCGGCGCCGAAGGTGGACTTGTCGAACTCGGCGGGACCTGCGAGCTCCTGCTCCTGGCCGTCGGGCACCACCTTGGTGCCCAGGACCACCACGAGCAGGGCGATCACGGTGAGGGCGGCGCCGATCCAGCGGCCGACGTGCTTGACGTGTCGTCGCGCGGGACGAGGGGCGGCCGGGGGTGCGTCGGCAGCTGCAGTGCTCATGCCGATCCTTCCTGTCTGGAGCCGTCGACGATGACGGTCCCCGCAGTGCCGTGGGCGGGACGCTGCGGTGG
Source organism: Brachybacterium sp. JB7 (assembly GCF_003335205.1). Classification (NCBI taxonomy): domain Bacteria; kingdom Bacillati; phylum Actinomycetota; class Actinomycetes; order Micrococcales; family Dermabacteraceae; genus Brachybacterium; species Brachybacterium sp. JB7. The sequence goes on along the minus strand of NZ_QPGN01000002.1, from coordinate 379,364 downwards.
ATGGTGGGTGCGGTTCCTGCGTGGGCGACGACGTCGACGCCTCGGCGCGAGGATCCTCGGGAGCCTACGGGAGCACTGCACGGCTCGCCCTCGTCGGCGGGTCATGCGCGTGCCGTCGGCTGGATGGGACGGGCGGGGTGGGCGCTCTGCGGCGAGCGCCCGACGGGATACGGGCTGGAGAAGGGGTGGGTGACGGGGTAGGAGACGAGGCTGGAGACGGGACGGGTGCGGACAGTCGCGGGCGCGGACTGTCGCGCGGGGGCCGCGGCCGGGTCGTCAGGCGGGACGATCCGGCCGCGGGGCCGGAGGGATCAGGCTCCGGGGAGGAGCGAGACCTTGATCGAGGCGCCGGCGGAGTCGGCGACGGTGTCGAGAGCCTTCTGCACCTCGTCCAGACCGAACTGGTGGGTGCAGATCTCGTCGAGCGGCAGCACGCCGGACTCGATGATCTTGATGGCGGCGGGCCAGCAGTGCGGGCCCAGGTGGGCGCCGAGCACGTCGAGCTCCTTGTCGTCGGAGATGATCGACCAGTCGACCGACACGTTCTCCTTGAACACCGAGTACTCGACGTAGCGACCGAGCTTGCGCAGCAGGTTCAGGCCCTGCGAGACGGCACTGGGGTGGCCGGTGCACTCGATGTACACGTCAGCCCCATAACCGCCGGTCAGAGCCCGGATCTCCTCGTAGACGTCGACCTTCGAGGGGTTCAGGGTGAGGTCGGCGCCGCACTTCTTGGCGAGCTCGAGCTTGTGCTCGTCGAAGTCCAGGGCGATGACCATCTTGGGGTTCTTGTGCGCGGCACCGATGATCGCGCCGAGGCCGATGGGGCCGGCGCCGGCGATGACGACCACGTCGTCGAAGGTGAGCTGGGCACGCTCGACGGCATGCAGCGAGCAGGACAGCGGCTCGGCGAACGCGGCGTGGTGCGGCGGGATCTCCGAGGAGATCTTGTGGGCTCGGGCCAGGGGCGGCACGATCATGTACTCGGCCATGCCGCCGTCGTAGTGCTTGAAGCCGAACATGTCGTGCGGTCCGCACATCCAGTACCAGCCGCGCTTGCAGTACATGCACTCCTCGCACGGCACGATCTGCTCGAGCACGATGCGGTCACCGAGCTCGACCCCGTGCAGCGCGAGCGCCTCGGCGGATCCGGAGACGACCTCGCCGGTGATCTCGTGGCCGGGCGTGATGCCGGGCTCGACCCAACGCTCCCGGTTCTCGTCGCCCCAGAACTTTGCGGCGCCGGCGTAGGCCTTGAGATCGCTCGCGCAGACGCCGACCGCCTGAACCTTGATCAGGAGCTCGTCGGCCGCAGGAGAGGGCACGGCCTTGTCCTCGAGGCGGTAGTCCTCGGGCGCGTGCATGACCACGGCCTTCATGCTGGCGGGAGTTGCTCCGGCGGTCTCTGTCATCTCGACACATCTCCTTCGATACGTTCCGGTCGCAGTGCTCGTACCGGTCGACATCGGCGCCCGTCGGCATGACGGGACCCGGTCGCCAGTGAGCCTAGACACCCTCCGAACATTCGTCAAGCACAAATGTTCCGACCGTTGGTGCCGCCGACGCACGGGCGGGAACGCGCGGACCCGGGGGCGGGGCACCGTCAGTGCCGTCCGGTCAGGTGGGTGGGCCAGCAGGGCGGGGGACGACGTCCGGCCCGGTGAGCGAGAGGCGGCGTCAGGGCTGCTGGCCGAACTCCTCGAGCACGGCCTCGGCGGTCTCCACATCGGTGAGGAGGGTCGTGAACAGGCGTGCCTTCGCCCCTGCGACGATCGACGGGGCCTTGGCCGTGTCGGCGGCCAGCGCGATCGCATGGGGGATCGCGCGCAGCAGCTCGACCGACGGGCGCACCAGACGGTCCGCACCCGGATAGAGCAGGGTGTTGCCGTCGGCGTCGTAGAAATGCAGGCAGATGTCCCCTACCGCGTCATGCAGCGAGGGGTCATCGCGCGGGACCACCGAGGTCAGCGCCTCACGGTGCGCATAGGGGGCACCGATCCCGGAGACCAGCACCTGGGCACGTGCCCACAGGTCGGTGATCTCCACGAAGCTCGGATCCGCCTGCAGCGATCGCCACAGACTGGGGCTGGGCAGGGCCGGCGCGAAGATGAAGCGCGGGGTCGCTCCCGTGCGGTCCACCAGGTTGCGCACGGTCTCGTTGGTCTGGAACGCCGGGTCCGATTCCTGCTGGCCGCCGACGGTCGGAGCGATGACGACGCCGTGCAGATCGGGCATGCCCGACATCCGGCTCACCGCGTGGGTGGTCTTCCCCGAGGACATCAGCAGCACGTCACCCCGGCGCAGGTCCAGACGGCGAAGCTCCTCCCCCAGCAGATCCCCGATGCCGCGGAACTCCCGTTCCCTCTGGTCGCCGGGCGCGATCCGCACCCGCTGCACCCCGAGCAGGTCGCGCAGCTGCACCTCGAGCTCGGTGATGTCGGGCCCGGTCACGTCGAGCACCTCGAAGCGCACCATGCCGATGCGGCGGGCCTCGGTGAGCAGCTTGCTGACGGTGGGACGGGAGACCCCGAGCCTGCTCGCCACCTCCGCCTGGCGCAGGTTGTCGAGATAGTACGCGGAGGCCGCGCGATGCAGGAGCTGCGGATCCATGTGCGAGTCGAGCACGCCTGCTCCTTTCCTCGTCGTCCCGTCCCCGACGTCCACGTCGAGGCACGGATGTGCCGGAACTCGCTGCGGTTCCGGTCCCGGCGCGTCGATCCTAATGGAGGAGCGCACGGCTCCGCCCCCGGCGGCCCCCTCGTCGGCCGCCGCCGTCCCCTCCCGACGGATCGCTCCGAGCCCGGCCGGCCCCGCTTCCGCGATGTCCAGGGAACTCGCCGACCGGGGCGCCGGACAGTGGCAGGATGGTCCAGGCCCTCTCGGCGGAACCGATCGGGCAAGAACGCCGAGGCGGCGACGAAAGGGCAGGTCAATGCTGGAAACACGTGAGGCGGTGCTGGGCGTCGACATCGGGACGTCGAGCGCGAAGGGAGTGCTCGTCGCGCTCGACGGCACGATCCTGCGCACGGCGACCCGGGAGCACACCGTGGAGCGGCCGGCCCCCGGGCACGTCGAGATGGACGCCCACGTGTGGTGGGAGGAGTTCGTGGGGATCTCCTCCGAGCTCGTCTCCGGCACAGATGTTCACGTGACGGGGATCGGCGTGTCCGGAATGGGCCCGTGCGTGCTCCTGGCCGACGACGCCGGCGAGCCCGTGCGCCCCGCGATCCTGTACGGCGTGGACTCCCGCGCCGAGCAGCAGATCGAGGACCTCACCGCCCGCTTCGGCGAGGACGAGATCCTCGATCGCTGCGGCAGCGTGCTGTCCTCGCAGGCCGCGGGCCCGAAGATCCGCTGGATCGCCGACCATGAGCCCGAGGCGTTCGCGCGCGCCACCCGCCTGTTCATGCCCGCCTCCTACCTCGGGTTCCGCCTCACCGGGCAGTACGCACTGGACCATGCCAGTGCCAGCATGGTCACCCCGGCCTACGACTCCGCGACGCTGGACTGGCACCGCCCCTGGGCCGAGCACGTCGCCCCGGGCCTCGAGCTGCCGCCGGTGCTGTGGTCCGGCGAGGTGATGGGCACGGTCTCCGAGGCGGCCGCGCAGTCGCTGTCCGGGATCGAGGCCGGCACCCCCGTGGTCGCGGGCAGCACCGACGCCTGGGCGGAGGCGATCAGCGTGGGCGCGACCGCCCCGGGGGACGTCATGCTGATGTACGGGACGACGACGTTCCTGGTCGCGATCACCGATCAGCCTGCGCCGAGCCGTTCCCTATGGGTGACCTCGGGGACCTCGCAGGGCACGTTCACCCTCTCCGGCGGGATGGCCGCCTCCGGAGCGATCACCGGCTGGATGCGGGACCTCACCGGCGGGGCCGACTTCGCGACCCTGGTGCGCGAGGCCGACGCGGCGGGGGTGGGCGCGAACGGCCTGCTCATGCTCCCCTACTTCGCCGGCGAGCGCTCCCCCATGCACGACCCGTCGGCCCGTGGCGTCATCGCCGGACTGACCCTGTCCCACACCCGGGGCGACCTGTACCGGGCCGCTCTCGAGGCCGCGGCCTACGGCGTGCGCCACCACATCGAGGAGCTGCGCGCCGCAGGGGTGCGCATCGAGCGCGTGGTCGCCGTGGGCGGAGGAACCCAGAACGCGCTGTGGCCGCAGATCGTCTCGGACGTCACCGGGCTGCGTCAGGAGATCCCGTGCCGCACCGTCGGCGCCTCCTACGGCACCTCGATGCTCGCCGCCCGGGCCGCCCACGGCATCGAGACCGACGGCTGGAACGCGATCGACCGGGCCTGCGAGCCGGATCCGGCGGCCACGGCACGCTACGACGACCTGTACCGGATGTACCGGGAGCTCTACCCCGCGACCCGCGACATCGCCCATTCCCTGGCGGCGCTGCAGCGCGACGGCTGACGCCTGCGGGCTGATGCCGGACGCATGACGTCTGGCTCCCGACTCCCGGCTCCCGACTCGTGGCTCATGGCTCCTGGCTCCTGGCTCCTGGGAGGAGGGGCGGCCGAAGACCGGTGGCCACCGGAGGCCCGCACGGCCGCCCCACCCCGTACGGTGGACAGACACCGCTTCCCTGCGCGAACGGAGCCCCCATGCACGCCGACCGCATCACCGACTCGCTCTGCCATCACGCCGAAGGCCCCTACTGGTCCGACGAGTGGGGTGGTCTGCGCTGGGTGGACATGCTCGCCGGGGACATCATGCACCTCGGCCCTCGCGACGAGGTCCGTCGGATCGAAGCGCCCTCCCCCGTGGTCGCGTGCGTGCGCCCGGCCTCGAGCGGCGGCGCGGTGCTGGCCCTCGAGAAGGGCTTCGCCTTCGAGGACGCCGACGGCTCGTTCGTGCCGCTGCCCCCGCTGTGGGACGGCCCGATCCGCATGAACGAGGGCGCGATCGCCCCCGACGGCTCCTTCCTGTGCGGCTCCATGGCCTACGGCGCGACGCCCGGCGCGGCCTCGATGTGGCGCCTGCGCCCCGACAGCACCACCACCGAGATCCTCACGGACCTGACCATCTCCAACGGTCTGGCGTTCTCGGCCGACGGCACGCGGGCGTTCTACGTCGACACCCCCACCGGCCGCGTCGACCAGTTCGGCTGGGACGACGAGCAGGGTCTCGTCGAGCGCCGGCCGTTCGCCGACCTCACCTCGCAGGACGGTCATCCCGACGGGCTCACGCTCGACAGCGAGGGCAACGTGTGGGTGGCGATGCACAGCGGCCACCAGGTGCTCGGCCTCGATCCCGAGGGGCAGGTCGCCGAGCGCATCGCGGTGGGTCCGAGGCAGGTCACCGCCTGCACCTTCGGCGGCGAGGACCGCTCCACGCTGTTCATCACCACCAGCCGGGAGAACCTGGCCGACGGGGAGGACCCGGAGGCCGGGTCCCTGTTCGCGGTGCAGCCGGGCGTGCGCGGCCCGGCCGACGAGCGGGTCTTCGGCGGCTGAGCGCACCACGCAGAGGAACGGCGGGGCATCCAGATCCTGGATGCCCCGCCGTTCTTCTGCACAGTGGCCAGTGGTGCGCCGTGCTCGTGCCGGCGCAGGCGCAGGCGCTCAGAGGGTCCCGGCGGCTCCCGCCTCGGTGGGTGCCGCATGGGCGCCATGGATGGGGATCTCGCCGGTGGCGAGCGACTCCTCCATGTCGTCGAATTCCTGGATCGTCGAGGCCGGCGGACGCGGCGTCAGGAGGCTCACCACGACGGCGAGCACAAGGCAGATGAGGAATCCGGGGATGATCTCGTAGAGGTGCTCCCCGCCGAACAGACCCCACGTCTCGTCGGGCGTGAACTGGCCCCACACGAACGCGACCGCCGCGCCCGCGACCATCCCGGCCCCGGCGCCGGCCGCGGTCAGGCGGCGCCAGAACAGCGAGAGCAGCACGATCGGTCCGAAGGCGGAACCGAACCCGGCCCAGGCGAAGGCCACGAGGCCCAGCACGGAGCTCTCCGGGTTCAGCGCCAGCACCACGGCGACCACCGAGATGACCAGGACGCCGATGCGGCCGCCCCACAAGGACGCCCGGTCGCTGAGCTTGATCCCCACACCGCCGACGAGGTCCTCGACCAGGGCCGAGCTGCTGACGATCAGCTGCGAGGAGATCGTGGACATGATGGCTGCGAGCACCGCGGCCAGCAGGATGCCGGCGATCAACGGGTGGAACAGGATCTGGGAGAGGTCGAGGAAGACCGACTCGCCGTTCTTGGAATCACTGATGACGGCGTCCGCGTTCTGCTGGAAGTAGGCCAGGCCCGCGAGCGCGGTGAAGACCGCACCGATGACGCAGATGATCATCCAGCTCATGCCCACGACCAGGCCATATCGGGCATCGCGCGAGGAGCGCAGGGCCATGAAGCGCACGATGATGTGCGGCTGACCGAAGTAGCCCAGGCCCCACGCGAGCGAGGAGATGATGCCGATGAAGGTGCCGCCGGCGGTCATGGAGCCGAAATCGGCGTTGACCTCGCGCACAGAAGCGAACATCGCGGCCGGACCGCCGACCACGAACATGGCGGTGATCGGGACGACGAGGAGGGAGACCAGCATGATGATGCCCTGGACGACGTCGGTGTAGCTGGCCCCGAGGAAGCCGCCGAACAGCGTGTACAGGATGGTGACGCCGCCGACGAGCAGCATGCCGGTGAGGTACGGGCCGCCGAACATCGACTGGAAGAACACACCGCCGGCGACCATGCCCGAGGACACGTAGAAGGTGAAGAACACCAGGATGATCAGGCCCGCGGCGATGCGCAGGATGTTGGTGCGGTCATGGAGACGGTTGCCGAAGAAGCTGGGCACCGTGATCGAGTTGCCTGCCAGCTGCGTGTACTGCCGCAGTCGCGGCGCGACGAAGAACCAGTTCAGCCCGGCACCGACGGTCAGGCCGACGGCGATCCATGCCTCGACCAGCCCGTTCATGTACAGCGCGCCGGGCAGGCCCATGAGCAGCCAGCCGGACATGTCGGAGGCTCCAGCGGAGAGCGCGGCGGTGAACGGATGCAGCTGCCGCCCGCCGAGCATGTAGTCCTCACCTCCCGTCGTCTTGCGGAAGGCATAGATGCCGATGCCGATCATGGCGGCGAAGTAGATGCCGAGGGCGATCAGCTTGAAGACGAGATCCATGAGAGGACTCCGATCTCAGTGATGGGGAAGGGACGAGGAGGGGGTTGGGGCGGACAGGGTCTGGTGGGGGCGGACAGGGTCGGATGCGATGGTGCTCGTCGAGGCGAAGTCGGGCAGTCCCCCAGTGGAAACCATCCCGACCGATGCTGCCCGAGCATCCACAGGGGATGCCGTACGGGCGTCAGGAACCACGCGGTTGCGCCGAGGATACGCCTCGGCGCGGCCGAAGCCGCCTCTCGTTGCCGGACGGTGACCTGAGACGGCGACCCGGGACAGAGCGTTCTCAGGTAGCCCGTGCCGTCGCACGGGCGCATCCGCAGCGGCGCAGGGCGACGCACGCACAGGTGCGCGGCGCACGGACTGCGCATCCGGACCACGACAGCACGATGCGCTGGCCTCCCCGCAGGGAGGTCCAGCGCATCATGCCCTCACGGGCGCGAAGCACGATCGATCGAGGCCACCCGATCATCGATCACCCGGCGCACGCAAACTCGCCGCCGACCCCGCATCCGCAGTTCGTCGATCAGCTGTACTGCTCTGCTGGTCTCCTCCCGCAAACGCTGCGCCGCCGACTCGTACCTCGCCGCCGACTCCGCATCCGCAGTTCGTCGATCAGCTGTACTGCTCTGCTGGTCTCCTCCCGCGAACGCTGCGCCGCCGACTCGTACCTCGTCGCCGACCCCGCATCCGCAGTTCGTCGATCAGCTGTACAGCGCCTCGGTGTCCTCGTCGACCCAGTCCAGGGTGCGCTCGACAGCCTTCTTCCACAGGCGCAGGTAGCGGTCGCGGGTCTCGTCGTCCATCGCAGGCTCCCAGCGCTTGTCCTCGGCCCAGTTGTCGATGACGTCCTGCTCACCGTCCCAGAAGCCCACGGCGATGCCGGCCGCGTAGGCGGCACCGAGCGCGGTGGTCTCGATGACCTTCGGCCGCACGACGGGCACGCCGAGGATGTCGGCCTGGAACTGCATGAGGGTCTCGTTCATGACCATGCCGCCGTCGACCTTGAGCTCGGAGAGCTCGACGCCCTCGCTCTCGGCGTCGGCGACCATCGCGTCCAGCACCTCGCGGGACTGGAAGGCCGTGGCCTCCAGGGTGGCGCGGGCGATGTGGTTCTTGGTGTGGAACCGGGTCATGCCGACCATCGCGCCGCGGGCGTCGGAGCGCCAGTGCGGAGCGAACAGGCCCGAGAAGGCCGGGACGATGAACAGGCCGCCGTTGTCGTCGACCTCCTTCGCGAGATCCTCGATCTCCGGGGCGTCCTTGATCAGGCCCAGGTTGTCGCGCACCCACTGCACGAGGGAGCCGGTCACGGCGATCGACCCCTCGAGGGCGTAGATCGGCTTGTTGTCGCCGATCTTGTAGGCGACCGTGGTGAGCAGGCCGTTCTCGCTGCGCACCAGGTCCTCACCGGTGTTGATCAGCATGAAGTTGCCGGTGCCGTAGGTGTTCTTGGCCTGGCCCACCTCGAAGCAGGCCTGGCCGAAGGTGGCCGCCTGCTGGTCGCCGAGGATGCCGGCGAGCGGGGTGTCGATGAGCAGGTCGTTCTTGCGGCCGTGCCCGTACACCTCGGAGGACGACTTGATCTCGGGGAGCATGGACAGCGGGATGCCCATGTCCTTCGCGATGTCCTCGTTCCAGTCGAGGGTGTCGATGTTCATGAGCATCGTGCGCGAGGCGTTGGTGACGTCGGTGACATGGATGCCGCCGCTCTGGCCGCCGGTCAGATTCCACAGCAGCCACGAGTCGGTGTTGCCGAACAGCAGGTCACCGGCCTCCGCCTTCTCGCGAGCACCCTCGACGTTGTCCAGGATCCACTTGATCTTCGGGCCGGAGAAGTAGGTCGCCAGCGGCAGGCCCACGCGCTCCTTATACTTGTCCGCGCCCTCCTCGCCCGCGAGCTCATCGCAGATCTTCTGGGTGCGCGTGTCCTGCCAGACGATGGCGTTGTACACGGGCTCGCCGTTGTTCTTGTCCCACACCACGGCGGTCTCGCGCTGGTTGGTGATGCCCACGGCCGCCAGCTGGTGACGGTTGATCTCGGCGCCCACGAGCGCCTGGCCCACGACGTCGCGGGTGTTCTTCCAGATCTCCTTGGGGTCGTGCTCGACCCAGCCCGACTTCGGGAAGATCTGCTCGTGCTCCTTCTGGCCGGAGGCGACGATCTGACCGTCGTGGTCGAAGATGATCGCTCGGGTCGAGGTGGTGCCCTGGTCGATGGACATGATGTACATGGTCTTGTCGTTCATCGGAACTCCTTCGTCATGGATGAGGGGTGGTATGGTCGCAGCTGCGCGAATCGGCGCGGAGCCGCGGGGTGGATCAGAAGTAGAAGATCGAGGCTACGCCCGCGAGAACGCCGCCGATCATGGGGCCGGCGACCGGCACCCACGAGTATCCCCAGTCCGAGCCGCCCTTGTGCTTGATCGGCAGGACTGCATGGGCCAGGCGCGGCCCGAGGTCTCGCGCCGGGTTGATGGCATAGCCCGTCGGCCCGCCGAGGGAGGCGCCGATGGCGAGCACCAGCAGCGCGACCGCGAGCGGCCCGAGCTCGTGGGGCGTGTTGCCGAACATGATGATCACGAAGACCAGCACGAAGGTCGCGATGATCTCGGTGACCAGGTTCCAGCCCTTGGAGCGGATCTCCGGGCCGGTGGAGAAGGTGCCCAGGATGGTGCCGGCGTCCGTCTCCTGGTCGTAGTGGTTCTTGTACGCGAGCCAGGCCAGCACGGCGCCGAGGAAGGCCCCGATCATCTCCGCCACGAAGTAGGTGATCGTCGTGCCGAACGTCATCGGGATGCCCGGTGCGAACTCGGTGGCCTCGCTCGAGAGCAGGCCGATGGTCACCGCAGGATTCAGGTGCGCGCCGGTCTTGTAGGCGGTCCAGACGCCGGCGAAGACCGCCAGCCCCCAGCCGAAGTTGATCATCAGCCAGCCGCCGCCGTTGCCCTTGGTCTTGCCCAGGATGTTGTTGGCGACGACGCCACCGCCCAGCAGGGTCAGCATCGCGGTGCCCGCGATCTCCGACAGCAGGATCGTTCCGATCGTTCCCATATGTTCTCCTCATCGAGAGCCGACCCGCGTCGGTGCGGGTCGGTACCGGCTCAGTGCCGGTGGCAGGCCGAGGGCGGCCTGCGGGGGCGTGCGCTCTGCCGCCCCGGATGGTGCATGTCCACGGCGCCCGGATCTCGTCTCCGGGCGCCCCTTCGGTCATCGTCTCGGCGGCACCTCCGCGACGTCGGCGAGGCAGGCCGCGGCCTGGTCATCGCTGGTGGCGCGCTCGCCCTCCAGGCGGGCGGTGATGAGGGCACGGTAGGTCTCGACCTCGCGGCGGCGGGCAGCGTCGTCCCAGCCCAGCTCGGGGCCGACGAGCGCTGCGACCTCATCGGCCGCGGCGACACCGCGGTCACGGGTCTCGTAGTCCAGCCGGGTACGGCGCTGGAGCACGTCGATCAGGTGGCGGGCGCCCTCGGCGCGGACCGCGTAGAGCGCCTCGGCGCGCAGGTAGCGCGGGGCGTGCTCGAGCGGCGTCCCCAGCGAGGGGTCCTCGTCGATGAGCGCGAGCACGTCGGTCAGCAGTGCGCCGTAGCGGAACAGCAGGCGATCCACGCGGACCTCGTCGAAGCCGTAGCGTCGGCCGATCTCATGCTTGTCGCGCACGAGCGTCTCGTAGCCCTGCGCGCCGATCACCGGCACGGAGCGGGTGAGGCTCGGACGGCCCGGCTCGGAGTCCTTGATCGCGAAGTCGACGACGTCCTCGGCCATCACGCGGTAGGTGGTGAACTTGCCGCCCGCGATCGCGGCCAAGCCCGGCTCGATCTCCATCACGGTGTGCTCGCGGGAGACCTTCGTGGAGCCCGCCCCGGAGTTCTTGCGCACCGGCTGCAGCAGCGGGCGCAGGCCCGAGTAGACGCCGATGACGTCCTCGCGGGTGAGATCGTCGGCGAGGACCTCGTTCGCGTGCTCGAGCACGTACTCGATGTCGTCCCTGGTCGCGCCCACGTCGCGTGGGTCCTGGGTCCAGGCGGTGTCGGTCGTGCCGATCACCCAGTACTCGTCCCACGGGATGATGAACAGCACCGACTTCTCGGTCTGGGTGATGATGCCGGTGTCCGGGACCGCGGGGATGCGGTCGCGGGCGATCGTGACGTGGATGCCCTTGGAGGCGAGCACCTCGAGGCCGGCGTCGGCCCCGGCGAGCTCCTGCTGGTCCTGGGTCCAGACGCCGCCGGCGAGGATGGTCCGGCGGGCGTGGATGTCGAACTCCTCGCCGGTCTCCTCGTCGCGCACCCGGGCGCCGATCACGCGCTCGCCCTCGTGGAGGTAGTCCACGACGCTCGTGTAGTTGGCGACCGCGGAATCGTTCTGGGCGGCGGAGCGCACCAGCATCATCACGAAGCGCGCGTCGTCCATCTGCGCGTCGTAGTACTCGAGCGCGCCGACGGCCTTCTCGCCGTCCAGCGCCGGGAAGACCTTCAGCATCTTGTCGTGCAGCAGGTGGCGATGCATCGGCACCGCACGCTTGCGGCCCACGGATTGCATCGCGTCGTAGAGCATGACGCCGGAGCCGATGAACGCGCGGTCCACGACCTTCTTGAAGAAGGGGAATACGAACTTGATGGGCTTCACCAGGTGGGGCGCGGTGTGCTCGAGGAGCAGGTCGCGCTCGCGCAGGGCCTCGGCGACGAGCTTGAAGTCGAGCATCTGCAGGTAGCGCAGGCCGCCGTGCATGAGCTTCGAGGAGCGCGAGGAGGTGCCGCTGGCCCAGTCGCGACTCTCGACCAGGCCCACGGAGAGGCCGCGGGTGGATGCGTCGAACGCGGCTCCGGCTCCGTTGACACCACCGCCGACGACGAGCACGTCCAGCGGATCGTCGACCGTGGCGGCGCGCAGGCGCGAGAGGTGCTCCGCTCGGGATCTAGGGGTGAGGGCGGACCGTTGCTGATCGGACACGTGGCTGCTCCTTTGCCGTGACATCTGCTCGGCGGCGTCCGGGCCTCGCGGCCGGGAACCGTCATCGGCACCGCCGTAGGCCGCGGCACCTGATCTGGACATGGTGGAACCTCCGTGCAGTTCGACGCAAGTACGCTGCACGAACGTGCAAGACTGTGCCCATGACTGCCGAATCCCGCCTCGACGCGCTCTACGAGGCTGCACGGATGTACTACGGCGAGCAGCAGACGATGGAGGCGATCGCCGCCGCCCAGGGCGTCTCCCGCTCGACCGTCTCGCGCATGCTCCGTGATGCCCGCGATGCCGGTCTGGTCCAGATCTCGCTGCGCCCGCCCGGCGCCCATCGCGTCGAGGAGCTGCGGCGCCGCATCGCCCGCCAGTACGGGGTGCGGGTGCACATGGTGCCCGTGGGCTCGGGATACGGCGAGCGCGAGCGCCTGCAGTCCGTCGCCGAGACCGGGGCCGAGGTGCTCGACGGGATGCTCGAACCGGGCATGACCGTCGGCATGGCCTGGGGCACCACGCTCGCGGCCCTGGTGCGCTCCCTCCACCCTCGCCCGGTGCCCGGCCTGCGGATCGTCCAGCTGAATGGCGCCATCAACACCGAGGGGTCGGGCCTCACGTACGTCTCCACGGTGCTCGCCCGGGCCGCGACGCTCTGGGACGCGACCGTGCACCACTTCCCCGTGCCCGCTTTCTTCGACTACGCCGCGACCCGGGACGCCATGTGGCGCGAGCGCTCGGTGCACCGCGTCCTCGAGGCCCAGCAGCAGTGCACGCTGGCCGTGTTCAGCGTGGGCGCCTTCGATGCGGAGGTCCCCAGCCACGTCTACACCAACAACTACCTGACCGGTGCGGACCTGCGCTCGCTGCGGGCCGACGGCGCCGTCGGGGACGTGTGCACCGTCTTCCTCCGGGCCGACGGCACCTTCCGGGACATCGGCATGAACGCCCGCTGCTCCGGCCCCGACCCCTCCCAGCTCGCCCGGATCCCCCACCGCCTGCTGCTCGCGGCCGGCTCCCGCAAGGCCCTGCCCCTGCGAGCCGCCCTGCGCGCCGGCGTCGCCACCGACGTCGTCGTCGACGAGGTCACCGCCGCGAGCGTGCTCGCCCTGCCGTGAGCCTGGGCGCCCTGCCGCGGCCTGGGCACCCTGCCGTGAGCTGGGGCGCCTCCACCTTGCCGCCCTGCGTCCCGCCTCCCGCCTCCTGCCTCCTGCCTCCTGCCTCCTGCCTCCTGCCTCCTGCCTCCTGCCGGGACCGACGTTGTCATCGACGGGCCGCTGGTGACGAGCACTGGCGATATCGCCACGTGACGTCACCAGCGGCCCGCCCGTGACCGGCACGTTCAGGGTCAGCGAGGTGATCCGACGTGCAGCACCCGGAACAGTTCGCACACGACGGGCATGTGCGGGGCGAATCCGTGCACGGAGTGATCTGCCCAGAACTGCTGATGAATGCGCCGCCAGGAGGCGAGGGTCCGGTCGTCCTCCCCCTCCGCGAGGGCATGCTCGGCGGTGACGTCGCCGAAGGGGACGATCTCGATCGCGCTCACCTCGAGGACGGCGCGCGACACCCCGGCACCGTCCAGCACGATAGACAGATCACCGACGGCCGGGAAGGGTTCGCCCTCGGACTCGTAGTCCCCCGCCGCAGACGCCGTCGCGGTCTTCGTCCCGTCGAGCACCAGGGCGAGCAGGTCATCGGCCTGCTCAGGAGTCGCCCCGAAAGCCCAGGCCTCAGGCGGTTCCACGGGGAGCGCAGGATGCTCGGCGCGGGCCTCGGCCCAGAAGTCGGCGCCGTCAACGCTGGCTGCAGAGCCCGCAGAGCCTGCAGAAGCAGTGGACGCATCAGAAGCAGATCCAGAACCAGCGGACTCAGTGCGGTCGGAAGCGGTCACTCGGCGACGCTACGCCCAGAACACCGGCGCGACCAGGTTTTTTTGCCCAGCACTCCGCAGCGCCCAACCGTCCGCGGGCGCCCCACCGTCCTCGACGACCGGCGCCCAGCTGTCTTCGACCCGCAGCGTTCAGCCTCCCTCGACGCTCACCCTTCCGCAGCGGAGAGATCCAGGCGCTCGGGGTGGGTGTAGACGTTCATGCGGCCGTCGCCGTCGTCGGCCTCGCGGGTGAAGCCGACCAGGGTCATGCCGAACTCGTCGGCGGTCTCCACGGCGAGGGAGCTCGCGGCGGAGACGCAGGCCAGCAGCGGGACGCCGGCCATATAGGCCTTCTGGGCGATCTCGAAGCTGGCTCGCGAGGAGACCAGCAGGAAGCAGTCGCGCAGCGGCAGACGATCCTCGAGCAGCGCCCAGCCGATCACCTTGTCGACCGCGTTGTGCCGGCCGACGTCCTCGCGCACCACCAGCAGATTCCCCTCGAGGTCGACGAGAGCAGCGGCATGGACGCCGCCGGTGCGGGCGAAGACGGCCTGCTGGTCGGTGAGCGCGCCGGACGCGACGAGGATCGTGCGGGGGTCCAGGGACCAGCTGTTCAGCAGGGTGTAGCGGCTCTTCTGCCGTACTGCGTCGATGCTCTCGGACCCGCACACGCCGCAGGCCGAGGTGGTGGTGAAGTTCCTTGTGACCAGCGGAAGCAGCTGCGGTCGCGTGGTCGTGAAGTCCATGACGTTGTAGGTGTTGCGGGCGAAACCGCTGCCATCGTCGAGCACCGCGCCGTCGCAGTAGCGGGCCTCGGTGATGTCCTCCCGGTCGCGGATGATGCCCTCACCGTGGAGGAAACCGTGGATCAGCTCGACGTCATGGCCGGGAGTGCGCATGGTCAGCGACAGCTGCTGGCCATTCAGACGGATGTCGAGCGGCTCCTCGACGGCGACACGATCACCCTTGCGCCCGGCGTACAGCTTTCCCTCACGCACCCGGACGGTGCGGATCCGTGCGCTCTCGATAACCCTGCCCATGAGTCGAGGGTAGTCCTCTCACCTGCGGTGCGGCAGACCAGCAGCTGGCAGCCCGCCGACCCGGGAGCTCCGTCGGCCCGAGGCGCGGAGCGCGTCAGTCCGTCCGCTTCACCGCCGGCGAGCGCTTCTCGGCCAGCGTGCGCGCCAGCTCGAGCTCCTGCTCCCAGCCCTTGGAGTTTTCCTCGTAGTTCCTCCGACGCACGGAGGCGTCCTCGCTGAGCCGGGCGAAGCCGCGCTCTCGCACCGTCAGGCGGACCTCGTCGTCTCTCGAGGAACCGGCAGGGTCGATGGTGAACTCGACGGTGTTGGAGGCATCGGAGATCTCGCCCATCCCGCCGCCCAGCCAGCGGAAACCGACCCGGTACGGCGGCTCGTGGGCCATGGCCGAGATGCTGAACGTGCCGTACACGGGGTCGACGACGCGGGAGATCCCGCCCGCGGTCTGCACGTCGTGCTTGCGGTATTCCCCGTCGTTGATGAACCAGCCCGGCTCGCGGACGATGGCGAACACGACCTCGGCGGTGGCCTTGATGTGGATGCTCCGCACGATCTCGTCGGGGACGTCGTCCGACGCGGCGTGGGTGGCGTCGTCTCTCATGATGGAGCTCCTCCCGTTCAGTGAGCGGCCACTGTGCCGCCTGACCCCAGAGTGGCAGAGTCCGGGCCGCAGTCAAGGGCGAACGCCCCGCAGCGCCGGATCACGCGGTCACGTGCGGTCCGACGCCGAACGGCGCCTCCCGAACGGGAGGCGCCGTCGAGGTGCGCCAGGGTGCTCGCGTCCGCGGCGCACCAGGCAGCGTGCGGCCGACGTCAGTCCTTGGTGGCCGCCGCAGCCAGCAGGTTCAGCGACTCCTCGAGATCCTCCTCAGGGATCGCCGGGAAGCCGACCTGCTTGAGGAGCTTCTCGTCGGTCACGTCCGACCAGTCGTACGTGAGGGTCACCTCGGTGGAGTCGTTGCCCTGGGACTTCAGCTCGTACAGCCACTCCCAGCCGAGCGGCTCGGTGGGGGCGGTGCCGTCCTCGGCCTCGGGCGCGGGCTTCCATCCCACCATCTTGTTCTCGTCGTACGCGGTCACGAAGTTGTGGGTGCGGTAGTCGCCGCCCATCGCGTCACGGTGCATGTTCATCACGAACTTCTCGCCGGTCTTGGTGATGCGCTCGGTGTCGTCCGAGTTGCGCACCGTCCCCGAGCCGTCGAACTCGTGGTGGCGGGCCGGCAGCGTGAGCACGCTGAAGAGCTCCTTGGCGGGCACGTCCATCGTGCGGGTCACGGTCACATGGGTCTCGTTGTTCGTCATGCCCTCACCCTGCCGCTTCCCGCCCACGATGTCATCCGCGAGCCGACCGCCCGGTTCTCACCGCTGGTCACAGGCGCTTCACGGGGCGCTCCACAGTCCCGCCCACCCCCATTCCGAGCTCCACGGGCCAGCCCACCCGACAGTCCAGGTTCCACGGGCCAGCCCACCCCACAGTCCAGGCACCACGGGCCAGCCCGCTCTCAGACCGACGACCACCGGTGCGGGTCCTGGCGCGGCGCAATGTCGCAAGGCGGGCGACGCAGTGATCGCGAGGCGCGTCAGGCCAGGCCCTTCTCCTCCAGCCAGCCCTTCGCGATGTCCGCGGAGCTCGCCTGATCCTCGACGCTGCGACGGTTCAGCTCCACGAGATCGTCGGCGCTGAGCTCCGCGATGACGCCGTTCAGGGCCTTCTCCGCCTCGTCGTCCAGCTTCGCGGAGACGACGGGCACCACGTTCTGCGGCAGGATCAGGGACTCGGGGTCCTCGAGCACCACGAAGTCGTTCTCGGCGATCGCGGGATCCGAGGTGTAGAGGTCGGCGAGCTGCACGTCGCCGTCGGTGAGGGCCTGCACGGTGAGGCTGCCCCCGCCGTCCTCGACGGGCACGACGCTGATGTCCACGCCGTAGACCTTCTTCGCGCCCTCGGGGCCGTACGGACGCACCTCGAACTCGCTGTTCGCAGCGATCTTCAGGTCGTCGATCCCGGCCAGGTCCGCGATCGTGGTCAAGGAGTTCTCGCTCGCGAAGTCCGAGGTGGTGGTGTAGGAGTCCTGGTCGGTGGCCTCGGCGAAGTCCAGCACCCGCAGCTCCTCGGGGAGGGAGTCGGAGAGCGCCGAGTGGATCTCCTCGGGGCTCGCGCTCTCAGCGTCGGCCTCGTAGTTCTGCAGCAGGTTGCCGAGGTATTCGGGCATCACGTCCAGGGAGCCGCCCTCGAGCTCGGGCATGTACACCTCGCGCTGGCCGATCTGGTACTGGCGGTCGACGGTGAGGCCGGCCTTCTCGAGCACCTGGGCGAACAGCTCGGCGATGATCTCGTTGGAGTAGTACGCCTGCGAGCCGACCACGATCGTGCCGGAGTCCGCCGCGGAGCCGCCCCCGTCGGATGCCGACCCGCCGTCGCCCTCCCCCTCCGCGAAGGGATCCTCGGAGCTGCACGCGGCCGCGCCGAGCGCGACGCCGCCGATGCCGAATGCGCCGAGCAGGTGCCGGCGGGTGCTGTGGATGGTCATGGGAGTTCTCCTGGGGTCGGGATCGAGGGGATCGAAGAGGTCGCGAGGATCAGGCGGTGCGGGCGCCGCGCGGGGCGGTGAGCCGCTGGGTGAGCAGCAGGACGAGGTCGAGCACGAGTGCCAGGATGATCACCAGCACGGAGCCGGCGATCATCTGCGGATAGTCCTGGGAGCCGAGTCCCAGGAAGATGTACCGCCCGAGCCCGCCGTTGCCGACGTATGCGGCGAGCATCGCAGTGGCCACGACCTGCACGGTCGCGCCACGGAAGCCGCCCACGAGCAGAGGCATGCCCAGCGGGACCTCGACGCGGGAGAGGATCTGCCATTCGGTCATGCCCTGGGCGCGCGCGGCGTCGACCGTGGCCGGGTCCGCGGATTCCACGGCCGAGTAGGCCCCCGCGAGGAGCGACGGGATCGCCAGCACGACGAAGGACAGCAGCGGCGCGCTGAGGCCGATGCCGAGCATCAGGGCGAACAGCGTCACCAGGCCCAGCGTGGGCAGGGCGCGGGCGGCGCCGGCCGCGGCGACGGCGACGCCCTTGCCGACCCCGGTGTGGCCGACGAGCAGGCCGATCGGCACTGCGATCAGCGCGGCGACGAACACGCCGAGCGCGGTGTAGCCGAGGTGCTCGAGGGCGCGCATCGGGATGCCCGACGGCCCGGACCAGTGCACCGGGTCGGCGAGCCAGTCGAACGCCTCGAGGTAGGGGTTGCCGTTCATGAGCGCTTCACCGTCCTGCCTCGGGTCCAGGGCATGAGGGCTCGGCCCAGCAGCACCAGCAGCCCATCGGTGACCAGGGCGAGCACCGCGGTGAGGACCACGCCGGCGGTGATCTCCGCGAGGATGCCGCGGCGGAAGCCGTCCACGAAGAGCATGCCCAGACTCGGCACCCCGAGCACGCCGCCGACGGTGACCAGCGAGATCGTGCTGACGGCGACGACGCGCACGCCGGCCAGCAGCACCGGGCCGGCCAGCGGCAGCTCGACCTGGAGGAAGCGCGCGGTCGGCGCGTAGCCCTGGGCGGTCGCGGAGCCGAGCACGTCACGGCTCACGGAGCGGAATCCGTCGGACGCCGCCGGGACCATGAGCGCGAGGGCGTACAGCGACAGCGCGATCGAGATGTTCAGCGGGCTGCGCACGCCCGTGCCCAGCAGCCCCGGCAGCAGCACGAACAGCGGCAGCGAGGGGATCGCATAGAGCAGCCCGGAGGAGGTGGTGACCGAGGTGCGCAGCCAGCCGCGGGAGTTGGCGAGCTTGGCGAGCGGCAGCGACAGCACGAACGCGAGGAGGATCGGCGGGAGAGCCTGCAGCAGGTGCGACCCCGTGTACCCGGCGATCACGTCGAGATTGGCGAGCACCCAGCTCACGACGTGCTCCTCCCGCCGGCGTCCAGCACTCCGGCGGCCCGCCCGTCGGCGTCCACCACGACGTCCTGCCCGTCGGTGCGCTCCACGTGCAGGGTGCGGGCGCCGCGGTCGGCACCGACGAAGCTCGCCACGAAGTCGTCGGCCGGATCCGCGAGGATCTCCTGCGGGGTGCCGATCTGGGCGATGACGCCGCCGGGCCGCAGGATCACCACGCGGTCGCCGACCAGGAATGCCTCGTCGATGTCGTGGGTGACGAAGACGATCGTCTTGCGCAGATCCCGCTGCAGGTGCAGCAGCTCCTGCTGCAGCTCCCCGCGCACGATCGGGTCCACCGCCCCGAAGGGCTCGTCCATCAGCAGGATGTTCGGATCCGCGGCGAGGCCGCGGGCGACGCCGACGCGCTGCTGCTGGCCGCCCGAGAGCTGCGCGGGATAGCGGCTCGCGAGCGCGGCATCGAGGCCGACGGTCTCCATCAGCTCATGGGCGCGGGAACGGGCCTCGTTCTTCGAGGTGCCGCGCAGCACCGGCACGGTGGTGATGTTGTCCAGCACGGTGCGATGCGGGAGCAGGCCCGAGGCCTGCATGACGTAGCCGACGCTGCGGCGCAGCTTCACGGGATCCAGGCCCGCCACATCGTCCCCGTCGATGTGGACGCGGCCCGAGGTGGGGTCGACCATACGGTTGATCATCCGCATCAACGTGGTCTTGCCCGACCCGGACGTGCCCACGAGCACCATCGACTCGTGCGAGGCGACCTCGAGGCTGAAATCCTCGACGGCGATCGTCCCGCCCGGGTACTCCTTGCGGACGTTCTCGAATCCGATCACGGCCAGCTCCACATCAGGGTCGTCCAACGTCGGTCAGCTGGTGGCGACATTACGCCATCGTGGTGACACCGCAGGGGATCGCCCTGACACCGCTTGACATCGCGGCAGCGGCTCAGCCTGCCGAGGCCCGCGCCTTCATCCGCGCGTCCAGCGCGAGCGCGACCCGGGTCAGCAGGAAGTTGATGACGATGTAGATCAGGGAGACCACCAGGTAGGTCTGCACCAGGTAGCGGGTGATCGAGACCATCGTCTTGCCCTGGAACTGCAGCTCGTTGTAGCTCACCACGTAACCCAGGGTCGAGTCCTTCAGCAGGGTGACCAGCGCGAGGATCAGGCTGGGCAGCACCAGGCGCACGGCCTGCGGCAGGATCACATGGACCAGGGCGTGGCGTCGGCCCAGACCGATCGCGGCGGCGGCCTCGTGCTGGCCGACGTCCACCGCCTTGATGCCGGCGCGGAACACCTCGGCGGTGCTGGCGGCGGAGACCAGGATCATCGGGATCACGAGCATCCAGAACCGCGGGAAGGTCACGCCGTAGGCGGGCAGCGCCAACAGGAAGGCGTAGACGACCAGCAGCATCGGGATGCCGCGGAAGAACTCGATCCACACCGTGGAGGCTCGGCTGAGCACCGAGAGACGGGACATGCGCGCCAGCGCCAGCAGCAGCCCCGCCGGGAACGCGACGACGGCCGCGACGGCGGTGACCTTGAGGGTTCCCAGCAGGCCGTGCCCGAGGAACGCGAGATAGTCCGCGCGCAGGTAGACGACCCACTTGTCCGGGTCGAGCTCGCCGTTCTCGGCGAACGTCCACAGCCCGGCCGCGAGCACGCCGAGGATCACCACGGCGCTGACCACGGACAGCAGCAGGATGCGGCGTCGGCCCTTGGGTCCGGGGGCGTCGAAGAGCACCTGGGTCGCGCCGCGGGAGGTCGCCCGGGGCGTGGCGCGCGAGGGCACCTGGGCGGTCGCGGCGCTCATGCCTGTGCTCCGGCCGTGACGTCGAGCGCGCCCGTGCTGCGGGAGGGGCCGGAGCCACGACCGCCCGGGGAGACGGCCCGCTCGATCATGCCGCCGAGCGCGGCGCCGCCCAGCGACATCCCGAGGTAGACGGCGCCGGCGACCAGGAACATGAGCACTGCCTGCGCGTACTGGATGTTGAGGGTCTGGGTCACCCAGGTGACCTCGCTGACCGCGATCGCCGAGCACAGCGCCGAGCCGATCACCGTGCCGATGAAGACGTTCACCAGCGGCTGGATCATGCTGCGGAACGCCTGCGGGAGCACGACGTGACGCAGGGTGCCGAAGAAGCCGAGCCCGATCGAGCGCGCCGCCTCCGCGTGGCCGACGGGCACCGTGTTGATCCCCGAGCGCACGTTCTCGCACACGAACGCGGCCGAGGACAGGGTCAGTCCCAGCACGCCGCACCAGAAGTAGGGCAGGCGCAGGCCGACGTCCGGCAGCCCGAAGGCGATGAGGATCAGCAGGCTCAGCAGCGGGATGTTGCGGAAGATCTCCACGTACACCGTCGCGGCCCATCTCAGCGGCGGGACCGGGCTGACCCGGCACACCGCGAGCGCGGTGCCGACCACGAGCGCGAGCCCGTAGCCGAGCAGGGTCAGCGCGACGGTGTACGCGATGCCCTGCGCCAGCAGGGGGATGTTCTCGACGATGGGCTGCATCGGTGCCTCTCGGTGCGGGGGTCCGGTGCGGCGGGCCGTCCTCACGCTGCGGTGGGGCGGACGGCCCGCCGACGTCGGCTCGGGCTCGGCTGAGCTCAGCTCAGCTCAACTCGGTTCAGCTCAGCTCAGCTCAGGAGGGGAGATCGCCGGGGACCGGCGGTTCCGGGGCGTCACCGTCGATGACCTCGCCGACGGTGGCGGTCCACAGGGACTCCCAGGTGCCGGAGTCGATGATCGCCTGCAGGAAGGTGTTCACGAAGTCCACCGCGTCCTCGTCGTCCTGCGAGAGGCCGATGCCGTACGGGTCGTCCACGAAGGGCTCGCCGACCACGGTGACGTCGGGATCCGCGGCGGAGTTGCCGAGCAGCACGCCCTGGTCCAGGACGTAGGCGTCGGAGCGCTCCTGCTTGAGCGCGGCCACGCAGGACTCGTTGTCCGGGAGGGTCTGCACGTCGCCCGGATCCGTCACGAACTCCTCGATCGCCTGGACTCCGGTCGAGTTCGACTGGGTGACCAGGTTCAGCCCGGAGAGGTCCTCGGGCCCGGAGACCGTGTCCTTGTCCTCCGTGCGCACCTGGATCGCGGTGCCGGAGAGGTAGTACGGGCCGGCGAAGTTGATGACCTCGAGACGCTCGGGGGTGACCGAGTAGGTGGCGATCACGCAGTCCACGGTGCCGTTCTCCACGAGCTTCTCGCGGGTCTCGACGGTGGTGTCGACGTATTCGACCTTCTCGTCGCCGCCCTCGCCGAGGATGTACTTCGCGAGCAGCTGGGTGATGCCGGCGTCGAAGCCCGTGGGCTGGCCGCCACTGGTGCTGGCCAGGGAGAACACCTGGTTGGCGACGGTGCCGCCGCGGATCAGCGAGCCCTTGTCCTTGATCGCGGTGGCCCAGGCGCTCGCGGAGATCGCGTCGTCCTCCGCGACCGGGCCGGACTCGATGGCGTCCGCGAAGGGCGAACCCTCGGCGGCGTCGTCCTCGCCCAGGGCGGGGCCGTCACCGGTGTCGGAGGAGCAGGCGGCGAGCGCGGCGCCCAGGGGCAGGGCCGCGGCGGCGGCGACCACGGCGCGACGGCCGGGCCGGAAGGAGGTGCTGGTCATGGATCTCTCCGATTCTCGTGCTGCTCCGGTCGAAGCAGGGGTGCGGTGGTTCAGGGGTCTCAGGGGCAGGGGAAGGGGCTCAGTGGGCGAGGATCTTGGACAGGAAGGCCTTCGCACGCTCGCTGCGGGGAGCGGTGAAGAACTCCTCGGGCTCACCCTGCTCGACGATCTCGCCCTGGTCCATGTAGACCACACGGTCGCAGACATGGCGGGCGAAGCCCATCTCGTGGGTGACGACGAGCATCGTCATGCCCTGCTCCGCGAGCTCGGACATCACGTCGAGCACCTCGTTGATGACCTCGGGGTCCAGTGCGGAGGTGGGCTCGTCGAAGAGCATCGCCTTGGGTTTCATGGCCAGCGCCCGCGCGATCGCGACGCGCTGCTGCTGCCCGCCGGAGAGCGCGGTGGGCAGGGAGTTCGCCTTGTCGGCCAGACCTACTCGCTCGAGCAGCTCCATCGCCTGCTGATCCGCGTCGGCCTTGCTCGCCCCGCGCACCTTCCGCGGGCCGAGGGTCACGTTGTCGATCGCCTTGAGGTGCGGGAAGAGGTTGAAGCTCTGGAACACCATGCCCACGTCACTGCGCAGCTTCGTGAGCTCCCTGCCCTCCTCGGGCAGGAGCTGACCGTCGATCGTGATCTCCCCGTCGGAGATGGTCTCGAGGCGGTTGATGCACCGGCACAGGGTCGACTTCCCGGAACCGGAGGCACCGATCAGCGCCACCACCTCGCCGCGGTGGATGTCCAGGTCGATGTCCTTCAGCGCCTGGAAGTCGCCGAAGAACTTGTCGACGCCGCGCAGCGAGATCAGCGCCTCGCCGATCTCCTTCGGGGCGGAGGCGCCGGATCCGGCCGGACGGGGCGTCCCCGGGGTCGTGGTGCTGTCGCTCATTCCTCGAGAATGCGGGTCAGCAGGGCATCTGTCCACAACTCCGCAACGCAGACCGCATGTCGGAACGGTTTCGTGACCAGTACGGGAAGGGGGCGCCCGGCTCGGGCCGGGGCTCAGGCGCGGTACTCGCCCTGGTACACGGCCTCGAAGGGCGCGTGCCCGCCCTGACGGTTCTCGATCGAGCTGGAGACCACGGCCTTGGCGACGCGGGCCGCCTCGAGCGGGGTGGCGCCCTTGGCGAGCTCGGCGGTGACGGCGGCGGCGAGCGTGCAGCCCGCTCCCGAGACCCGCTCCTCACCGATCTTGGGGCTGCGCAGCTCCACGACCTGCTCGCCGTCGTAGAACACGTCCACGGCGTCGGGGCCGTCGAGCACCACGCCGCCCTTGGCCAGCACGACCACGTCGTAGGTGTCGTGGATGCGACGGGCGGCCTCGGTGAGGTCCTCGACGCTCTCGATGCTCTCCATCCCGGACAGCGCGAGCGCCTCGAAATGGTTCGGGGTCACGTACGTGGCCAGGGGCAGGATCTGCTCCTTGAGCGCGTTGTCCGTGTCCAGCGCCGCGCCGGGCTCCTGGCCCTTGCAGATCAGCACCGGGTCCAGCACCACGTTCGTGAAGGAGCGCTCGGCGAGCGCGGTGGCGACGGTGTCGATCGTGACCGGAGTGCCCAGCATGCCGATCTTCACGGTGTCGATGTCGTGCACGGCCGTGGTCGCCTCGATCTGGTCGGCGATCACCTGCGGCTCGACGGGCACGAAGCGGTGCGACCAGTCGTTCTGCGGGTCGAAGGAGACGATGCAGGTGAGGGCGGCGGTGCCGAAGGTCCCCAGCTGGTGGAACGTCTTGAGGTCGGTCTGCGCCCCGGCGCCTCCGGTGGTCTCGGAGCCGGCGATGGTGAGGGCGACGTGAGTCATGAGCGTCTCTTCCTGCGAGATGGTGTCCGATGGGGGCCGACGGCACGGCCCCGACCGCGCGCTCCCAGGGGCCGACGTCCCGTCGGACCCGTCGCAGCGGTCGTGCCGCGCGCTCCCAGGGCCACGGGAACCTGATGTGAGGTCCCACCGGCCCGTCGCTGCGGCAGAAGACCGATCCTAACGCCTCGGGTACAGTTCCCGGCGTGCTGACGCCAGAACCGCAGGCGGAGACCGCGGACCACCACCGGTCCGCGCGCCCCCGCACACCCGGATGGGACGCCTGCTCCTCGCTCGAGCTGGCCGGCCACGAGGAGCCCTCCACCACCCGCCGCCGTCCGTCGGCCGTACGACGTAGACCGCGGTCCACGCTGCGCTCCCTGGTTGAGGAGCACCTGGGATCGACGACGAAGTTCCTGCTGGTGGGCGGGATCGTGTTCCTGCTGGACGCCGCGATGTACAACCTGCTCGTGTTCTGGCATCCCGCGCACGGCTGGGGCGAGGGCCTCATGCACGGCAGCCCGCTGCCGGCGAAGGTGCTCACGATCGCCGCGGCCTCGTGCCTCACCTACCTCGGCAACCGCCTGTGGACGTTCGGCGATCGCCCCCGGCCGGACACCTCCCGCTCGATCCTGCTGTTCGTGCTGATCAACGTGATCGCCTCCGGGCTGCAGCTGTCCTGCCTGGGCTTCTCCCGCTACGTGCTGGGGCTGGACTCGGTGCTGGCGGACAACATCTCGGGCACGCTCATCGGCCAGGCGGTCTCGACGTCCTTCCGATACGTCACCTACGGCCGGTTCGTCTTCCCCCGTCGCTGACGCCTCCGCCGATCCCTCCGCTCGGCCCTTCCCCGGGCCTCCGGGAACGGACCGCGTAGAGGCGGGCGCTCGCACTCTGACAGACTCGAGCCCATGGAGACCACCGGCCCTTGGACCCGCGCCTCGCGCGCTGCAGGACTGCTCGTGGGCGGCGAGGCCCGCCCCACCGTCTTCGCCCGGATGTCGGCGAAGGCGGCCGAGACGGGTGCGATGAACCTGGGGCAGGGCTTCCCCGACGACTCCCCGCCCGCTCTGGTCGCCGAGGCGGCGGTCAGCGCGATCCGGGCGGGCCGCAACCAGTACCCGCCGGGCCTCGGCGAGACCGTGCTGCGCGAGGCCATCGCCGAGCACCAGGCCCAGTGGTACGGCCTGCGCTGGGACCCTGCCCGCGAGGTGATGGCGACCACCGGCGCCACCGAGGCGCTGGCGGCGACGATCCTCGCCCTGGTGGAGCCGGGCGACGAGGTCGTGACGCTCGAACCCTTCTATGACCAGTACGCCGCGCTCATCGCCCTCGCCGGCGGAGTGCACCGCACCGTGCCCATCACCTCCCGCTCCAGCGAGAACGGCGACCTGGTGCTCGACGTCGCGGAGGAGGACCTGCGCGCCGCGTTCTCCGACCGCACGCGACTGGTGCTCGTGAACACCCCGCACAACCCCACCGGGCTGATGCTGTGGGTGGGAGCGCTGCAGGCCATCGTCGAGGAGGCGGCCCGGCACGACGCGATCATCGTGACCGACGAGGTCTACGAGCACCTCACCTTCGGCCCCGCGCACCTGCCGATCGCGACGCTGCCCGGCGCTCAGGACCGCACCGTGTCGATCTCCTCGGCAGGCAAGACCTTCTCCGTGACCGGGTGGAAGATCGGCTGGATCACCGCTCGCCCCGAGCTGATCACCGCGATCACCGGCGTGAAGCAATGGCTCACCTACGCCTCCGGGGCCCCTTTCCAGCCCGCTGTCGCGGAAGGGCTGACCATGCCCTCGACGGCCTTCCACGACATCGCGCAGGACCTGCGTGAGCGCCGGGACCTGCTCACCGACGGTCTGCGCCGGATCGGCTTCCGCGTGAGCGTGCCGGAGGCCGGCTATTTCGCGGTGGCCGACGCCGCGCCGCTGGGCGAGGACGACGCCGCCGCACTGTGCGAGCGTCTGCCCGCGGAGGCCGGCGTGGTGGGCATCCCGCTGTCCGCGTTCTACCGGGACGGGCAGGCCGGGGAAGCCGGCTCCTACCTGCGCCTCGCCTTCTGCAAGTCCCGCGCCACGATCGAGCAGTCCCTCGAGCGGCTCGAGGCCTGGGCGGCTCCACGGCGCTGAGCGACCGAACAGCTGAGGGGGTGAGCGACTGAGCAGCCCACTCGCCGCAGCTGCGCGAGAGCGCCCGAACCGCTCCCTCGAGGACAGCAAAGGCCCGCCCTGCTCACCGGATCACCGGCGGGCAGGGCGGGCCCTTCAGCTGCCGCGCGTCTCTCGAGCACTGCTCGAGCCGTGCGCGCTGTGCAGGGTGGGACGGGTCAGGGTGGGACGAGTCAGGGAGCGACCCACACCGGCTCGGCCTCGAAATCGAGCAGGGCCTGCACCGAGAACATCCCGTCGTCGATCTGGTCCTTCGGCACGATCAGACCCATGTCCCACTTCCCGGTGTCACCGTCGGTCAGGGTGTCGACATCGATCGAGTTGTGAGGCGTCACCGTGCCCTGGTCCGTGAAGCTCTCGCCGCTGTTGCTGAGGTACTCGACGGTCACGGACATGTAGGCCTCGGCCTCGCTGTCGCCGTGGTACGTCACCTCGAGGGGAACGAGGACGTAGGTCTCGTCATCGGCGGGCTCGGTGTTGAACTGATTGGTGTCCATCACCGTCGACGTGGCATCCCAGTCGACCTCACCGAGGGTGACGTCCAGCGTGCCGCCGTCGCCGTCGTCGATCGTGAAGGTCTCGCCCGTCGCGTAGGGGCTGTCCTTCGCGCCCTTGCCGTCGGCCGCCGCATCGGCGCTCGCCTCCTCGGTGGCGGTTTCCTCCTCGGTGGTCGCCTCCTCCTCGGTGGTCGCCTCCTCCTCGGTGGTGGCTTCCTCAGAGGTGCTGCTGCCGGTGGTCCTCTGCTCCTCGGTGCCGCCGCTGTCGCGCGTGAAGAAATAGATGCCGGCGCCGGCGACGATGATCAGCAGCACGAGCAGCACGCAGCAGCCGCCGACGATGAACGGCCATTTGCCGGGGCCCTTCTTCACGGGCGGCTGCTGGGGGAACTGCTCGGAGCTGCCGAACGCGGGCGCGAAGGAGGGCGAGCCGTCGCCCCCGGGCTGCCCCGGGCCGTAGCCGTTCGGGGACGACTGGCCGTACGGATCACCGGACTGGGGGTGATCCCATCCGTTCTGCGGTGGCTGCGACATGTTCTTCTCCGGTGCCGTGACGGCACCGTCCCCTCTCTCCAGACGACCAACATTGGTCGAACCCCCCTGGGCTCGCTCGCCACATGGTACGACGGGCCCGTCGCCACGAGGGCCGTCCGGAGAGGGCAGGGAGATCGCGATCCGGCGACGATCCGCGTGCCCTGGTCAGCGGCGCGCGGTGAACGCCTCTCCGTGGAAGCTGCGACCGGCGACGCGCTGCGCGGCGCCGGTGGAGTCGAGGTACGGGGTGACGCCGCCGCGGTGACGGGGGAAGCCCGCGCCCAGGATCAGGGCCAGGTCGATCTGCTCGGGGCGCTCGACCACGCCCTCGTCGAGCATGATGCCGATCTCCTCGGCGAGACCATCCCGGACCCGCTCGAGCAGGGCGTCGCCCACCGGCGCCGACGAGGCCGCGGCGGGGTCGGCGCCGGTGCCGAAGGCCTCGGCGACCGTCGGCGAGACCGGAGGGTGCACGGAGTTCTTGCCGGCCTCGGTGAACCGCGCCGACCTCTCCGCCATCGCACCGAGCCCCGGGGAGGCGTGGAAGCGGTCCCCGAGCTCACCGCGCAGCACCGTGCCCACGTGGTCCGCGACCGCCAGACCCACCAGGTCAAGCAGCGCGAAGGGTCGCATCGGCATGCCGAGCGGGTCGAGGGAGGCGTCGACCTCGGCCGGGTCCGCGCCGGCATCGAGCGAGGAGAGCACCTCGCCGAGCACCCGGAACAGCAGGCGGTTGACGATGAAGCCGGGGGCGTCCGCGCTGCGCACCGCGAACTTCCGCAGACGCCGCACCACCTCGAGGCCGGTGGCCAGCGTCGCCTCGTCGGTCGCGCCGGTATGGATCACCTCGACCAGCGGCATCTTGGCCACCGGGTTGAAGAAGTGCAGGCCGACGACGCGCTCGGGATGCGCGAGCTCCTCGGACATGGAGGTGACCGACAGCGAGGAGGTGTTGGTGACCAGCAGCGCGTCGGGCGCGAGCACGCTCTCGAGCTCCGCGAAGACGGACTTCTTGATGGCCAGCACCTCGGGCACCGCCTCGAGCACGAGATCGCAGCCGGCGAGCTCCTGCAGATCGGTGGTGGACGAGAGGTTCTCGGCGATCGTGGTGGCGGTGGCCTCGTCGATCGTGCCGCGAGCGGCGGTGCGGGCGACCACGTCACGGGCGGCCGCGAGGCCCTTGGCGGCGATCGACTCGTCGAGGTCGCGCATCACCACGGGCACCTGCAGACCGAGCGCGAGCTGCGCGGCGATCTGGGAGGCCATGAGGCCGGCGCCGGCGACGCCCACGCGGGTGATCTCGCGGGCGCCCTCGACGGGCCTGCGGCCGGGCTTGCCGCGACGCAGCAGCTCGGCGCTGTAGATCGAGGCGGCGGCGGCATCGGAGCGCACCAGGTCGGCGAGCGCCTCGCCCTCGCGGGCGAGGGCCTCGGGCAGGCTCGAGCCGGGCAGCTTCTGGAGCAGTTCCAGGGCGCGGCCGACGGACGGGGCTCCCTGCCCCTCGAGGCGCGCGGCCCAGGTGCGGCGGGTCTCGGCGCTGCCGTGGGCGGCGTCGAGCGCGTCGAGCAGCGCCTCGGCCTCGGGGGTGTCGACACCTGGCAGCGGTGCGGTGCGGCCGGCCCAGGCGCCGAGAGCGTCCGAGGGCGCTTCGGCAGCGGCCTCGGCGACGACGGGATCGACCACGTCGGCATCGGCCACGTCGACGTCGATGTGCGCGGCGACCAGGGCGGCGAACTCGTCGAGCGCCTCGTCGAGATCCTCGGCGACTTCGTCGACCAGGCCGATCTCGAGCGCCTCCTCGGCGCCGAGCTGCTTGTCGCGGGCAGGGTCCTCGAGGATCATCCGCACGGCGGTCTCGGGGCCGACGACGGACTGCAGGAGCGTGGTGCCGCCCCAGCCGGGCAGGATGCCGAGGCCCGTCTCCGGCACCCCGATGCCCTTCACGGAGGCGGCGGCCGTGCGGACATCGGCCATGAGCGCCACCTCGAGGCCGCCGCCGAGGGCCACGCCGTTGAGGTGCGCGAGGAGCGGGACGGGGCTGGTGCGCACGCGCACCTGCAGGTCATGGGCGGCGCGGGTCATCGACTCGACATTGCCGGCGGCGGCGGGGTCGGCGAACATCGACAGGTCGGCGCCGGCGAGGAAGACGCGGCCGGTGCCGGTCATCGCGATGGCCTGGATCTCGCCGGCCTCGGCGCGGTCGAGCGCGGCCGCGATCTCTCCGGTGACGGCGTCGATGGACTGCGGCCCGAGAGTCGCCGGCCGCTTCTCCTCGCCCTCCGGCGGGGCGAAGGTCAGCACGGCGACGGTGCCCAATCCGGGATGCTCACGGTCTTCGGTGAGGACTCGGGTGACGTGCTCGGTGTAGCTGCTCATCAGTGACCTTTCGCGATCTCTTCGTCGAGGGTGGCGGCGCCCCGCACGGTTGTCTGATACCGCGGGTTTCAGGTAGATCATGCCTCAGATCGCGCGCCGGTGTCCACCTGCGCAGCGCAGTGCAGGGCGCCCTCGGCACCGCGCTGGACAGGGATCCTCGGCGCCGCGCAGCACAGGGCTCCTCCGACGCCGCTCGGCGGGAGGATCCCGGAAGCACCCGTCACGCGATGCCGCAGGAGGAGACCTCAGGCGACGCCGTAGTAGAGGACCTCGCCGCTGTACGTCTCCACACCGAGACGGAACTCGTCGATCTCCTGCGAGGGCACCACGTAGAGGGCGCGGAACTCGGCGCTCTCCCCGTCGGACAGGGGCTTCACGGCGCGCAGGGTGTCCGGCAGGAGGCCCTCGGCGACATCGTGGAAGTAGGTCCGGTCGGTCTCCCCGGCGAGCCACAGCTCCTCGACGGGGGCGAACTGGCCGGGACCGTCGTACCGGGCCTCATAGGTGACCTCGACCAGCTGGAACCCGTCTTCCAGCAGACCGTCCTCGCCGGCGCGCGGCAGCGTGGCCTCGAGGTCGACCTCTCGCGCGCTCACGCTGAGCGTGCCCTCGGTCCAGACGGTCCAGCCGAAGGTGTGCTCGCCGACGTCGCCGGGGTGGTCGTACCCGCCGGTGCCGTCGGTCAGCTCCTTGCCCTGCGCGTCGGTGACCGTGCCGGGCTCCTTCGTCCGCGGGGTCTGCTCGTCGGTCGGCGCCTGAGTGGCGGGCGGGGCTGCGTCCGGTGCGGGCGCGGGGTCGCCCCGGAGCAGCGACAGCACCCCGCCGACGACGAGCGCGGCGACGGCGACCGTGACGACGGCCTGCAGGGCGACGATGGCGAGGATCGACCAGGGGGTGAACCGTCGGCCGGGATGCTTCACCGGCCCGGACTCCGCCGAGGCCCCCGGCACACCCTCCGGCCCCGCGAAGAGCGAGTCGCCGAGATCGCCCGGGCCGACGGGCTCGCTCTCGCGCCGGTCGGGCAGCTCGACGGGCGCCGGCTCCGCGGGGACGGAGGCGCCGTCCCAGTCGTAGTCGGGCCGAGGCCCCCGGTGCTGCGTCACCCCCCGAGCATAAGTGCGGACAGGACCTCCCGTCCCCGGGGATCCGACAGGCCCAGCAGCGCACCCGATCACATCGGGCTCTTGCAACGCACAACCATTTGGTTGTAGATTCCGGGTATGGACACGATCGACGAGGAGCGGGCCGACGCCTGGTTCCATGCCCTCTCCGACCGCACGCGGCGCGACATCCTGCGGCGCGTGATGCGGGGAGAGCAGTCGGTCTCATCGCTGGCCAGGAACTACTCCATGAGTCTCACGGCCGTGCAGAAGCACGTCGTGACCCTCGAGCGGGCAGGCCTGATCACGAGGCGTCGCAGCGGCCGGGAGACCCTGGCCAGCGGCCAGGCCGGAGCAGTGCGGTCCGCCGCGCGGCTCCTCGCCGAGCTGGAGGACGTCTGGCGCGAGCGCATCGCCCGCATCGACGACCTCCTGGGCGCGGAGGCAGCCTCCTTGCCCGCAGCACCGCAGCATCCGCCGGCAGCGCAGCATCGTGCGGCGGCCTCATCGCCCCCTCGGAAGGACTGACCATGCCTGTCACCGACATCCGCCACGATCTCGACGCCCTCACCCTCACGATCACCGCGGAGTTCGCCGCCCCTGTCCAGCGCATCTGGGAGATCTACGCGGATCCGCGCCAGCTCGAGAAGGTCTGGGGCCCGCCGGAGTTCCCCGCCACGGTGGTCGACCACGACCTCGCTCCGGGCGGCCGCGTCACCTATTACATGACCGGCCCGGAGGGCGAGCGGCACTACGGCTACTGGACGGTGCTCGCGGTGGAGGAACCGGAGTCCTTCACCTACGAGGAC
This sequence comes from Brachybacterium sp. JB7, assembly GCF_003335205.1. NCBI lineage: Bacteria > Bacillati > Actinomycetota > Actinomycetes > Micrococcales > Dermabacteraceae > Brachybacterium > Brachybacterium sp. JB7. The sequence continues at coordinate 347,566 of NZ_QPGN01000002.1, read as the reverse complement.
GGCTTCGCGCACGAGGACTTCTCCCCGAACACCGATCTGCCCGTCTCGACCTGCGTGAGCACCTTCGCAGCGCAGGGGGACGGCACGCTGGCCACCTATGTCACCAGCTTCGCGTCCCGCGAGGGGCTGCAGACCGTGCTCGACATGGGTGTCGAGGAGGGCTCGCGCACGGCGATCGATCAGATCGACGGTCTCATCGCCTGATCAGCAGGTCGTCGCGGATCGCGCCACGCGTCGTCACGCCGCGTGACACGATCCGCGGCGTCCGCGCCCGCGGAGGGTAGCGTGTCGGGGGCATCTCCCGGCCTCGCGAGGCCGGGCCTCACCGGCTCGATCGAGGAGCACGCATGGCCCTGCAGAACGCGCAGAACGGGCAGGCTGACCAGCCCGGACCGGCCGAACGCACCGAGCACGCCGACGCACTCGGCGACCCCGTGCTCGACAACCCTGTTTGGTCCTCGCTGACCGGGCGTCACGCCCACCTGGCCATCGGGAACGAGCTGGTCCGGCATTTCCCGGCGGACGTCTCGCCGTTCGTCGGGGTGAAGGACTGGGAGCACCCGGAGGTCTGGGACGCGATCCTGGACGTGTTCGGGCACGACGCCGTGGTGGGCGTCTCCCACGCCGACCCGCTGCTCCCGGACGGCTGGACCCCGGTGTTCAGCATCCCCGGCGTGCAGCTGGTGCAGACGGACCGGTTCGAGGCCCGGCCGGACGACGAGGCGATCGAGCTCGGCGCCGCGGATTCCACCGACATGCTCTCCCTCGTCGAGCGGACCAAGCCCGGGCCGTTCCTCCCCCGCACCCATGAGCTGGGGCGGTACGTCGGGATCCGGCGCGCCGGACGCCTGATCGCCATGGCCGGCGAGCGACTGCATCCCGACGGATGGACCGAGATCAGTGCGGTCGCGGTCGACGAGGACTTTCGCCGCCAGGGGCTCGCCTCGCGGCTGATCCGCGATGTCGCCTTCCACATCCAGCAGCGCGGCGACCAGGCCCTGCTGCACGCCTCGGCCGGCAACACCGGAGCGATCGCCGGCTACGAGAAGCTCGGCTTCCGGCTGCGTCGCGAGGTGCTGTTCGGGGCGGTGCGCACCCCGTAGCCTCGACGGAGACCCCGCAGGAGCAGAACGCCCCGAAGGAGCAGCCGATGAGCACGTCGACCACTGTCCGGCAGGCCACGCCGCGCCGGGTGCCCCGATGGGCCCACGCGAGCGCATCGGTCCTGCTCGGCCTCGCCTTCGTGCTGCGGCTGGCCCTCGTCCCGGTTCCGCTCACCCTCGGCCTCGTGCTGTTCCTCGTGGTGGCGGGCCTGTTCGTCGTCGTCTCCCTCACGATGCAGATCCGCTGCTGGGGCACGCTGCTCGCCCCGGCCCTCACCCCGGCCCGGATCGTCGTCTCGGTGTTCTCCGTGGCGCTCGTGCCCCTGCTGGCGAACTTCCCGACGGAGGTCGCCCTGCCCTGGCGCATCGCGGTCACGATCCTCCTGCCGGTGACGCTGTACACCCTCCTCCGCTGGGACGATGCCCGCACGGTGGAGCTGCTCGGCGACCGTGCTCGACGCGAGGACAGGCGGTGCTCGACCTCCTCCACTGCCACCGCCTCGACCGTCTGACGCCGACCCCGAGGGCGGTCCGCCTCGTGACGGCACCCGGGTACCGTCGTCGCATGGATGAACAGCCGACCCTGCTGACGCAGCTCGAGGACGTGGACCGCAGCGACGAATCCCTGCGGGCGTGGGTGGCGGAGCGGATACGCCGCCTGGATGCCGACGACCGCCGCTCCTCCGACACGCATCTGATCAAGGCCGAGCTGCCGGCCGACTGGGGCATCGAGCTGTACCTCAAGGACGAATCCACACATGCCTCGGGCAGCCTGAAGCACCGGCTGGCCCATTCGCTGTTCCTGTTCGCACTGGTCAACGGCTGGCTGCGCCCGGGCATGCCGGTCATCGAAGCATCCTCCGGCTCGACCGCGGTCAGCGAGGCGCACGTGGCTCGGATGCTCGGCCTCCCCTTCATCGCCGTCGTCCCGCGCGGCACCAGCCTGCGCAAGATCTCGCTCATCGAATCAGCGGGTGGGCGCTGCCATTTCGTGGAGCGGGCCGAGCTCATGAGCAGCGAGGCCGCGCGCCTGGCGCAGGAGCAGGGCGGCCTGTTCCTGGACCAGTTCACCCACGCCGAGCGGGCCACCGACTGGCGCGGGAACAACTCGATCGCCGTGAACGCCTTCGCTCAGCTCGAGCTGGAGCCCCACCCGGTGCCGCGCTGGATCGTCGTCGGCGCCGGGACGGGCGGGACCAGCGCGACCTTCGGCCGCTACCTGCGGTACCGGAGCCTGGACACGTCGCTGTGCGTCGCCGATGTCGAGAACTCCGCCTTCTTCGGCGGCTGGGTGCAGGGCGATCCGTCGGTGACCACCGAGACCGGCTCGCGGATCGAGGGCATCGGCCGGCAGCAGATGGAGCCGAGCTTCGTCCCGGAGGTGGTGGACCGGATGATCCGGGTGCCCGATGCGGCCTCGGTCGCCGGTGCGCGCCATCTCTCCGAGAAGCTCGGCCGACGGGTCGGTGCCTCGACCGGCACCAACCTGGTGGCGACCGCGAAGCTCATCACCCAGATGCGTGAGCGCGGCGAGCAGGGCTCCGTGCTGACGCTGCTGTGCGATCCGGGCGACCGGTACTCGGACACCTACTTCGACGACCACTGGGTCGCGGAGCAGGGCTGGGACCTCGCGCCGTGGCGCGCCGAGCTGGAGCGGATGCTTCCGATCCTGAGCGTCTGAGCCGGGTCTCGGCCGCCCGTTCGGTCCACCAGGTTCCCTCGCGGCGCTCCGCCCGGCATGCTGGCATGGTGCACACACTCCTCGTCCGCACTGCGGTACGCACCGCCACGGCGGCGTACACCGTCAACGGCGCGCTGGGGCTGTCCGTCGCCGTGGGCGCGGTGGACACCTCGACCATGCGCTGGCTCCACCACGGTCTGTACATAGCGACCGTGACCTCGACCCTGCTGGCGATCGCGACCGCGACCCTGCGACGGGATCCGTCCGCACTCGCCCTCGCCCCGGCGGTCGTGCCCCTGTTCCTGCTGCAGCACCACGGGTCCCGGCCCTTGGGCCGCCACGCCCGCACCGCCGTGCTCGCAGCTCCCTGCTATGCCGGGGCGCTCGCCCTGGCCCGGAGGTGATGATGGAGTTCCTCGATGCCGTCTTCGGCCGACGCACGACCAACGGGCCCTTCCTGCCCGATCCCGTCCGTGAGGACCATCAGCAGCTGCTGATCCGTGCCGCGGCGGCGGCGCCCTCGCAGTTCAACAGCCAGCCCTGGCGCTTCGTGCTGTTCGAGGACCGTGCCACCATCGACCGGGTCGCGGCTCTCAGCGGCGAGAGCATGACCCAGGTGATGGGCGAGGGCACCTTCTTCCACCGCTATCGCAAGTACTTCCGCTTCTCCCGCCAGGAGATGGACCGCACGCGCAGCGGGATGCTCTTCGACCGGCTCCCGGCCCTGCTGCGCCCCTTCACCGGGCAGGTGTTCACGGAGTCGGGGCAGAAGATGATGAACCGGCTGAGGGTGCCGCAGAAGCTCGGCGAGGAGAACCGGAAGCTCGTGGCCGGGTCCCCGCTGCTGGTCGGCGTGATGCTGGAGCGCGGCGAGTACCGGCCGGAGGCCCTCTCCGGGTTCTATTCGGTGTTCAGCATGGGGGCGGCGATGGAGAATCTCTGGCTGACCACCACGCAGCTCGGCATGGGCATCCAGTTCGTCTCCTTCCCGATGGAGGTCCCTGAGAACTGGCAGCAGATCGTCGAGCTGCTGGAGGTCCCCGACGATCTCGAGCTGATGGCGGTCTACCGGCTCGGCTACCTGCCGGAGAAGATGCGCCGGCCGGCGATCGACTGGTCGAGCCGGGAGCGGAAGCTGCCCTCCCAGTTCGTGTTCCGCGAGTCCTGCACCACCCCGCAGACGGGATGGGACGAGGACACCCGCCCGGGCACCTGACGCGCGCGACCGGGGGCATCGGTGGCCATCGGCGCCGCCGCCGCTGGCAGCCCTCGCTCCGAGTTCGGAGGGTCGGGTCCCGAGCGTGACGCCACCACCGTTCACATCTTAGGTGAGCCTTGCCTAAGCGTCAGTCGAGTCTCTACGCTGGGATTCCGGCGATCCGCCGACCCGTCGACCCCGCTGAGGAGCACCGTGCCCGCGCGCCCCGACCGTCACCTCCTGATCGGCGACGAGCAGGATCTGCCCCTGCTGCGCGCGCTGCTCCCCTCCTTCCCGCAGGACGCCTCCGGCGAGCTCGTCCTCGAGCTCCCTGCCGAGCACGGCCCGTTGCCCTCGACACCGCCCGGCATCTCCACCCGGATCCTCCCGTGCGAGCCCGGCACTCCGGGCGGACTGCGGGCCTGCGCGGCCCTCGACGCCTGGGCGGGCGAGTGGCTGCACGGGGACCACGCCCGCCCCGAGGCGCACTCGATCTTCGTGGGCCTGACCGGGAACCTGCTGGTCACCCGCCTCTGCGAGGCACTGGCGACGCGTCATCGCGGTCTGCACATGCATCGGCCCAGCCACGCCGGGTCACCGTTGTGACCGCAGGAGACAGCGAACCGGGCGCACCCGGCAGCCCTCACGCGAAGGCGCTGACCCCCGTGATCGAGCGGCCCACGATGAGCGACTGCATCGTGTCGGTGCCCTCGTAGGTGTGCAGGGCCTCGATGTCGCTGCGATGGCGCACCACACGGTTCTCCAGCAGGATCCCGGAGCCGCCGAGCAGGTCGCGGGCATCGGTCGCGATCTCGCGGGCCGCGCGGGTGTTGTGCACCTTGGCCAGTGAGGCCTGCTCGGGCCGGATGGCGCCGGCGGCCTCGAGCTCGGCGAGCCGCACGCAGTACAGCTGCATCGAGGTGAGGGTCTGCAGCATGGAGGCCAGGCGCACCTGGACGTTCTGGGCCTTGGCGAGCGGGCGACCGAACTGGATGCGGTTCTGCGCGTGCTCGAGGGCGGCCTCGTAGCAGGCGGTCGCGTGGCCGAGAGCGCCCCAGGCCACGCCGGCGCGCGTCGCGAACAGCACGCGAGAAGTGTCCTTGAAGGAGCGGGCGCCCGGCAGGCGGGCATCCAGCGGGATCCGCACGTCGTGCAGGGAGATGTGCGCCTGGTGGATGGCGCGCAGGGCGACCTTGCCGCGGATCACCTCGGCCTCGTAGCCGGGCAGCGACTGGTCCACGAGGAAGCCGCTGACCTGGCCGTTCAGCGCAGAGTCCGACTCGTCCTCCACCCGCGCCCACACCACGGAGAGGTGGCAGTCCGCGCCGTTGCCGATCCAGCGCTTCTCGCCGCTGAGCACCCACGAGTCCCCGTCGCGGCGGGCCACGGTCTCGAGCGAGACGGAGTCGGAGCCGTGGTCGGGCTCGGTGAGCGCGAAGGCGCCGTATTCGGTGCCGGCGGCGAGCGGCTCGGCCCAGCGCTGCTTCTGCTCCTCCGAGCCGAGCAGCATGACCGAGCGCAGCGCGAGCCCTCCCTGCACGCCGACCATGGTGCCGACGGAGCCGTCGATCCGCGAGAGCTCCATGTTGACCAGGCCTGTCGCGAGCGGTGTGAGGGAGCGGTGGCCGGGAACGTCGAGTCCGTCGGTGAGCAGGTCGAGCTCGCCGAGACGCCCGATCAGCTCGATCGGGTACTCGCCGCGGTCCCACCAGTCGTTGATCCGCGGCAGCACCTCGTCGGCGAGCGAGCGGGCGTCCGCCCAGGCCGCGAGGTCGTCACCGGTGACGTCCTGGAACAGGGAGAGGTGATCGGCGGTGCGGGGCAGGAGGTCCGCCGGGGTGGCGGCAGAGGCGTCCGGCGCGGAGACGACGGCGCGATCGGTCGCGACGGAATCGCTGGTGCTGGTGCTGGTCATCAGGACATCCTCTCGATGATGAGGGCCATGCCCTGCCCGCCTCCGACGCACAGGGTGGCCAGGCCGAAGCGGCCCTCGCGCTCGCGCAGGCCGTTCAGCAGGGTGGTGGTCAGGCGGGCTCCGGTCGAGCCCCAGGGGTGGCCCAGCGCGATCGCGCCGCCGTGGACGTTGAGCTTGTCGTGGTCGATCCCGAGATCCTCGGCCGACGGGATGACCTGCGCGGCGAAGGCCTCGTTGAGCTCGACCAGGTCGATGTCGTCGATGGTCAGGTCGGCGAGCGCGAGGGCCCGACGGGTGGCCTCGACCGGGCCGAGGCCCATGATCTCGGGGCTGAGGCCGGAGACGCCGGTGGCGACCACGCGGGCCAGCGGCGTGATGCCGAGCTCCTTGGCGTACTCGGCCTCCATGATCACCAGGGCGGCGGCGCCGTCGTTGAGCGGGCAGCAGTTGCCGGCGGTGACGGTGCCGTCGGGACGGAAGACGGGGTCCAGGCCGGCCGCGGCGTCGAGCGTGACGCCGGCCCGCGGGGAGTCATCCGCGCTGATCACGGTGCCGTCGGGCAGAGTGACGGGCGTGATGTCGCGGTCGAAGAATCCGGCGGCCTTCGCGGCCTCGGCGCGGTTCTGCGAGCGCACCGCGTACTCGTCCTGGGCGGCACGGGAGATCCCGCGCAGCTCGGCGACGTTCTCGGCGGTCTGGCCCATCTGGATGTAGGCGTCGGGCAGCTCGCCGTCCTCGCGCGGATCGTGCCAGGGGGCGGGGACCTCGCGGCTCGCACGCTTGTCGGTGCGCTCCCACGCCTCCCGGAACTGCGGATTGCGGGCGTCCTCCTCCATGAGCTTGCCGGAGCTCAGGGAGATCGACTCGACGCCGGCGGAGATCACGGCCCTCGCCTCGCCGGAGGCGATCGCGTGGAAGGCGGCGCGAGTGGTCTGGATCGAGGAGGCGCAGAACCGGGTCACGGTCGCACCGGGCACCGAGTCCAGGCCGAGACGGATCGCGACGGTCCGGGCGAGGTTGCCGCCCTGGTAGCCCTCGGGGATCGCACAGCCCAGCTGCAGGTCGTCGATGGTGGACGGGTCCAGCTCCGGGACCTGGTCGAGGGCGGCCCGGATCATCTGGGCCGCGAGGTCGTCCGGTCGGACGTCCTTCAGGGAGCCCTTGCGGGCGCGGCCGATGGGTGAGCGGGCGGTGGCGACGATGACGGCCTCGGGCACGGAGATCTCCTTCGATGGCGGCAGACGTGGACGCGGGCACGACATCGGCGGAGCCGAGCGGCCGCGACCAGCTTTCCCGATACTAAGGGTTCTAGATACTTCGTGGGAAGTCGGGGGCCCGCGCGGCCGACCGGGCGGACGCCGTGCGGCCGCTCAGGCAGGCAGAGGGCGTCCGCTGCGGCGGCGCGGGGTCAGCAGCAGGCGAGCCAGGGCGTCGATCGCAGCGCCGAGTGCTCCGATCACGAGGATCACCACGATCATCTCGTCGTACGCGAGGCGGTCGCGGGCGTTGAGGATCTCGTAGCCGAGGCCGCTGGTGACCCCGAGCATCTCGGCCGGCACCAGCACCACCCAGGAGATCCCGAGGGCCATGCGCACCGACTGCAGCACCGCCGGGCGCACGGAGGGCACCACCACGGTGCGCAGGATCTCGCCGCGGCGCGCTCCGAGCGTGTGGGCGACGGCGATGAAGCGCTGATCGATCGACATGACGGCGGAGGAGGTGCCCAGCAGGATCGGCCAGACGGCGGCGGCCGCCACCAGGAACACCACCGGCGCGGAGCCCACGCCGAGCAGTGCCACGGCCACGGGGGCCCAGGACAGCGGCGAGATCATCCGCACGAACTGGACCACGCCCCCGCTCGCCCATCGCGTGGGCCGATGCAGCCCGATCAGCGCACCCAGCGGCACCCCGAGGACCGTGGCGATGAGGAGACCCAGCAGGAGCCGGGTCGTACTGGTCAGGAGGTCCTCGAGCAGCACACCGGTGGACAGCAGGGAGGCCAGCGCCTGCGGGACGCCCCAGGGGGACAGCGCCGCGAGCATGGGGCTTCCCGCACCGCCGACGGCCGTCAGGGCCCACCAGGCGAGGACCGCCGCGACCACGCCGAGCAGTCCCCAGGCCCAGGGGGCGGAGCGTCGGCCGTCGGCAGGCGGCGAGGCGCCGGCACCGGCGTGCGGCGCGTCGGCCGTCTCGAGGTCGGTGGGGGCGATGCTCATGGCGAGATCTCCTCGGGGTCGTCGAGGCCGGTCAGGGCCGAGGGGTCCAGGCGGCGGGCGGCATCGCGCAGCGCCCCGTCGTCGACAACGAGGCCGTGGGCGTCCTCCGCGTCGAGCCGGTCGAGCGCGCCGAGCGGGGCGTCCAGCAGCGTCGAGCGCATCTCCTCGACGAGCCGGGTGGTGAAGCCCGGCCGCAGGACCGGGGTGAAGTCGATGGTCTCGCCGTGCCAGTCGGGGTGCGCGACGTGCGCGTGCCCGGCATCGGGCCGGCCGAGCGCTGCGGTGATGGCCGGAAGGGGCTGCGGGAGATAGCGGCCGGAGAGCTCGGCGGCGACGGCCTCGCGGTCCTCGCGGCAGGCCTGCTGGGCGCGCACGAGGGCATTGGCGACGCCCTGGATCTGCTCGGGCGGCCGGCGCAGGAGCCCGCCGGTCGCGACGGTCACGCAGCAGGGGTGGGAGCGCCAGACGTCGCCGAGGTAGCGGCCGATGGTGCCGATGCCCTTGCCCTCGGCCATCGCGTTGAAGGGATCCGCCACGGTGTAGCCGCCGATCGAGCCGGCGTCCAGGGCGGGGATCATGTCCGACGGGGCCATCGGCACCAGGGTGACCTCGCCGCGATCACGGGAGGCGGTGCGGCGCACGACGGGGGTGAGCCCCTCGGCGCGCAGCATCTGCTGGACGATGACGTTGTGGATCGAGTACCAGGCGGGGATCCCGATCGTGCGCCCGGCCAGTGCACCGACCTCGGGGACATCGCGGCCGAGGGTGAGTGCCGAACCGTCGACGTGATTGGCGCCGAGCACGCGGATGTCCGCACCGAGGTCCAGCCGCATCTGGAGGGCCATCGGGAACAGCAGGTGCACGAGGTCGACGCTGCCCCCGAGCAGGGTCTCCCCCATCGACGCCCACGAGCGCAGGCGGACGGGCTCGTCGACCTCGACCCCTTCCTCGGCGAAGAGGCCGCGCGCGTGGGCGACGAGCAGCGGTGCGGCATCGGTGATGGGCAGGTAGGCGATGCGCAGAGGACGGTCCGGATCCACCGGGGAGGCGCTGCTGCGGCGCACGCCGAGCCCGACGGCGCCGCCGGCCGCGCCGGACAGCAGCAGCGATCCGCCCGCGCCGAGCAGGGCACGGCGGCTCGGAGCCGCTCTCACACCGCTGCCTGGACGGTGCCGCCGCGGTAGTGGGCGAGGATCTCCTGGCGTGTGGTGCCGTCCTCCCGGGGGCGCCACTGGGCGGTGAACCCGCGGGCGCCCTCGAGGTAGACGATGCGGTCGGCGACCACCAGGGCCTCGTCGACGTCGTGGGTGACGAGCACCGCGGCGATCTGCACCCGGGTGAGGACCTCGCGCAGCCACACCTGCAGGTCGGCGCGGATCGCGGGATCGAGGGCGGAGAACGGCTCGTCGAGCAGGACCACGCCGGGGTCCACGGCGAGCGCGCGGCCGAGGGCGACGCGCTGGGCCTGCCCGCCGGAGAGCTCCGCGGGCAGGGCGGCGGCGAGCTCTGCGATCCCGAGATCCTCGAGCAGCTCGCGCACGCGGGCATCGCTGACGCGCCCCGCGTTCGCGGCGTAGCGGGCCCCGAGGCCGACGTTCTCGGCGACGGTCAGCCACGGGAACAGGTCCGGTGACTGCGGCACGAGCGCGGGCCGACGGGAATCGGCGAGGTCGATGCTGCCGGCCTGAGGCTCGTCGAGCCCTGCGAGCACACGCACCAGGGTCGACTTGCCCGCTCCGGAGGCGCCGAGCACGCAGACCGTCTCGTGCTCGCCGACGTCGAGGTCGAGACCGGCGAGCACAGGGGCCGGGGCGCCCGTGTGCCAGCGGGTCACTCCTCGCAGCGCGAGCTTGCTCATGGCCGGCTCCTGGCGCTGTCGTCGGCCGGCACGAGGAGATGACGCAGATGGGTCTCCGTGGGCGACTGCACCGGGAGGAACGCCGCCTCGCGGGCGCGCCGCGAAGTGTCGGACGCCTGCGCGTAGCCGCGCCCGCCGACGGTCTTCTGCTCGAGCTGGGTCGCGCGCCCGGTGAGCAGTGCGACCTCGAGACGGACGCTGACGAGCTCGCGCGGCGAGACGGCCGCTGCAGCGGCGTCGGCCTCCCCTACATCCCCAGCATCCCTGGCATCCCTGGCATCCCTGGCATCCCACGCGGCGGTCCGGACCGTGCGCACCAGGTCATCGCGCAGCGACTCCCAGTCGGCGCGCCCGGCCGCGAGCTCGTCGGCCAGCACCCGCTGCGCGACGGGATCCGCCGCGGCCTCGGCGGCGTCGAGCGCCGCTCCCGCCAGTCCCAGGCACATCCCGCTCTGGAGCAGCAGGAAGGCGGCGCGAGCGCGGTCGCGGAAGTCCGGGACGTCCTGCGTGAGCACGTCCCCCGCCGGAACAGCGACCTGCTCGAGACGAAGCACGCCGGAGGACGTTCCGTCCAGCGCCATGAGCCCGACCAGCGGCGTCACGCCGACACCGGGGGCGTCCCGGGCGATGCGCACGATCGCGCGCCGGCCGTCCTCCCAGCGCACGGGCATCACGATCCAGGCGCCCTCGCGCAGGTTCGAGCACCAGGGCAGGACGCCATCGACCGCGAGCGAGCCGTCCGGACGATCGGTGGCGACCAGCGGGATCTCGCCGAGGCCGGCCTCCTCCTTGTAGGCGGGGGCCATGCCGGAGGCCAGGGCGAGCCTGCCCGCCTCGGCACCGTCGGGCGGCGTCGAGCCGGTGACCCAGTGGTACTCGAGCGCGGAATGGTGCCCCCACAGCGAGAACGCCGTGGCGGTGCAGCGCCTGGCCAGAGCGTGGATCAGCTCGACCTGGAGGGGCAGCGGCGCCGCGAGCAGCCCCAGCTCACCGAGCTCGCGCAGAGTCTCCCAGGGGTCTCCCCCCTCGCGATCGACGGCGCGGGCCCGCTCACCGGCCCGTTCGAGCACCGGCAGCGCTCCCGCAGGCAGCTCCGCGAGCCCCAGACGGGAGCGGACAGGGGCCGTCACCGCCTCCGGGCTCACGAGGACGAGGCCCCGAGATCGATCGCGCCGAGCGCCCAGATGCGGTCGACCGGGGTCTCGACGGCGTCGCGGGCACGACGGACGGCGTCCTCGTCGGGCGCGTCGTAGAAGCACAGGCACTTCGCGGTGTCCTCGCGCACGTAGGTGCGCAGGAACGACGTCTCGGGGACCTCGGCGTACTTGGGGGCGTTCGCCTTCTTGCGGGCGAGGTACTTCTCCATCGTGATCTCGGCGGGGATGTCCCACTCCACGAGGTATCCGGCCCCGCGGCGCAGCGCCTTGATGTCCTCGAGCTCCGCCCCGACCAGGCGCACCTCGTCGGGCCCCTCGACGGACGTCGCCGCATCGCCCACCGCGGCGGAGATCTCGCCGGCGGTCTCGGCGGACTCCGCCTCGACGATCGTGAACAGACGCGAGTGGTCGGCCGCGACCTGCGACTCGATGACCTCACGGGATGCGTCGGCCCCGGCGCCTCCCACCAGAGCGTCCAGAACGGCCTGGACGCCCTCACGGGTGGCGGAAGCGGGTTCGATCTCGAACAGGAACAGAGCCATGTCACACCTCTCGACGGAATCTTCGGGAACACACCCGAAGCACAACTTATGGACAGCATAAGGGCCTACGCGGGGTCCCTGCATCCTCCGTGGCCTGCGGCGTGAGGACGCCCTCCCCCGCCCGCTGAGGCAGACTCGGCGTATGAGCTCCACGCCCACCACCCCGCCGACGTTCACGATCGACCGTCCGCGGCTCGAGGACGTCCCCGCGATCGCGCGGATCCACGTGGACGGGTGGAGGGCGGCTTACTCGCATCTGCTCGCGGGTGAGCAGTGGTTCGGGCAGCAGGCGGTCGACCGACGTACCACCCAGTGGACCTCCTGGCTCACGCCCGACACGCCTGCTCACGACCAGGGGATCTACCGCATCGGTCGCGACGCCGAGGGCACCCCGATCGGGCTCGCGGCCTCCTGGCCTCCCCGCGAGAAGCAGCCTGTGCGCGGCCGGGAGCTGTCGATCCTCTACATCGAGGAGGCGTGGTTCGGGAGCGGTCTGGGGCGCGCGCTCGCGGAGTCGGTCCTCGACGGCGGGCCCGCCTCGGTGTGGGTCGCCGAGGAGAACCCCCGGGCACGCCGCTTCTACGAGAAGCTCGGCTTCACGCCCGACGGGGCGGCCCGCGTCGAGGAGCAGCTCGGGAACATCCGGGACATCCGCATGGTGCGCTGAGCGGCCGAGCCCCCGCCCCTGGGAGCGGCAGCCATCCCACCGACAGGGGCGGTCACCGTGTCACCGACGGGCCTCTGGCGACGAGCACTGGCGATATCGCCGGTGCACCTCACCAGCGGCCCGCCCGCGACATGGGCCCCGACCATCCACGGCCCGGACGACGCCGACGAGGCGGTTGAGCGCAGGAGCGGTGCCCCGAGACCTGCACCCGGCGCCCCGACCCCGACCCCGAGACCTGCACCCCGGATCCCGCATCCCGAGCCCCGCGTCCTGGCTGTCAGCTCCTGCCGAGCACCACGGACTCGCGGGTCAGGGCACGGCACCGCTGCGACAGGGTGATGCCGAGGCCGGGGCGGTCTGGCACGAGCATGCGCCCGTCGCGGGTCTCCAGCCGCTCCTCGAACAGCGGGTCCAGCCAGTCGAAGTGCTCGACCCAGGGTTCGCGCGGGTAGGCGGCGGCCAGGTGCAGGTGGATCTCCATCGCGAAGTGCGGAGCGAGCTGGAGGCCGGCGTGGTCGGCGAGGGTCGCCAGGCGCAGGAACTGGGTGATCCCGCCGACTCGCGGCGCGTCGGGCTGGATGATGTCGCAGGCTCGGGAGTCGATCAGGCGCACGTGCTCGGCGACGGAGGCGAGCATCTCCCCCGTCGCGATCGGGGTGTCCAGGGCGTCGGCGAGCTGCCGGTGCCCCTCGACGTCGTAGGCGTCCAGCGGCTCCTCGATCCACACCAGGTCGAACTGCTCGAGCCAGCGCCCCATGCGCAGGGCCGTCGGCCGATCCCACTGCTGATTCGCGTCGACCATGAGCGGGGCATCCTCCCCGATCGCCTCGCGCACGGCGGTGACGCGCGCACGGTCCACGGCGGGGTCGGGGTGGCCCACCTTGATCTTGATGCCGCCGATGCCGGCCTCGAGCGAGCGGACGGCGTTCCGGGTGACCTCCTCGAGCGGTGCGTTGAGGAAGCCTCCCGAGGTGTTGTAGGTGCGCACGGAGTCCCGGTACGGGCCCAGCAGCTTGGCGAGCGGGAGCCCGGCGCGCTTGGCCTTGAGGTCCCACAGGGAGATGTCGAGCGCCGCGAGGGCCTGGGTGGCGAGTCCCGAGCGGCCGACGGAGGCCCCCGCCCACAGCAGCCGTTCGTACAGGCGGGGGATGTCGGAGGGGTCCTCCCCGATCAGGAGGTCGGCGACCTCCTTGGCGTGCGCGTACTGCGCCGGCCCACCGCCTCGCTTGGAGTAGGAGAAGCCGATGCCCTCCAGGCCCTGCTCGGTGCGGATCTCCGCGAACAGCAGCACCACCTCGGTCATGGGCCGCTGTCGGCCGGTGAGCACCTTGGCGTCGCTGATCGGCGTGGACAGCGGGAGCACCACGCTCGACAGCTCCACCGAGCGGATCCGGTCCTGTCCCGGCATCTGGTGGGTGAGGGTCATCGTCGAGCTCCTGTCGCTGTGCTTGGTGCGGTGGCCGGTGCTGCCGTCGACGCTGCCGTCGGCCCTAGGGTCGGGGCCTCGTCGCGCACGAGGCAGGGACGCCGGGCGTCGAACTCCCATCCCGGCACGAGGTACTGCATGGTCACGGCGTCGTCGCGGCCGCCGGTGCCGGCGATCCCCTCACGGTGCAGCGCATGCGCGGCCTCGAGGCGGTCGCGATCGATCTCGATGCCCAGCCCCGGAGCGTCCGGGTCCACCGTGATCTCGCCGCCGACGATCCGGTGCGGCTGCCGGGTGAGCTGCTCGAGCCCCTCCTGCCAGATCCAGTGGGTGTCCAGCGCGTTGTACCTCCCGGGGGCGGCGGCGCCGCAGTGGGCGATCATCGCCAGGGAGATGTCGAAGTGGTTGTTGGAGTGGCAGCCCCAGGTCAGGCCCAGGTCGTGACACAGCTGGGCGACCCGGACCGAGCCCTCCATGGTCCAGAAATGCGGATCGGCGAGCGGGATAGACACCGACTGCAGCGCGAGCGAATGGGTCATCTCGCGCCAGTTGGTGGCGACCATGTTGGTCGCCGTCGGCAGCCCCGTGGCCCGTCGGAACTCCGCGAGCACCTCGCGCGCCGAGTAGCCGCCCTCGGCCCCGCAGGGGTCCTCGGCGTAGGCGAGCAGGCCCTGCGCGTCCGAGCACAGCTCGATCGCCTCCTCGAGCGACCAGGCCCCGTTGGGGTCCAGCGTGATCCGGGCGTCGGGGAAGCGGGCCTTGAGGGTCCGGATCGCCTGCATCTCCTCGGCGCCGTCGAGCACTCCGCCCTTGAGCTTGAAGTCCTCGAAGCCGTACCGGTCGTAGGCGGCCTCGGCGAGCCGCACGATCGACTTGGGTGTGAGGGCCTCCTCGTGGCGCAGCCGGTGCCAGTCGTCGTCCGCCTCCCTCTCGCGCACGTAGTCGAGGTCGGTGCGGTCCGGATCGCCGACGTAGAACAGGTACCCGAGGGTCTTCACCGCGGTCCTCTGCTGCCCGTCCCCGAGCAGGGCTGCGACCGGCAGCCCCACCCATTTGCCGAGCAGGTCGAGCAGCGCGGCCTCGATCGCGGTCACGGCGTGCACCGTGGTGCGCTGATCGAAGGTCTGGTCGCCGCGGCCCGCGCTGTCGCGGTCGGCGAACTCCTCACCGATACGGCGCAGCACGTTCTTGCGGTCCGCGATGCTCGCGCCCTCGACGAGCCGGCGGGCGTCCTCGAGGGTGCGGGTGATCGGCTCGCCGCCGGGGACCTCGCCCACGCCGGTGGTGCCGTTCGAGTCGGTCAGCAGCACGACGTTGCGCGTGAACAGCGGACCGTGCGCGCCGGAGAGGTTCAGCTCCATGCAGTCCCGGCCCGCGACGGGGAAGACGTCCATCCGCTCGACGGTGGGTGCCGTCGTGCCTCGTGCTGCTGTGCCCTGGGCGGTCATCGAGTGCTCCTGTGCGGGGGTGCGTGCCACGGTGCTCATTCGGCGATCCTCCGCCCGGCGAGCGTCTCGTAGTAGGTGGCGAGCGAGGAGTGGTCGTCATGCTCGTGCCCGGCCGCCGAGATCGCGGTCATCATCTCGCGAACGGCTGCGGTCAGCGGCAGCGACGACCCGCTCTCGTGCCCGGTGCCCAGCGCATTGTCGAGGTCCTTGATGTGCAGGTCGATGCGGAAGCCCGGGGCGTGGTCGCCCGAGAGCATCTTCGGCGCCTTCTGCTCCATGACCTTGGAGCCGGCGAGGCCGCCGCGGATCGCGTCGATGACCGAGGCGGGGTCCACGCCGGCGCTCCGGGCGAGCACCGCCGCCTCGCCGAGGACCGCGATGTTCACCGCGACGATGGCCTGGTTGGCGAGCTTGGCGATGTTGCCGGCGCCGATCGGGCCGACGAGCGTGACGGAGCTGCCCATGAGGTCGAGGATCTCGCGGACCCGGTCGAGGTCCGCCTGCGCACCGCCGACCATGAAGGCCAGGGTGCCCTCGATCGCGCCGGGCTCTCCGCCGGAGACCGGCGCGTCGAGCATGCCGACACCGCGCTCGGTGAGCGCCTCATGGAGGCGACGGCTGACCGCGGGGGCGATCGAGCTCATGTCCACCAGGAGCGATCCCGATGCGGCGCCCTCGAGGACGCCGTTCTCGCCGAGCACGACCTGCTCGACGTCGGGGCCGTCCGGGAGCATCGTGAGGATGACGTCGACCTGCTGGGCGACCTCCTTCGGGGTGTCCGCCGTGTCGGCGCCCTGGTCGGCCAGCTCCTGCATGGCGCGGGGCGACCGGTTGTGCACGACCAGCTCGTGACCTGCTGCGAGCAGGTGCGCCGCCATGGGGCGGCCCATGATTCCGAGTCCGATGAATCCGATCCTCATGATGAGGTCCTCTCTTCCTGTGCGGTGGTGGGTATGGGACTCCTGGTGCAGCGCGGGGAAGGTCAGAGAGCCGCGAGCGACTCCACGACGCTCGTCAGCTCCGTGCGCAGCCGGGGATCGATCTCGCGTGCCGGGGCGAAGCAGCTGCCGGCGTCGATGCCGGCGATGCGCAGCCCCTCCTTGAGGACCAGGGGGAAGGTCGCGCGGCCGACGAGGTCCCGCAGCGACGTCAGAGCCTCCTGCAGCTTGCGGGCCCGGGTGAGGTCCCCGGCCCGGTACGCCTCGTAGATGCCCGAGACGACCTGCGGGGCGACGTTCGCCGTGGAGGCGATCGCCCCCTCGGCCCCGGCCTCGAGGGCGGGGAGGATGTGGGTGTCGAGGCCGACGAGGACGGTGAAGCCCGCCGGGCGCGCGTCGAGGATCGTGCGCAGACGCTCGAGGTCCCCCGCGGAGTCCTTCAGGCCGACCACGCCGTCGACCTCGGCGAGCTCGAGGACCGTCTCGACGGAGAGCTCGACGTGGGTGCGCCCGGGGTTGTTGTAGAGCAGGACGGGCAGGTCGGTGCCGCCGGCGATCTCCCGGAAGTGGGTGACCAGCTCACCTTGGGTGGGCGTCATGAAGTACGGGGTGAGCACCGAGAGGCCGGCGACGCCGCCCACCTCCTCGATCATCCGCGCCGTGCGCAGGCAGTCGCGGGTGGTGATCTCGCTGGCCCCGGCGTAGACGGGGACGCGGCCGGCGACGTGCTCGACGGTGATCTCGACGACCCGGCGCTTCTGGTCCTCGTCCAGGCCGTAGATCTCGCCGCTGCTGCCGAGCACGAAGATGCCGTGCACACCGCGGTCGATGGTGAAGTCGAGGACGTCGCGCAGACCGTCCTCGAGGAGGTCCCCCGACTCGGTCAGCGGGGTGACGAGGGCGGGGATGATTCCGTGCGGACTGCTCATGGGCTGCTCCGGTGCAGAGGCGAGTAGGTCGGAGTCAGGTTCACATATGTGGACAACGTGACACAAGGGGGCTCGAGTGTTTTTCTCCGAGAACCGGAATCAGAGGCGCGTTCCCGGTTACCATCGGGCCATGGCCACGAACCCGACCTCCGACGCAGCCGGTGCCTCCGGCGTCCGCGAGGTGAAGTCCGCTGCCCGGACGATCGAGGTCCTCGAGTTCCTGGCCGCCCGGCAAGGGACGCTCACCCGGCTGAGCGAGGTCTCCGACGCCCTGGAATGGCCGCGCTCCTCGACCCATGCACTGCTCCAGACCCTGGTCGCCCGGGGCTGGGTGCAGACCGAGCCGACGGGCTCCTACTACTCGATCGGCATCCGCGCCCTGCTCGCCGGGACCAGCTACATCGACCGCGATCCGCGGGTGCGCCTGGCGCATCCGATCCTCGCGGACCTCGCCACCTCCCTCGGCGAGACCGTCCACCTCGCCCGCCTCGACCGCGACCAGGTCGTCTACCTCGCGACGGTCGAGTCCCGCGAGTACACGCGGGTCATGCCGCGCGTGGGCCGTCGGCTGCCGGCCGTGCACACCTCGCTCGGCAAGGCGATCCTCGCCGAGGAGCCGGCCGCCCGGCCCACCGAGATGGCGCCCGCCCTGACCCGCTTCTCCCACACCCGGCTCGCAGAGCTCGAGGAGGACCTCGCCCTGGCCGAGCAGCGCGGCTACGCGATCGACGAGCAGGAGAACACCGAGGGGCTGCGGTGCATCGGCCTCGCGCTGCGCTACACCCGCCCGGTCACCGACGCCATCAGCTGCTCGGTGCCGATCCGTCGACTCACCCCGGGGCGCTGGGAAGAGATCATCGCGGCCCTCGAGGACGCCCGCGACCGCATCGAGGAATCGGCCCCCGTCGTCGGGCCCTGACGCCCTGACCTGGTCGGCCTCCAGCGAGGCGGACGGCGCTCCGGGCACGGCTCCACCCGGGGTCGGGGGCCGGCCTCGAAGGATCCGACCCGAGGAGGACCGGTCCGCGCTCCTGGGGGGACGCTCCGGCACCCCGTCCGCCGCGATGCTCGAGGCATGAGAAACGCAACCATCGCCACCAGCCGCACCCGAGCCGCCTCCGAGGAGCCCATCGCCTACCGTCCCCTGCCTGCCGCGTGGGGCGACGTCGAGGCGCTGCATGCCGTGCGCGCCGCCAAGGCCCGCGCCGCCGAGCAGGGGCTCGACCCGAGCACCCTGGCCCTCGAGGCCACGACAGCGCCCGAGAGCACCAGGCCCACGACCCGCGACACCGCCGCGACCGGATCCCGTCCGGCCGCTCGCGGCCGCCGCCTCATCCCGCGCCACCACAGGCGCCGTCTCGCGACCGTCTGAGCCGCCGTCGGCCGCGCCGGAGGTCACTAGGATCACGAGCATGACCGATCGATCCGCCGCACATCATCTGGCCGAGGAGCGCCTCGACTACCTCGCCGGGTCCCTGCCCGACGACGCCCCCGCGGACCCGCTGGCCCTGTTCGACGTCTGGATGGACGAGGCCTTCGCCCGCCGCGAGCAGCACGGCGATCTCTCCGACCCGTCGGCCGTGGTGCTGTCCACCGTGGCGCTGGATCCCGGCGGCGTCCCGCGCCCCCGCTCGCGCACGGTGCTGCTGAAGGGGCACGACGACGGCGGCTTCGTCGTCTACACGAACCTCTCCTCCCCGAAGGCTGCGGAGCTCGAGGCCACCCCGCGCGCCGCCCTCCTGCTGCCCTGGTACCCGCTGCAGCGGCAGGTGCGCATCGAGGGGCGGGTCGAGCGGCTGCCTGCGGCGGACTCCGACGCGTACTGGGCGCAGCGCCCTCGCGGCTCGCAGCTGGGAGCCTGGGCGTCCCACCAGTCCCAGCCGATCGACTCGCGCGTGGATCTCGATGCGCGGTATGCCGAGATCGAGGCCCGTTTCGAGGGTGCCGACGTGCCACGGCCGGAGTTCTGGGGCGGCCTGCGGATCCATCCGGAGCGCGTCGAGTTCTGGCAGGGCCGCGAGAACCGCTTTCACGACCGGATCGTCTACGACGTCACGGCCGACGGCAACTGGCAGCGGCACCGCCTCCAGCCCTGAGGACAGAGCTCTCCGGGCTGCGGAACTCTCCGGCTCAGCAGCCCCAGCAGGGCCAGGCAGCCACTGAGAGAGAGCGCGGACTCGGGCTCGGCCAGCAGCCACAGATCGCTCGGGAGGTCGGCCGTCATGGCTTCGGAGCGCACCACGGGCCGGACACCGCAGCCGCTAGGCTCTCCTGCGGGCCCGGGACACGGCGGGTCTTTCGACCGACCAGCTCCCGAGGTGGATCATGGCCCAGCCCCGCTCCCGCACCCCGCTCATCGTGGGGATCTTCGCCGCGATCGCCTGCCTGGCTCTCGTGCTGCTCGTCGTGGCCGCGCTCATCGCCGGCATCGTGTACTTCCGCTCCCTCGACTCCGGGGACTCCGGGGGCTCCGGGGACCAGCGCGACGGCACGTCGACCTCCGGTGAGCTCATCACCCCGCCCGGTGTCGACGAGGACCAGCCGTACCTCGAGCTCAGCACCAGCTCGGATGGGCCGGTGGTCGATGTCTACCTCGACTTCCTCTGCCCGCACTGCAAGACCTTCGAGGAGGCGCAGGGCGAGGACCTCGCGCAGCTGGCGCTCGACGGCGAGATCACGCTGCGCATGCATCCGCGCCCGATGCTCGACCCGAACTCCACGCCCGTGGGTTACTCCGGCCGGGCGGCGAACGCTGCCGTGTGCGCCCACGCCGAGGATCCCGAGCTATGGTTCCCGGCCGAATCGGCCCTGTTCGAGGCCCAGCCGGGCACCGAGGGGCTCACCGATGACGAGCTCGCGCAGGTGGTCGACGAGGCCACCGGCCTGGACGTCGGCCAGTGCATCGCCGAGGGCACCTATCTGCCCTGGATCGAGGACGTGGTGGAGCCCGAGGCCGGATCGAGCACCCAGGGCACGCCGACGGTGCTCCTGGACGGAGAGCAGTTCACGGGCGACCTCGCCGCTCCCGGCAGCGTCAAGGAGGCCGTCGAGGCGGCCTGAGGCTCGCCCGGTCGGTCCCGCCCTGCCCGTCTGCCCGGTCCTACCCGTCGACCTCATGGGCGATCGCGCCTTCGCCGTCCGCGATGGAGGAGCCCTGGCGCAGGATCTCGATGCGGGCCACGTCGATGTCGACGCCGCCCTCGATGCCGGAGACAGTGCCGTCGAAGCGCAGCTGCCAGACGGCCCAATCCTCCTGCTGAGGGCGATCCGAGGCACGGAACAGCCAGTCCGGACGCGGTTCGGTGACCGGCAGTCCGTAATGGTCGCGCCATTCCTTCGAGGAGTAGATGAGCAGGCGGCGGCCCCAGGCCTTCTCCACCGCGGCCGTGAAGTCGTCGATCTCGGCCTGGGCGTCGACCCCGCCGGGACGCTCCGCGCAGGCACCGTCGAACTCGAGATCGATGGCCGGCGGGAGGGCGGCGTCGTCCGGCGGGGCGGCGGCGAGGAAATCGGTGGCCTGGTCCGCGCCCGAGGAGCACAGCGTGAAGTAGTGGTAGGCGCCCGGGGTGAGGCCTGCCGCGCGGGCTCCATCCCAGTTCTGCTGGAACATCGCGTCGGTATAGCCGGCGCCCTCCGTGGCCTTGATGTAGGCGAAGGAGTAGCCGTCGGCGGCGACCTCCTCCCAGTCGATCTCCTTCTGATGAGCCGAGACGTCCAGACCCATCACCTCGTTCTGGGCGAGGTCGACTCCGTCGGGGAGGTTCTCCGTCGCAGCGGCGTCCGGCGGGATCGCGCGCACGGACAGGGCGTCGTCATCGGCCTCGAAGGGGGTGCGCGCAGCGGCTCCGTCGGACCCTCCGCGCAGGCCGCCGATGAGCAGGGCCGTGCAGCCGCCGAGCACCAGCAGGAGGATCACGGCGAGCGCGCCGGCTATCAGCTGGCGACGCCGGACCTGCTCTGGGGTGAATCGGGGCACGCGGCGACGCTACCGGAGAGGCGTCGCCCGCCCCGGCATCATCGAGCGAACAGCGTGGCGAACGCGCGCAGCAGCTTCGGTGGTTCGTCGGCCGTCTCGCGCTGGAGGGCGGCGAAGATGTCCTCCATCTCGTCGGGCGAGAAGTAGCCGTGGTCGCGGTAGGCGCGGGCCCGCTCGATGATCGAGGGGATGTCGAGCTCCGGATGGAACTGGGTGGCGTACTGCCGGGTGCCGACGCGGAACATCTGCACCGGCGCGGTCGCCCCGCTCGCCAGGACGGTCGCGAACGACGGCAGGGTGTGGACCGCCTCCTTGTGGCCGACGAGGCCGGTGAAGGTCGTCGGCAGGCCGGCCTCCTTCACCAGCGGGTCCTCGAGACCGGCCGCGGTGAGCGTGACCTCAACGGCGCCGAGCGGCTCGCCGTAGGTGCGGTCGATGAGGGCGCCCTGGTGGGTGCCGAGGGTGCCGATGCCGTAGCAGGCGCCGAGGAACGGAATGTCCTGGGCGATCACCTGGTCAAGCACGCGGAAGATCTCCTTCTCGGCGCGCTTCTCCGCCTCGGGCTTCGACTCCTCCGGCTCCGAGACGGTGAACGGGCTGCCGCACAGGATGATCCCGGAGATGTCCTCGAGATCCTCCACCGGGAAGGGGCCGCGATCCAGGCGAGCCCAGATCAGGTCGTCCTCGCCCAGGCCGGTGAAGGCGAGCACGGCCTCCCTCTCGGTGAGGGCGACGTCGTCTTCGGGGCGGGTGGCGATCTGCACGAACGGTTTCACGCAAGAATGCTAACGGTCGGGGCCGGAGCTCGCGGACATACGCTGGTGCTGCGCACTGCTGCTGCTCCGTCGTGGGCGGCATCGAAGGAGACCGCCATGACGCCGCCCGCAGATCCCCCAGATCCCCCAGATCCCTCAGCCCCGGCCCTCGTCGCCGGATTTCCGCTGCCCGAGCAGCTCGCGGCCGCCGATGACCGGGGCGTCGTCGCGTGGCGGGCGGGGTTGGACGGCGTGGTCACCGAGCTGCTCTCGCAGTGGGACCTGATCCCGGCGGCGCCGTTCGAGCCCGGGGGCTCGTCCGCGTGGGTCGCCCCGGTGCGGGATCAGGCCGGCGCTGACCTGGTGCTCAAGGTGGCGTGGGCGCATGAGGAGTCCCGCGACGAGGCGGCGGGGATGACGGCCTGGCAGGGTCGCGGCGCGGCCACGGTGCATCGCAGCGAGCGGCGCGGGGCGACATCCGTGCTGCTCATGGAGAAAGTCGTGCCGGGCACCGAACTGGCACAGCTGTTGACGTGGCCGGAGCGGGACGAGGTCGTGGCGAGCATGCTGCGCCGCCTCTGGGTGACCCCGGAAGAACTGCTCCCGACGCCGGAGAGGACCCCGTTCCGCCCCCTCGCCCACATGTGCGCTTGGTGGGCCGACGAGGCGCAGGCGCGCGCCGAGGCCGGGCACTCCCCGCTGCCCGGAGAGGTGGTGCAGCGGGGGTTGGAGCTTTTCAGGTCGCTCCCGCAGGACTGGGACGGCGAGCAGGTGCTGCTGGCGACCGACTTCCATCACCACAATGTGCTGGCGCGCGGAGAGGACGGATCGCGGGAGTGGGTGCTGATCGACCCGAAGCCGTATGTGGGCGATCCGCACTACGACCTGCTGCAGCACATGCTCAACGATGCGGATCGGCTCCGCGCTCGGCCCGGTGCGTTCGCCGATCGCATGGCCGAGCTGACCGGGCTGGACCCCGCACGGTCGCGCCGGTGGCTGTTCGCGCGATGCGTGCAGGAGGCCGGTGTCGCGGACGGCGCGGCGGAGGCGGCGATGCGGCTGGCGGACGACGGGGTCGGGTGACCTGGCTTCACCTTGCGATCCGTCTATCCGTCTATCCGTCTATCCGCCCTCGTCCTCCTGGGGTGCGGCGTCCGGCGGGGCACCGGGCTGAGGGCCGGCGCGGTCCTTCGCGCTGTCTTGGTGCTTCGGGGAGCGCGGGCCGAGGAGCCGCGTCGGGCCCGTCACCCGGGTGATGCCGGAGTACCCGGTCCAGGCCACCCGATGACCGGTGCCGCCCGAACCCTCGATGCGTTCGACGCTCGCGGCGTCGTGCTCCTTCTGGTTGCAGTGCGCGCAGGTGTCCTGCCCGTTGTCGACACTGGTGGGACCGCCTCGGGAGAACGGTCTGATGTGGTCGTGCTGCCGGGTGTAGGCATTGCAGAAGGGCCCGCGGCAGTGGGTGTCGCGCCAGGTCAGGAATTTGGCCATCGCCGGCGGGAACGCACGCCCGCGGGCCTCGACCGCGACCAGGTCGCCGGTGGCGGGGTGCGTGTACAGGCGGCGGAGCACCGCACGGGTCTCCTCGCCGTCCTCCCCGAACGGGTCCGGCTCGGTGGACGAGGGAGGCGTGGTCACAGCGCGGAGCTGCTCGCGGACGGCCTCGGCGGGAACGGGGCCGTAGCCCTCGATCTGGGCGGCATCCCCCGCATCGGGCCTGAACAGCGCCCGATCGGTGATGATCACGCCGACGTCGAGATCGACGGCGTCCATCGCTCCATCACGGCCCAGCACGGTGTCCACCAGGGCGTCGGCCATCAGCGCGCTGTGCCCTGCGTCCGCTCCGCCAGCGCGACGGCGCTCCGCCTCGAGGGAGAGCCGCTTGTGGAGCAGGCGCGCATCGAGGGCCGGGAGATGAGCGCTGAAGCGTGCCATCCCGTGCTCCCCCGGTGTGAGGGTCACGCTGCGATGCCTCCGCGCCCTCCGGTGACGCAAGGCCGCGCCCTCGGCGTCGAGCTCCATGATCGCGGCGGCCGCTTCGGCGCGCCATCCGCGCACCCCGGCCCCGTCGAGAAAGGGCAGTCGTGCAGCGAGGGCCTCGTCGACGCTCCGACACTGCTCCTCGGTCAGAACCGACGCCGCACCGGACACCGCGTAGGCGGCCTGGGCGGAGACCTTGCGCCCCGCGAGGGCGTCGAGCATCTTCGGCATCGACGACACCAGGCGGCGAGCCGAGGCCAGCGTGCTGCCTGCTGCCGAGGGAGAGCACCGCGTGATCAGGGACAGGTCCCGGCGCAAGATGCCGCCCGCCTGCTTGTCCAGGACGGCCTGCGAGGGCACGGCACTCGATTCGTGCGCGGCGGCGTCGCGGGCCGCCGCCGTACGGTCGCGACGGGTGACCTCGGCGAGCGCGACGACGGTGCGCGCTTCCAGCGCATCCTGGGCTCCCCGGATGACCTGCTGGGACGTCATGAGGTCCACGAAGGCGCTGCGCTCCGCGCCCTGCGTCGTGAACAGGTCGCCGGGGTCCTTCGCGACCTCCTCGAGTGCGTGCCCCACGTCGCCGAGCAGCCGGGCGAGACCCTCCGGGCCGGCTGCACGCACGGCCTCCGGCGACCACGGGGAGTCGGGGGACTCCTCCGGGCCGCCGGAAAACCTCTGCGCATTCGTCATGCTCTCATTCTCCCCGCGCCGCCTCATCATCGACACCCTCCGCGGGGAATTGTGGATAACTCGCTCGAACGCCTCGCAGAAAGCGGTTGATCGTCGCCCGCCGACACGCACACTCAAAGGAGCCAACCTGAGAACGACCCCACTACATGACCACTACCTGCTACGACACCTCTCCGTCCGCTCCCTCCAGCACTCCCGACAGAGCCGGGAACGAAATCACCGGAACAACGCCCAGAAATACGTCACGAAGCCATCTCCACCACCTCCGGAAAAATCCAGGGAACCACGCGAATTGTGGATGAACAGCGTCGGTGGAGGAAAGGTCGGCCAGCCGCATCGGCCACGCCCACCGGCGCACCCCACCCCGCTCGCAGCACCCGGGGCCACAATGGAGACATGACCTCACTCGCCGATTTCACCGCGACCACGATCACCGGGACCGAGAAGGACCTCGCGGACTACGCGGGCTCCGTCGTCCTGGTGGTCAACACCGCCAGCAAGTGCGGCTTCACGCCGCAGTACGCCGGACTGCAGGATCTCTACGCCCGCTTCCACGACAAGGGGCTCGCCGTCCTCGGCTTCCCGTGCGACCAGTTCATGAACCAGGAGCCCGGCTCCGAGTCCGAGATCGCCGAGTTCTGCTCGGTCAACTTCGGCGTCGAGTTCCCGATGTTCGCCAAGGTCGAGGTCAACGGCGAGGGCGCGCACCCGCTCTACCAGTGGCTCACGGGAGCGCACGGGGACATCCCCGCCGGCGAGATCGGTTGGAACTTCACGAAGTTCCTGCTGGACCGCGACGGTGCCGTGATCGGGCGATACGCCTCGGACGTCGAGCCGGCGAGCATCGCGGGAGACGTCGAGAAGGCCCTGGCCGAGCAGGCTTGAGCCGCTACTCCCCCAGCTCCCACCCGTCGGCCACGACCAGATCGCGGTCGGCGGGGCGGTCCGTGTCCAGCACGGCCTCGCCGCCGTCGAGCACACGCACCCTGCCCGCCCATGCGCCGAGGCCGCGGGTGGCGGCATCGGTCACCAGGCTCAGGCGCAGCTGCGTCTCGCCCGACCCCGGGACGGCGAACGTGCCGGTCCAGCGCTGACGCCTGCCCCAGCCGGTGATCTCGCCGGCGGGCACCTCGACGCTCTCCTGATGCGGGGCCGAGAGCGTCCCCGCCAGCGGGGTCCAGGCCGAGCCGCCGTCCTGCGAGGCCTCGACGGTGAGCACGTCGTACGCGGTCTCGAGATGGGCGAAGAGGTCCAGCTGCAGCTCGCCGGCGCCGCTCGGGAGGTCGACAGCGCAGGTCAGCGTCGCCGTCGTCTCGTCCTCGCCCCCTGCGTACCAGCCGGAGCGCACCTCCTCGGGCACGATCCCGAGCGCGTGCGCCACGCAGGTGGAGACCTCGCGTCGGGTCTCCGACGTGGTCGACCATTCGCGGGTGGGATGCACGGAGTTCGCGAGCAGCACCACGATCGTGTCGGTGAGCGGGTCGATCACCAGCGACGTGCCCGTGAAGCCGGTGTGGGTGCCGCTGTAGGGGCTGGTGAGACCTGCGTGGTAGTACCAGGCCTCGAGCTCCGGGCCCAGGCCACGGCGGGCGCCGCCCACTCCGGTCACGTCGGCGATGCGGTCGGTGAACATGTCCTGCACGGTTCCGGCCTGGAGGATCCGCGCGTCCCCGTAGCGGCCGCCGCCGAGGAACATCTGGGCGAACACCGCGAGGTCGCGCGCGGTCGAGAACACGCCGGCGTGCCCGGCGACACCTCCGAGCGAGTAGGCGTTCTCGTCGTGCACATGCCCGTGCACCAGGTAGCCGTAGAAGTCGATGTACTCGGTCGCGGCGATGCGATCCTTCAGCGCGCTCGGCGGGT
This sequence comes from Brachybacterium sp. JB7, assembly GCF_003335205.1. Taxonomy (NCBI): domain Bacteria; kingdom Bacillati; phylum Actinomycetota; class Actinomycetes; order Micrococcales; family Dermabacteraceae; genus Brachybacterium; species Brachybacterium sp. JB7. The sequence goes on along the minus strand of NZ_QPGN01000002.1, from coordinate 321,221 downwards.
TGTACATCGTGTCGGCCATGCCGAGCGGCTCGGTGATGTGCTCGCGCACGTACTCGTCCAGGCTCTGCCCCGAGAGCTTCTCGATGATCAGGCCGAGGGTGATCAGCCCCAGGTCGCTGTAGACGTACTCGACGCCCGGCGGGTTGTCCGGCTCGACGGTCAGCACGGCGTCGAGCCGCGAGGGGATGTCCGGGAAGGCGGAGTAGAGGTTGATGAACGCCGGCAGTCCGCCCACGTGCGTGAGCAGATGCTGCAGGGTGACCTGCTCCTTCCCGTTCTCCGCGAAGCTCGGCAGGTGGGAGGCGACGGTGTCCTCCAGCGATAGCCGGCCCTGCTCGACCAGCTGCATCAGGGAGGTCGCGGTGAAGATCTTCGAGATCGAGGCGAGGTCGTAGATCGTGTCGGTGCGGGCAGGGATCCACTGGTCCTCCGGCAGCTCCTCGCCCGCATCCTTCCAGCGCAGCGCGTAGCCGTCGGCATGCTCATAGGCGATGCCGGCCTGCGAGGCGACCAGGAGGGAGGCCCCGGCGAACCGCGGCGGATCGACCCCGAGCGCGTCCGAGACGATCCCGGGCAGATCGTCGAGCACCGCGGCGTCGAATCCGACGTCCGACGGCTCGGCCGTGTGCAGGGTGTCGCCCGATCCCCTCCGGTCCCACGGGTGGCGGATCGGCTCCCCATGACGCCAGGTGGTCCCGGAGCGGGTGCGGGGCGCCCCCTTCTTCGGTGCCGGGTCGCCTTCGGCGCGGGCCGCGGCGGGGAGGCCGACGGCGGTGGCTGTGGCGGTGGCCAGGGCGGCTGCGGTCAGTCCGGTCCGACGGGAGATCGGGAGGTCCATGAAGCTCCTTCGCATCAGGGGCCCGCGCACCGGCGGGATGCGGTGCGGGCCGCGAGCCACGTTATCGACACCATCGCCGACGTGGCAACCGTCACACCTCCCCGACGGCCTCCCGCTGCCGACGCACCTCGGCGACACCGCGCAGCAGGACGACGGCCCCGACCAGCAGGAGCACGGACTGGAGGAGATCCACCACGGTCTCCAGGACGCCGGCCGCACGCGACACCGCGGCGGCCGCGCCGGAGACGTCCCCGCTCGCGCTGAAGGACACCGAGAGGCTGAGCGCCCACGCCACCAGCAGCACGATCCCGCCCCGGCGCAGCGGGCCCCTGCCCCGAACCGTCACCACGATGGCGAGCACCAGGGTCGCGACGCCCAGGCCCAGCGCGAGGAGCGCCCCGGCGATGGCCAGGAACGCCAGGACGATCGACGCCGGCACCACATCGACGTTCACCACGGCGTCCGGGCTCACGAGCCCGACGAGCTGCATGATCAGGCCGCCCGCTCCCAGCAGTGCCGACAGCGCCGCGGCCCAGATCGCCGGCCGCACCGGCTGTCTGAACGGATCCACGTCCATCTCAGCCCCTATCGAGCTCGAGCACCGGGACGCAGGGCGGGCTGAAGCCGAGCACCTGCCCGTAGAACGACAGCGTGCCCTCGGTGGCGCGGATGATCGAGTCCGCTCTGCGGAAGCCGTGCTGCTCGCCCGCGAACAGGAGGTAGGCGTGCGGGATCCCCTTGGCGGCGAGCGCATCGCGGAACAGCTCCGACTGGCTCGGCGGCACGATCCTGTCCTCCTCTCCCTGGAGCAGCAGCACCGGGACCTCGAGCTCGTCGACGTGGCTGAGCGGCGCGCGCTCGACGTACAGGTCCCGCCGCTCCGGATACGGGCCGACGAGGCCGTCGATGTACCGCGATTCGAAGTCGTGGGTGTCCAGGCGGAAGCGCTCGAGCTCGGCGACCCCGAAGCTCGAGGCACCGGCGGCGAAGGTGTCGGTGCGGGTCAGGCACGCCAGGGTGGTCCATCCGCCCGCGCTGCCGCCTTCGATCGCGAGCCGGTCCCCGTCGGCGATGCCCTCGCTGACCAGGTGCTCCATGACCGCGACGGTGTCCTCCACATCGACCACGCCCCACTGCCCGCGCAGCCGGTTGCGGTACGCGCGGCCGTAGCCGGTCGAGCCGCCGTAGTTCACGTCCACCACTCCGAGCCCGCGCGAGGTGTAGTACGCGGTGGGCAGGTGCAGCACTGGGGGGACGTGGCCCGTGGGGCCTCCGTGCACGCGCGCGATGAACGGCGGCAGGTCCCCTTCACGTCCGGCCAGCCCCTCCTGATGCGGGCGGTGGACGATCGCGTGCACCATCTCGCCATCCGGCAGCGGCACCTCGATGCTCTCGCCGGTGGGCAGCACGGCGGGGTCGGGGGCGTCCGTGCGGGAGGAGCGCAGGACGGTCAGCGAGGAGAGTCCGGCCGACGGGTCCAGCCGCGCCGTGCTGATCGCGGCGAACCGCGTGGGCGAGGAACCGGCCAGCACGAGCAGGCCGTCGCTCCGGAGCCGGGCCGCGGTGATCTCGGTGAGCGGGCAGTCCAGCGGCGTGAGCTCCGCTCCGCCGGCATCTGTGAGCCGCAGGATCCCGAGGCCGACGGCGGCGCGCCCGTACTGCACGAGCGCGGTGTCCGCGTCGAGGACCTGGAACCAGGTGGTGCCGAGGGCCCACATCGGCCCGGCGAACTCCTGATCCAGCTCGAGCACCTGACGGGCGCCGTCGTCGGCCGACCACACCCAGGGATTCCACCAGCCCGACGCATCGCAGACGGCCAGCAGATGCTCGTCGTCGAGCCATTCGGGCTGCATCACGGAGGTCTCGGCGTCCCCGAGCACCACCTCGCCCTGCCCGGCGCTGCCGGCCAGCAGCGGGGCGACGTGCAGCTCGGTGCCGTCCCAGGGCATCTGCGGATGCTCCCAGCTGAGCCAGGCCACCCGGGCGCCGTCGGGGCTCACGCGCGGATGCGCGACGAAGCGCGAGGCGGGGGTGACCCGGCGGATCGCGGAGCCGTCCTCCGCGGCGGAGCCGTCCAACGGGACGGCGGCGACATAGCGCTCGATCAGCGGCGCGCCGTCGGCTCCCGCGCGAGGGCCCTCCGCACCGCCGGTGTGGTCCTCGCAGATCCACCAGATCTCGGTGGAGCCGTCCTCGAGGGTGACCGCCGTGGGGTCGGCCCAGCGCAGGGAGGGGCCCTGCGCGCTGTCGACCTCGGGGCCGACCGGCGTGAGCGGCCGGGGCCGCTCGCCCTCGCGGAACGCGTGGACGCGCTGGTCCTCGAAGTTCACGAAGACGACGAGCGGCGTGCCCTCGGCATCCGGGAGCGCGGTCCAGCTCGCGCCGCCGTATTCGTGCACCCGTGAGCGGGCGTTGAACGGCCCGGGGAGCACGGTCACGGGCTCGGCGGCCGCATCCGGCCCCTCGGGCCCCACGTCGCCGGCGGAGCGCATGATCGCCTGGCGACCGCCTTCGGTCGCGATGCCCTCCGTCCACCACACGGCGTCACCCACCAGCTGCGGGCCGCCGAGCCGGATGCCGCCGGTGGCGAGCTGCTCGGCGGTGATGGGCGAGGGCCAGGACCCGTACGGGAGTGTCGTCACCATGGGTTCAGGGTAGAGGCCCCCGGCGCGATTCAGGCCAGGATCCGCCCGTCGACGGTGAGAACGGTGCTCCCGCCGATCCAGATCGTGCCGTCCTGCTCGACGTCCACCACGATGAGGCCGTCGCGGCCCAGGGCCGTTCCCTGGGTGGCCACCCAGTGCGCGGGCATCCCGCCGCGCGCCACCATCCACTGCGCGATGCCGGCGTTGAGGCTGCCGGTGACGGGGTCCTCGACGCCGGCGAGCGTGAAGGCACGGACCTCGTAGAGCGGTCTGTCGGCGTCGAGAGGGGTGTTCCCGTCGGCCGGAGCGCGGTGCCGGCCCACCACGCCGAGCTTCGCGTCCGCCATCCACGCCAGGTCGGGAGCCAGCGACAGCACCTGCTCGGCGGATTCCAGCTCGAGCACTCTCCAGCCCGGTCCGTTGTCGGCCCAGGTGTGCCCGCGAACCGACGAGCGTTCCACGCCCAGAGCCTCCGCGAGCCGCGCGACGTCGGCCTCGTCGAGGGGGCCGCTGCGCCGCAGCGGCGGGGCGGCGAACGCGAGCCGGTCCTGATCCTGGCGCACCGTGATGAGCCCGGCCTCGCACTCCTGCACGATCTGGTCGCCAGCCGGCTCGCCGCCCGCCCACAGCCAGGCGCGTGCGGTCCCGAGGGTGGGATGACCGGCGAAGGGCAGCTCGCCGGACGGGGTGAAGATCCGGACCCGGTAGTCGGCGTCGGGGACGGTCGCGGTCAGCAGGAAGGTGGTCTCCGAGAGGTTCGTCCAGCGCGCGATGCGCTGCATGTCGTCGGTGCGCAGCGCGTCCGCGTCGAGCACGACGGCGAGCGGGTTGCCGCGCTGGGGGCGGTCGGCGAACACGTCGAGCTGGAGGAAGCGATGACGGCGCGGCGGCGCAGAGGGAGTCCGGGGCATGACCCCATCCTCTCTCCTCCGTCCCAGGCGTCTGGAGCGAACCGGGCTCCGGGCTCAGCGACCCGCTTCGTCCAGGGCCTTGTCCTCGGCCAGCATCGCGTCGATGCCGTAGTCCTCCGGCTCGGACTCGGGGATCTCCGTGCCGTGCAGGGACGCGCCGGCGGTCTCCTTGAGGAAGAGCAGCGCGACCATGCCGAACACGCAGCCGATCATCACGTAGACCGCCGGGAACTCGAGGAACCCGGTGGACTCCACGACCGCTTCGTTCAGCGGGGCGGCGGTGCCGCCGAAGACCGAGGTGAACACGTTGTAGGTCACCGCGAAGCCCGCGAAGCGCACGTGTGCCGGGAACATCGCCGGGAAGGTCGCCGAGATGGTGGACAGCTGCGGGATGTACAGCAGTCCCAGGACCGCGAATCCGAGGATCGCGAGGCCGAAGCTCTGGCCCATGAGCATGTACATCGGCAGGGCCATGACGAACAGTCCGATCATCGAGAACCACCACATCCTCTTGCGGCCGATCCGATCGGACAGGGATCCGCAGAACGGGAGCATCGCCATCATGGCGATCTCTCCGATCAGGATCACCATGAGCGACTCGTTCGGGGTGAGGTGGATCTTGGTCTCGAGATAGCCGGGCATATAGGTCAGCAGCGTGTAGTTCGCGATGTTCAGGGGGATCACGAGACCGGCCATCACCAGGATCGGCCGCCAGTACTCGGTGACCAGATCGCGCAGCCCGCCGGTCGCGCTCTCCTCGGACTCCCCGGCCTTCTCGAGGTCCTGGAACACCGGGGTCTCGTCGAGCCGGGACCGCAGGTAGAGGCCGATCAGGCCCAGAGGCGCGGCCACGAAGAACGGCACCCGCCAGCCCCAGGCGGCCATCGCGTCCTCGCCGATGATCAGCTGCAGCACCAGCACCACCACGGTGCCCAGGGCGAAGCCGCCCAGCGTGCCGAACTCGAGGAAGCTGCCGTAGAGGCCGCGCCGCTTGTCCGGGGCGTACTCGGCCATGAACGTCGCCGCACCGCCGTACTCGCCGCCAGTGGAGAAGCCCTGGACCAGGCGCAGCACCGCCAGCAGGATCGGGGCGAGGATGCCCACCTGCTCGTACGTGGGCAGCACACCGATGAGGAAGGTCGCCGCACTCATCAGGATGATCGTCAGCGCCAGCACGTGCTTGCGGCCCAGGCGATCGCCCAGCGGGCCCCAGACGAAGCCGCCGAAGGGCCGGGCGATGAAGGAGATCGCCAGGAAGGCGTAGGTCCAGAACAGCCCCTCGGACCCCGAGGGGAAGAAGTGCGCCGCGATATAGGTGGCGACCACGGCATAGGCGCCGTAGTCGTACCACTCGGTGGCGTTTCCCATCGCCGAGGCCGCGACGGCCTGGCGGATGGTGCGGCGGGGAGGGAGGTCCTCGAAGGCGGTGCCCTCGGAGGACGAGGATTCAGCGGCGATCGGTGTCGTCACGGACGGAACTTCCCGTTCTTCGCGCACGCGCCGCGGCGCGTGATGGCGGCGCTCCCGGGGGCGCCGGGAGGCGCTCGACATTCCGGGGGCGGCCGATGGCAGGTGGTCATCGGACGAGCGGCGGGAGCGTCCGGGCCGAGACCCGCTCGGCCGAATGCTCCCGCCGAAAAACAGGATCACGGTACGTAGATCGAGTGCCAACGACCAGCAGAGACGTCCGGTGCGAGGCCGATGCCGCAGGTCACAGGAAACCTTCGACACACGGTGACCAACTGGTAGGAAGTAGGCGGAACGCGGTCGGCACGCCCCTCGAGCCGACGTCGAACGGACGCCGTCACCCCGGCCCAGCACGTCGTGAGAGACTGACCGCGGAGAGCCGGGAAGTCTGGTCGGCACGGGAGGAACATCCCGTCCTCACTCAGCGACGCCGTCAAGGAACACCCCATGGCTCCCCAGCCCCTCAGTCCGCGAGTCGGTGCGCGGATCGGCCCCCTCCCCTCACGGCCGCCCGGCCGGAGCGCGACTGATCCCCTCCGGCCTGGCCCCGAAGGTGACGTGACCCGCGATGTCCTTCCCCGTGTGGACCCTGATCCCGTTCGTGCTGATGCTGCTCGGCATCGCGATCATCCCCCTGGTCCCCGCTCTCGCACCCCTCTGGGAGAAGCCCCGCAACCAGCTGATCTATGCCCTGGCGCTCGGCGTCCCGGTGGCGATCGGGCTGCTGCTGGCCGCCCACCCCGAGCTCGTCGCGCATGCCCTCATGGAGTACGGGCAGTTCATCGTGCTGCTGCTGGCGCTGTTCACGGTGTCCGGCAGCATCGTGCTGCGCGGCGACCTGGCGGCCACCCCACGCACCAACACGGCCTTCCTGGCCATCGGCGGCGTCCTGGCCAGCTTCATCGGCACCACCGGAGCTGCCATGCTGCTCATCCGCCCGATCCTCGCCACCAATGCAGAGCGCCGCTACCGGGTGCATACCGTGGTGTTCACGATCTTCGTGGTCGCCAACTGCGGCGGCCTGCTCACGCCGCTCGGCGACCCGCCGCTGTTCCTGGGAATGCTCCGCGGCGTACCGTTCACCTGGACCTTCTCGCTGCTGCCGATGTGGCTGTTCGTCAACGCTCTGCTGCTGATCACCTACTGGGCGCTGGATCGTCGCTTCCACTCCCGCGAGGCCCCCGAGGCCCTCGCGATGGACACGGAGAACCGCGAGAAGCTGCGCCTGGTCGGTGCCCCGCACCTGATCTGGTTCGCCGTCATCATCTTCGCCGTGGCCCTGGTGCCCTCCCTGGACATCGATGCTGTCGCACACGGAGAGCTCGAGGGCACGAACTGGGTGCCCTGGCGCGAGATGCTGATGCTCGCCGCCGCCGCCGGGTCCTTCCTGCTCGGGTCCAAGAAGGTCCGCTTCGAGGAGAACGAATTCAGCTGGTCCCCGATCGCAGAGGTCGGCGCCCTCTTCATCGGCATCTTCCTCACGATGGTCCCGGCACTGCAGGTGCTGCGCGCCGCCGCCCCGAACCTGCCGCTGAACGAGATCACGCTGTTCGTGTTCACCGGCGGGCTCTCCTCCGTGCTGGACAACGCCCCCACCTACGTGACCTTCTTCGAGATGGCCACGCAGATGCCCGGCGAGCCCCGGATCGGCGACGTGCCCGAAGCATTGCTGATCTCGATCTCCCTGGGTGCCGTGCTGTGCGGGGCGCTGACCTACATCGGCAACGGACCGAACTTCATGGTGAAGTCCGTCGCCGAGGACCAGGGCGTGAAGATGCCGGCCTTCTTCGGCTACGTGCGCGCCGCCTTCATCTACCTCGCCCCGGTGCTGCTGGCCATGCTCCTGCTGTTCATCGCGGAGCCGTGGTGGGCGAAGGCGCTCGGCGCGCTCGTGGTCGCGCTGATCCTGGTACGGGCGATCCGGCTCGCGACCTCCCCGCCACCGCAGGTGCTCAGCCGCGGAGACCGCCGCCGCGACGACCCCGCCCCGACCTCCGACCCCGAGGCCGACGCTCCGCCGCAGCTCTGACCCCCGCGGCGCCGGGCCCGGCCACCTCATCCGACCGCAGCCACGCACCGCAGGAGACCAGATCATGAGCACACGAGCGACCCTCGAGCACGGCACCTACCGCGAGCACTCGCGGCTTGAGGAGATCGTGGTGCGCGCCGTCCCCGGTGGCGCACTGCTGCTGATCGCCACGATCCTCTCGCTGATCATGTCCAACTCCGGGCTCTCGGAGCTGTACTCGACAGTGCGCGACGCCCATGTGGGCTTCACCCTGGGACCGCTGAACCTCGATCTCACGATCGGGCACTGGGCGGCCGACGGACTCCTCGCGGTCTTCTTCTTCCTCGCGGGCCTCGAGCTCAAGCAGGAGTTCGTCGTCGGCGACCTGCGCTCCCCCTCGCAGGCCCTGGTCCCGGTGGCCGCGGCCTTCGGCGGCGTCGCGGTGCCGGCTCTCCTCTACACGCTGATCAACCTCGGCGGCCCGGAGGGTGCCGGCGGCGGCTGGGCGATCCCGGCGGCGACGGACATCGCCTTCGCGGTCGCCATCCTCGCGCTGTTGGGATCGAGCCTCCCCACCGCTCTGCGCACCTTCCTGCTCACCCTCGCGATCGTGGACGACCTCATCGCGATCACCATCATCGCGATCTTCTACACCAGCGACCTCCGGCTCGGGTTCCTCGCCCTGGCGGTGATCCCGGTGGCCCTGTTCTGGCTGCTGACCAACAAGGCCGAGGCTCTGTTCAAGAAGCACTACTGGACCGCCTGGGTGCTCCTGCTGCCCCTCGCCGTCATCACCTGGGTGCTGTTCCTGAACTCCGGGGTGCACGCCACCATCGCGGGTGTGGTGCTCGCCTTCATGGTCCCCACCCGCGGCCTCTCCCCGTACGGGAAGCAGCATTCCCTCTCCCACACCCTCGAGCACCGTCTGCGGCCCTTCTCCTCCGCCATCGCCGTGCCGGTGTTCGCGTTCTTCAGCGCGGGCGTGGCCGTGGGCGGCCTCACCGGTCTGCTCGACGCCTGGCAGTCGACCGTGGCCCTGGGCATCATCGTGGGCCTCGTGGGCGGGAAGATCCTCGGCATCGTAGGCACGTCGTTCGTGCTCACGAAGCTGACCAGCGCCCGCCTGGACCCCTCGCTGCGCTGGCCGGACATGCTGGGGATGGCCGCTGTGGCCGGCATCGGCTTCACCGTCTCGCTGCTGGTCTCCGAGCTCAGCTTCACCGCCGGGGACCCGATATACGACGCGGCGAAGGTGGGCGTGCTGACCGCCTCGGCGCTGGCCGCCGTGCTCGGTGCCGCGATCCTCGTCCCCCGCAATGCGATGCACCGCCGCGAGCAGGCGGCGGAGGGGGCGGCCGGAAACGACAACAAGCTGCCTGAATAATCTGTACGCTGCCGCCGGTCCGCGTCCTAGCTGACAAACTGGCCTCCTGCGACATCCCTTCCTCAAAGGAGCCACCCGCCGTGCATACAGATGGCACTTATCGGGTTCTCAGAGTGGCGAACAGCCTCATCTTGGTGATCCCGACCGCACTCATGGCTGTCCTCTGGGCGTGGCCGAAAGTCGGGCACGGCGGCTTCGCCTGGACGCTCTCCATCCCGGTAGGGATCGTCGTCGTCCTCCTCGCACGTTGGCTCACTGTGTGGCGTCCCGTGCGCCGGAGCATCTGGCTGATGCTCGGAGCCACGGCGCTGCTGCTGATCCTCGACCTCGGGGGCCTGGTGATCCTCTCCAGCGCCTACCCTTCCCAGGTCACGGACGTCAATGCGTGGACACTCATCATCAGCACACTGCTCTGGCCGCTCCTCCTGCTCGGATGCCTGTTCGTACAGATCATCCTGTGGCTCATCTTCCGCCGACGGAGTGATGCAGTTGCTTCGTCGGCGGATACGAACACCACCCCCGGTGCGCGCCCCGCCATGCCGTCGCCGATCGCCCCTGCCCGTTCCGCGCCCAGTCCCTACGGGCCTTCTACGACCGAGCCCGCGGTGTATCCGCCCAGGGAGCAGGGCTTCGCCGCCCCTCACGGCTATGTGGTTGCGTCGGAGAGCGCAGTCATCGCTCATCCCTCACCCATCGAGCCGGTCCTTGAGCCGGATGCTGCGCAGGGACGGGCGATCGTGCCGTCGGCCGAGCTGCGCATGCTTCTGGAGGTTGCCGAGGGCATGGGAGCGCACCCTGGTGACGCACAGGTCCAGCTGTCGTTCGATGGTGGCGAGATCACCGTCAGCTCGGCCGGAATCGCCCTCGGGGAAGTCCCGGGGAGCTGGGACGGGGAACAGAGGGTGTCCGCCGACGCACGGGCTGCAGATCTCCTCGCCTGCCTGGACGATGATGCCGCCAACGGGCAGCAGTCGATTGTCGACTGCTACGCCGGTGCGGCCCCTCGCCTCGTCATCCGTCACGAGGAAGGAGACGACGGCGGCTGCGATGTGCCGCTTTCGGCCCCACCGGCCTGAACGACGATCAGATCGAGATGCCCCTGCGGTACATGCCCCAGAGGATCGGGTCGAGCACGCGGAACGGAGAGATCCCGCGAGTGGTGAGCCGAGCAGAATGCTGAGGGGTCTCGCCGACCGCGGAGACTGCGAAATGGCCGACGCCCCGGATCTGCTTGTTCTGAGCCGCCTGATCGGCCTGGAGCGTCACGGACTCCTCGTGGATGAGTCGGAACAGCGAGCGGATCTCCTGGTCCAGGAATGCCGCATCGTTCCGGAACCATCTCTGCGCGTCGGCGACCCGACCCGGCCCCGCTGGCCGCAGCATCGTCTCGTCACGGTTGAAGTGCGCCGAGGGGTTCCCCATGACGCGCGCGTAGTGCTCGGTGTCCGCTTTCGGCAGCTCATGAAACGCGTCGAACTTCGAGAAGGCCAGCGCGAGATCGGCGTCGCCGCCGGACATCTGCTGCAGCACGGTCGGGAGCACCTCGGCCGAAGAGGATCCGAGCCTCTGATCGTCGACGGCGGGGATGAGCCCGGCCAGGATTTGGATCATCGAGGGCAGGCGCAGGGAATCGAAGAGGAACACCACGAGATCCGCCCTGCCGAAGTAGCTCAGCTGAGGAAGATCTCCTGTCGAGGTCTCGATGTCCTCCCCCGCAGCGTCACGGACCACGAGGAACGTCGACGTCTGTGCGTCCGAGATTCTCCAGATCATCGGGTCACGCTGGTAGGCACCGCCGCTCAGCAGGGTTGGCGTCCCTTCCATCACGCGGTTCTCGCGGAACAGTGGCGCTTCGTACCTCTGCTCGTAGACCGCCTTCGTGCCTGTGCTGTAGGGCTGGATGGTCCGTCCGGAGCGACGCAGGTACTGCTCCAGCGCATAGATCAGCACGCCTATGTACACCGACTTGCCGGATCCGCGAGCTCCCGTGACCGCCACGGTGAACACCTCAGCATGCCGCCATTGGGGCGGCAGGTCCTGATGGCACACCGGGCAGGCCTGGACGTTGCAGGGCCCTCCGCAGCGACGGCACGGCATCCAGTCGGGCATGGTCCGCTGACCGTCTGTCGGCGTCCATCGGTAGGACGGCCGGAGCATGATCTCGTAGCCCGCGACCCGCGCCGCCTCCGGGTCGGGGGCAGGGTGGCACTGACCGGAGTTGCAGCGAAAACGCGCTTCCTCGGGCACCAGACGGGCGAAGCAAGCAGGGCACGATGCGGTCATCGAACAGCGTCCTTATCGGAAGAGAGATCTTCGAGCCAGTGCACGAGAGGGGCCATGCACTGGAGGGTCGAGTCGTCGAAGTCGGCGCCGCTTCGTTCAAGCTGCTGCCAGACAGTGTCCCCGACGACATGAGCGTGGCCGACCGGACCGCTCAACGCCTGCAGGATGCCTTCCTCCCCGATCACGAGCGAGGCAACGCCATCCGCGCGACGGCCGGGAAGGTCCGTGATCAGCACCCGGGGGCCGGAGGCCGCGCCCGTCTCGGCCGGGCGCCGGACGTGCGCTGAGCCGACGCCGTTCTCCTCCACCCCACCGACGGGCGCAACGGTGATTTCTGCGGCACGGTCTTCGGCCGCTCGCAGGAGAGCGTCGAGCAGATCGACCAGCAGTGCTGCTCGGGCACGGTGGGCAGTCATCGACGCCGAGTTGTCGATCATGATCTCCGTGAGCTCCAGCCGGAGCGGCTGTCCGTTCTCAGCGGATCTGCGCACATACCAGGAGCCGAGCATCGCGGGAATAGAGGTGCCGGTCTCTCGGGAACCGGTCGAGCGACCCTCTCGGGGCGCCCCGGTCGGGTCCGGGTCCGCAGCGATCTTGTCTTCACGGATAGATACCGCAGAGGAGATCCTCCACAGGTCGCCCTCCTGCACGAGCTCCACCAGTGGCGCGCGCCGGTGGCCCGAGACGTCGACGCGCTCGATCAGGAAGGTGCGCCCCGTGGCCGGGAATGAGAGCGCCAGGTCAACAGCTGCTCCGCCCGGGAAAGCATCTCCACCATCGGCGATCGCCTGGAAGGTCACGCCGTCCCGCGCCATGTCGAGGGCGAAGGCGCCGGTCGACGGGCGCTGCTTCCGCAGCTGCCCTCCGAGACCATCTACCTCGAGACCGGCCTGGACGCCTCGAGACCCCATCACCTCGACGTGCACCGCGCCTGCAGCGCGAAAATGCCGTGGGGACCAGCTCTGCCCGCGCAGAATCTCGGATTCAGCCATTGCGTCCATCCTTTCGTTGCTTCCGCGAAGTGCTCCGGTTGGTGCGGACGAGACGGCCGATCCGCTCCACACGATTCTCCGAGGACTCGGCGAGCGCGGGGAGCAGTTCCCGGGCGCGATCCCAGCCATCAGTGCTTCGCAGACATGTCTTCACGTCCCGCACCCAGGCTTCGCGATGCTCAGGGTCGGCCTGCCGTACACGCGCATCGAGGACGGCCGCCACTGCTTGCGCCGACGGAGCGCCCAGAGGCTTCGACTGCTGCCGCGGGTGGTGCGCCGCCCCAGCGAAGGCGTCAACGCGTTGTTCCATCTGCAAGGGGGGAGGAGCGCTATCGGTGCGGGATCGGCCTGACCGCTCAGGTTGCACAGCACTTCCGGCGACGAGTGCCAGCAGAGCGCTGCGGAATACCGGCTCCACGGGGCCTCCCTGCGGAGCGATCAGTGCACCGGGAGCCTCTCCAGGCTCGCTTTTCGCCACGACCGACTGCACCGCGTGGAATCTCCGAGAATCTCGTACTGATCGCTGCGGCGAAGGATGCGCCGCAGCCAGCACGACGAGAGCGGCAACTGCGCGTCGCGCAACAGCGTCCGCGCGGCGATGAGCGCTCTGCCGCCGTTCGAGTTCTGCATGGTCGAGGACCTCGATGACTCTCACGCTCGCGTGCAGCGCGTTCTCGGCACGTCTCCACGCCGTTTCCTGCTCCACCGTCGGATCGAAGAAGTTCTCGGCGAGCGCCTCGGCGAGCTGCACTTCGGCGGAGTCGAGAGTCTTCGCCTCCACCTCCTGCACCGAGCGGAGGCGGACATCCTCGCTTTCTCGACGGAGCTGTGCCAGAGTTCTGCGGCTGCGCGGATCCTCCGGGTACCGCAGCGCCACACTGCGTGCAATACGCCGGCACTGCGAGGGAGGGAGGGCGATCGCATCCAGCAGCTCCAGCGACCCTGCGTCAGCCGTCTCCTCCACCGCCTCCAATGCCTTGACGCTCAGCTCGATTCTCTCGCCCGGGACCTGCTGCAGAGCAGCCAGCAACGGTCCGGCGTTCCCTCGGTGCAGGGACACAGCGGCTCTCTCCACATCCACGAACGGGAGGTCGGCCGTCAGGACCCCCTCCGTCAGGCGCTCGGTGACTGCGCTGGAGAGGCTCGGCACGGGCATGCCTCGGCCATCAGCCGCGACGGCTACCCGCAGACCCTCGTCGACCATCTCTGCGACCGGACGCCGGGCATCCGCCGAGAGCGAGGAGAGCAGGCTGTCCGGACGAGCGCCTTGTCGCCGCCCGTCACCGGTGGGCGTGTCCGTCACGTCCGCCACGAGGATATCGCCGAGCGGACGGATCAGGTGGCGGAGGATCTCGGGCGGAACCACCAGCCCGTCGCTCTGCAGCGCCGCGACGAGACGCACGTTCTCGGAGGCCATCCGATGAATGTCGTCACCGGGCTCGCCGAACGCGTTCCGGCACGTCGCCTCGGCCTCGCGGACCCACTTGGAAGCGTCTACGAGCTTCTCCGGCCGCAGGCTCCAGGAGGAGAGCATCTCACGCAGCCTTGTCGGCGGCGTGCTGAGCGTGGAGGAGCCCGACGGCTCCCGCATCAGCCAGGAAGGGTCCTTGACAGCCGCCTGCAGGTACGACACGGCGATCTCTTCGAAGACCTTGTCCGGAGCCGAGGCTTCCAGACGGCGGCTCAGATCAACCCACGCCTGCGCGCTGCGTCCCTGTGGTGGGCCGAGGAGAGAAGCCATGGCGTCAGACTGTTCGGGGCTGGCGTCGGTCGCCGGGACATGCGTCCCGAGCAGCACGCTCTCGACCACATGGTGGAGGTCCGCGCCGAACGCAGTGTCGAGCAGTACCGGCTCGCTCGGGTCCGTCCTCTCTCGCCAGGCGAGAGCCTGTGCCATCGCCGCCGGCCACGCCAGCGTCACTCCATGCTGCGCGAACAGCCCTCGCAGGACCCAGGAGTCGATCGCTTCCTGCGCGGCCATCCACGTGCCGACGTCGGATGCCATCGCCTGTACCAGGGCCCCGAAACTCGTAAGAGCTATTCCCTGCGGAGGATGCGAGGCATCGACGATGATGCACCGATCAGGTACTCGCATCAGGGACTCGAGGTCATGCCGCGGCACGGCCACGATGTCGAAGCCGCCGTCACGCAGATTCTCAAGGTCGTTCTCTCCGTTCACCCGCTCCAAAGTGGACCATGTGAGTGCCCGCGCCGGCTCCGGAGCAGTCGCCCTGAGCAGAGCTCCGAGCCACTGAGCCGCCTGATCCGCCGAGTCGACCACCAGGACAGCAAGCTGCCCGGCCAGCGCGTCCGAGCGCATCTCGTTCTGTGCGACCACATCGGCCAATGCGGTGAGAACCTCACCCGCACCGGGCTCGAGAATGACTGCGAGTCCGGAGTCGGCAGTCACCGTCTCTCCCGGCCCAATCGTGGCCGCAGCAGGAAGCTCCGCCTCACGCATCTGCTCCGACCCGAACGGCGTCGACCACCACGCGGCTCTCCACGTGCTCGGGCCGAGCAGCGGCCGTGCCGTGTCATCGGATCCGTCGACCACCACGTGTGTCATGGTGTTCGGGCGACCAGTCGTGTCCTGACCAGCGGGAGCCGTATGCAGCAGCACGGCCGCGCTCCCGTGCCGGGCTCCCCGATGGACGAGCCGGCGGTCAGCCCGCTCGATCTCCTCCTCCGTAGGGAACCCGGGCAGCGGTCGGAGCGGCATGAGACGCGGCTCGATGAGCTGGATGAGTTCCCTCGCCCTGGACTCGGCAATCCCGTCGGTCTTCGCCTTTACCTGCCAGCCGCTGCTCTCCACGCCGTCAGTGACGACGTCGACGGACCCGTACAGCAGCTGCTCCAGGCCCCCGCTCACCGACGCCGGTCCAGCACTGCGAGGTCCGGGTCCGCGAGTGCGTAGCGCTCGAGAGCCGTGCGCCTCTCCTCGGCAGAAAGCGTCGAGGCAGGGCGTGCGTCGACCATGAGCCGATACCAGCCGGGCCCCGGCCCCGCGTGATCGAACCACACGCTGCGTACCCCACTGCTCGGTGCGCGCAGTACCTTCATCGGCTGTGGCTGGACCTGGCCACCCGGCTTCTCGGCGAGGAGATCGATGCGGGTCCCGTCCGTGGAGTGCAGCGGCAGACGATCGGGATTGTGAAGAAGCACCAGCTCAGGGAGCTCCTCCTCCGGGCATACTCCGACCCGCGCAGAGATGGTGACCTCCGCCGCCCCTTGCCCGAACATGCTCGTCGCCCGGGAGAAAAGGCCCTTTCCCGCGGAGCCTCGCCATCTCGGCCACTGAATCTCGTACTGATACCCCCAGAGCGGCTCGATGACAGCGATCGTGGGCTCCGACGAGATTCGCCTGCCCTCGAAGTGGGTCACGGCGGTCAGGAAGAGCCGGCAACCCTGCGGCGGGAGACCAGAATCGATCCTGAAGCCGCCCTCGCGCTCGTATGCCGTCTTCTCCACCGTCGCGAGGGGCTGCGTGCGCAGATCCGGCTCAGCATCGACATACCCGATCCGCAGCTCGACCGCCACCGCCTCGCCAGGCCAGGCGAACGTGACCAGCTGCCAGTTCATTCTCTGGACGAGACGGACATCCTCGATCCGACCCGCCCGACGGAGCTGCCGCGGAGCACCGATCAGCACATCATCCTGGTCGATGATCGTGACGGGCGTCAGATGAAGCGTGTCCCACTCCCGGCCCTCAGGCCATTCGAGCCCCTCGAGAACCCAGCGCTCGCGGCCGTTCTGAAGAGTCTCGCCTGTCCGACCGGCGATATTGCGGATGATCGCCTGCGGTTCGAGTCCCGCCGCGGACAGCTGCGATGCCGGCACACGACCACGGGATACGGCCTCCGGATGGGCCGGCGAGGTGGTGCGGTAGAAACTCATTCGTGTTCCCCGCTGCTGGCTCCAGGCGAGCCTCAGCTCCTCGCGATGGTCCCTGGTGCGTGACTCGACCACGAGATCCTCGATACGGTCCGGCTCGGCGACCGGGGTGACATCGAATCGCTGAGGAGCGGAGAGCCTGGTCGTTCCATCGATCTCGACCTCAAGCGCAGCGACGTAGGTGTGCCGTCGGCCGGGCTCGAGGTCAGCATCCTGGAAACCGTGCCCGTTGTTGGGCACCTCGAACTGGCTTCTGAGCCAGCTCTGACCTCTCAGATACCTCGCGATCGGTTCGTCGAGCGGGAGCCGAGCGGTTCGCACATTCGCACGGACGTGAGAGGGCAGAGCGGGCGCTTCCCAGCGCGAAAACACCTTTCTCTCACTCGGGATGAACTCGACAGTCCACCCTTGAAGCTGCTGGATACGAATCCCTTCAGCGACCTTACGAGGCTGCCCGAGGATGCCGGCGTTCGCATCGATCACGCGGTAGCCCCACACCGTCACGAAACGCAGAGAAGTCGCGGAGGTCCGCGCATCCTGAGCGTTCGGCGCCCAGCAGGCGACCAGCTCTGCGTCGGCCTCTTCCGGGCTGAACAGTGCCTCGTGATCACTGGTGGTCACCCGGTAGAGCTCGCCCTCGCCAGGATCGGGCCACGAATACTGCAGGACCCCACCAGGAAGCTCCTGGATGTCCACGTCGGGGAGCGGTACAGCGAGGTCTTCCCGCGAGTAGTCGTACTGCGGAAAGATCCACCGTTCCTCGAGGAGGTCCGCAGCTGGTCCAGCAACGTCAGCAGCAGCTGCCTCGGCAGTGGGTGCGACAACGGCTTCAGGAACCCGGGGCTCTTCGGGTTCGACGGCCGAGGAGGACGGGGCATGCTGCGCCTCCTCACTCGCCTCAGAAGCCCAGGCGTCCGATGTCCAGGGGTCCTCGACGGGTTCGTCAGCCTCCCTGGTCTCCCATCCGGGAGCGAACTCGCCGTTCAGGTCTCGCACGAATGGGACGACGACCTCTTCGATGCGCCCGTCACCGAGGCCCGAGTCGACGATCGCGCCGACCTCGAAGACCAAGCCGTCATCGCCGTATGGCCGCGCCGTGTCGAACAGTCGCTTCCAGCTCGAGGGTGGGAAGTGCTCCTTATATGCAGGGTGCGACTGCGCCACAGGCATGAGGCGCTTGAGGAAGTCGGCGAACAGCATGTCCGTCCTCTCAGGCCGCTCGTCGGGCGAGCGGTTCAGTTCGTTCAGAAGACCAGGTCATCGGGAAAGTCCAGAGTGGCGTCCTGCCCCTGTGCAGGGCGATGTTCCAGGGGCGTGGTGCGCGGGTAGACGAACGCCTCCGCAGAGACCGCCGGCGTCCTCTGGACGAGGACGAAGTCGGAGCTGAGGCCGGTCCCTCCGGACCGTCGCCAAGAGCGTCCCGGATCGACGATACGGGTGTCGGCGGTCCGGGCGGACAGCTCCAGCACCTCCTCGACGATCGATGCAGATCGCGCTTTCCACAGCTCGCTGCGCAGCACGCTCACGGACTCGGCGCGACCTCCGCCGTCATCGCGGACGAAGGTCAGATCAAGAAGCTCTTCGTCATCGAGTCGTGAGGAGCAGCGGGACCAGATCTCATCACCACGTCCCGACCTGACTCCGTGCTCGACGGTTCCTTCCGCCCAGAGGGAAAGCTCGCTGCCTGGGTCCGCGCGAGAACTCAGAAGCAGAGCAAGGGGCGAGGAACCAGCCGTGCTCATCCGTACGCGCTGCTCGGGAGTGAGATCGTCGGTCATGGACTTCTCGAAGTCCTCGAAGGCTTCGCCGAGCCATCCCACGGTGAAGACGTCTGCGCGCAGATGGGCGGCTGCTTCGTCGATGGCCGACGGAGCGACGTCGACAGTCGGCATCTGCAGAGCGGCGGGCAGAGCTGCCGATGGCCGCTCCGCCGCCTCGGACTCGTCGCCTCGACCCAGCGGCTCTGCGAGAAAACCGGTCATGAGGAGGGCCCATCGATCGAACTGCGCATAGGCGTCACCGAGAGCGTCCAGATCCTCGATCGCCATGCGGAGTCTCTCCGTGAGCGCGGGGACCTGCAGGTCCCTCTGCCTCTGCAGATGGAGAAGCCGGAACACCTCCCGTTGGAGGAGCACGAAGACGATGAGCGAGGCGAGGAGCCAGACGATAGCCGTCACGCCCATGCTGATGGCCATCGTCTGCAGGGTGATGGACTCCCGCCAGCCGAGGATACCCAGAACAATCACGACGATGACCGCGAGCACGGCGAGTCCCCGAAGGACCCATGCGAGCCGCCTCTGCGCACGTCCCAGAGCTTCGTCGACGGTCGGCATGAGCAGCCCGCGAAGAGCGTCCTGCGTCCCCGCGATCTCCTGCCGGGTCGCGGTGAACCACTCTCCGAGAGTACGGCCGAGCAACGGCAGGAAACGACTTTCGTTACGGCCTCTCCAGCGATCGATCTGCTCGAGATGGCGACGTGCGCTGGCGGCACGGGTGTCGTTCTCGCCCGCCGCTCGTTCGAGCACGTGACGGGAACGCTCGATCTCGAGGTGGTCCCACGCCCTGAGCGTCTGAGGAGCTCTGAACTCCCCGAGAGCTTCCGTGATCTCGTAGACACCGTCTCCGTCCAGTTCCGGGGCCACCATCTCTCGGCGGGGGATGTACCCGGCAGCTGAGTCGAGCTCGAGGTTCTGGCAGGCTGAGGCGTCGAGCAACGCTCGACTGCCCTGGAGCATGTCCGCCCAGAGCGCGGAGAAGTCCCTCCGGGCTGGCTGGCCGAGGCGTCCGGCGTCCCGACCTGCGCCGAGGTCGACAGCCTTCGCCGCGTCGCGGATGGTGCGCCAGGTCGCCGTGCTGCCGTCGGCGGCCACGCCGCCGACGATGACACCGACGGGCGATTCCTTGCCGAAGATCATCGCTGTGGTCCCAGCGGCAACTGTCGACTGCGCCGAATGAAGAGCCTTGCGCAACCACGCCTCGGGCGCTCCGATGAGTGCACGGAGCAGGAAGCTGATGAAGAGCTTGATCGCCTCGCCGAAGCCGATCGTCTCCGAGTCGGGTTGAGGAATCTGAGGCCCAGGACGGCGCACCGACGGCTCATGCCGAGTCGTCCAGACCGCTGCAGTGTCCCGGATCAGATTCTCCGGCGATGCGTAGGGCGGAACCGACGATCCTGTCGACCTCGTGGGGGCCGGCACCTGTTCGTCGATCCGCAGGACCCGCTCCTTCAGGGCCGACTCGACCGCTTCGGCATCGATCCGTCGGATGAACGTGCGTGCCAGGGGAACGTCGGTGGACATCCCCGGCTTCTCGTCGTCCGCCGGCGCCTCGTCCAAGCCCGGCAGCAATCCAGCCTGCACGGCGACTCCCGCGGCCGCGGCCCCGGGGATCGACAACGGATCATTCCACCAGGGGACTGCAGCGAACTCGGGCTCCGCGGTGCCTTCCGGCGAGAGCATCACGTCGTTCCAGCCCGGACGTCCGAGCTCAGCAGCGATCGGCTCCGCGCTCCACGGAATCAGGACTCTGACGAACACTCGCGACGCCCCGCCGGGGATATCCAGACTCTGGTAGAAGTTCTCCGCAGACGCCGTGAGCGCATCGGCGTCCGGATGCCCGACCGGGACGAGGATGACGATGCGCAGGCGCGCCAGTCTCCGCACGTTGACCGACTTCGAGAAAGTGGTCGACGAGATCTGTCCGTCGGCGATGCGGAGAGCGCGAGGATCCTCGCGGTCTGCTTCGCTCGCCGGATCCGATCCGGCCTCGATCCAGGTGAACGCCTCCAGCGCTCCTGCAGCCGACAGGTCGAGGAGCGACTCGAGGATCGGTCGCTGACTGGGCGGGCCGATGAGGATGGAACGCTGCTGCATGGCTGCTCCACTCAGAAGACGAACGAGTCGTCCAGGTCGATGGGATCCGCGCCGGGCCCCGACGGGGAGGCGGACTCGATCGTCCTGCGCAGGGCGAGCAATTCAGCGCGCATCTCCTCGGCGAGGTCGATCGTCAGAGGAGTGGTCGCCACCTGGGAGCGATGGCGGAAGTTGGCGAACACCTGAGGGTGGTCCTTCTTGCCGGCACCGGGCAGGAAACGCTGATCGAGAACGGCGGCCACCCGGTCGCAATAGTCCAGCAGGAGCGTCCGCCGCTCCTCGGGGTCCGTGGCGGCGGACAGGTCCACCACGGGCCGCAGGCCGTGCGAGAACTCGCCGGTGCCGAGCAGGAGCGAGATGATCTCAGCATCTCGGGTGGTGCCGTCGAGGCTGACCGTCGGTCCGAACTGGCCCAGATCTGCCCATCGGCGCAGCACCGTCCAGGGGCGGAAAGCGCGCAGCCCCTTCTCGTCGGCCTCGGTGTACGCGAGGAGCGAGGATTCCAGGACGGCGGGCAACCAGGCAGTGGACACGATCATCCGCGAGGGCGGCGTGAGCATCGGGGCTGGGAAGCTGACCCATTCCTCCGCCTCTGGGTCCCAGATCCTCACCGGCGTACGATCACCGTCGCCCGACGGGATGTCGAGTCCGCCCGCGAGCTGCGCAACCCACCAGCCGCGTACGAGAGCAGTGCGTTCGGCATCACTGAACGGCAGCCCTCCGGGGAGGGAGCGAGAACGCCGCCAGTGCCAGAAGTCGCGACGGCCGGCATCGGTGCGTCCCTTCCAGTCCTCAGCCACGTCGCGCAACAGCCCGTACGCGACGGGGAACGTCATCGGGTATGAGCCGAAGACGTCGATCTTCCCCACGGGAAGTGCGCTGAGCGCGTGCTCGATGGCCGGAAGCACCGAATCGGTGCTGATCTGCGAGTCTCGCGCCACGATGTCCTGGAGCTCCGCGACCAGGCCATCGAGGCCGTTGAACGGGATGGAGGAGAACTGGTAGTTCAGCTGGAGCGGCGGGGTCCCCAGCTCACGCTGGACGGTTGTATTGATCGTTGTCAGCGGCTGCGCCATGACCAGCGTCTTCCGCAAGGCGGTGAGAAGCTGCTTCTGGCGCAGCTCTCGCTCGTGCTCCCCGATTTGGGGATCAGTGATGTACGACCGCATTGATTCCGCGGCGAAGGCCTCGAAAGATTCACCTCGACGGTGGACGAAGGACCTGGCTCGACGCAGCAAGTCCGAGCTGCGTGCTCGGAGCGAGTACTGCCCGCTGGTGGGCGCGAGGGCGCCCGGGACGCCCTTGGGCACCCAGGTTCGCGTCGTCACGAGCAGATCCGCGGGCGGGACGTCTCCGGCGCCCTTGGTCCACTCCCCGAGGATTACGTCCCGACGTGCCCGGGCATGCGCCTGCTGCGGATCACTCGAATTCTGGTGCGTATCGCCGGCACGCTCGGCAGCGACCGAGTCGAGGATGTCCACACTGAACCGCGGCACATATTCGTCGACGCCCATCAACACGACCTCGTTGTGCGCGATCGTGAATCGATCGGGCACGGAACCGCTCTCGGGCTGACCAGGGTCGGGCTCAGTCGGCCATGCCTTGACGAAGGGACTTTCCAACTGTGCGACGCCCTGTGCGCTCGGCGTCTGTTCCGAGTCAGAGATGAGACCCCGGCGGACATCATCGAACTCCTTGCGCAACGGCTGCGCCACCGAGGCCCCGAAGTCCTGGAGCAGCGTGGCCACCTTCTGGGCCGCCGTCGAGGCGAGCCATCCGAAGGCGGAGTCGCGCAGCGCGTGGAAGAGGTCGTCCTCGAGCTCGCCGGCGGCCCGTTGCCCGACCATCGCCTTGCGCTGGCCGGTGTACGGGGCGAGGAATTCCGGGGACACGCTCAGCGCCGCCCGGTTCTTCCTCAGCCGTTCGAGATCACGGAGTCGGGGGACCAGCTGAGCGATCTCGCCCCCGGGGCCCGCGAGCTTCTCCAGCACGTATCCGGCATAGACGACGCCGTGCTCGGCGATAGCCTGGCGCAGCGTGTCCAAGATTCGATCGTGGAAGTCCCGCGCGAAGGCAGCGGCCAGTGCGTTCGCCGACCGCTCGAGAGCCGTCTGCACCGCACCATCCTCCATGCGGGCCCATGGGTCGATACTCGTCGCCCACTGCTCCAGAGGCATGTTCGGATCGATCGAGGGACGCCTGCGCATCGCCTCGGTGACCGCCTCGCCCGCCTCACGGCTCAGTGCTTCCTGGGAGAGCCCAGCTGACGAGAGGAACCACTGCTGCACCGTGCTGTCGACCGCGGAGTCCCCCGCCATCGTGGCGTTGGCCGGCCCGATGGGCAGCCCGGCGCGGGTGAGCTCGTCAGCCTGCTTGTACTGCCACAGCTCAGCAAGCTGCTGCTGATCGCCGTGCGTGCTCCCCTCCTGCCGGAACCCGTCGAGGACATGCTTCACGGATGAGCGCGCGATGCGCTCCGCCGCATACTCGAGGTACCGATCCCGCCCCATGGAGAGTGAGGCGTACCCGAAGGAGGACCAGATCAGGTCGTCGGCCTTCGACCCCCAGGCGACTGTGTCGGTGGAGAGCAGCCCGCCCGCGACGTTCGCGATGAGATAGCTGATGATGCTGTCGAAACGCGGAGAGAGCAGCAGTCGGCCCAGGCCGCGCCCCATTCCTCGGTACACGCCATCCGGGGACCCGTCGCCGAACACCATGTTGTCGACACCGGTCCGGCGGCCGATCGGGAAGACCCGACGGAAGGGGCGCCCAGCGGTGCCCGAAATGCCGAGACGCTCATAGACGTCAGCGTCGTTCCTGCCGGCGCGTCCGCCGTCAGCGGATCCCTGCGCAGCGAAGATCTCGCCGAGCATGGCGAGCGTGTTCCCGGACATGCCGAGCCGGTCCTGATGCGGCAGCTCACCGAACACGTCGGCGGTGTAGAGGAACAGCGACGTGAGGTCCTCGTCGACCTCAGGCATCGCGCTGACGATGCGGCACACATCCAGAGTCATCGAGGCGCCCGATCCCCCGGCCATCGACGAGACGACCAGGGTGACTGCTCCCGCAGCCGGATCCGGCACGCCGCCCAGCCCGGGAACGGCCTCCGAGGTGCGGCGCGCCTGCTCCCGCGAGCGCTCGCTGTTCATGGCGTCGATGGCACGACGAATGCCGGGCCCGATCTGCGCCGCCTTCGAGAGCGTGAGCATACGGCCGATCGCGCGCGACTGCCCGGCGCCGACCGAGATCGGGAACGTGACGTCCGACGGGTCCCGCGGCATCCAGCTGGCTGCGGCCCGCAAGCCCTCGCTCCCATTCGCTTGCAGCTTCTGCGTCACAGCGGCATCGACGGGGGCATAGCTGCCGGTATCTCCGCAGGAGACGTATGTGCCACCCAGATCCCCGACCGAAGGAAGGTGCGCGCCGTGCTCCTCCTGGATCGGAGTGTCCACGTTGACGAACTGCCAGCATCCGGGGATCTCGTCCACTCCATGGACCGCGAGGTCTGCACGGAGCTGATCCATCATGTAGGAGAGGGTCTTCGCCCCGGAACCTCCGCACCCGATGATGAGTACCTTGCGCATGTGCTTTCCCTTCCGTCGGCTGTTCGCCGTGTTTCATGATTCGTCGAGCGAAGGCAGCCGCTCAGCGGCTCTGCTGACCATTGTCGGAACCCGGCCAGTCAGTCTTGCCTGATGGACCCCATCCCGACGATCCACCGGTCTGCCCGGAGTCGCCCCATCCGGGACCGCTCGTCGGAGGATCGGAGACTCCGCCCCACGAGCCCGCAGGCCCTCCTGCGGGCCCCCATCCCGAGGCGTCGGACAGCACCGCACTTCCTCCGTCCTCGCCCGGCCCGGCAGCAGGTGCCACCACGCCGCCTCCGAGCGACCGCAGACGATCACCGAGTCGAACTCGCGCGTCGTCGAGAACAGTATCCAGTGCCTCCTGGTCCTCGGATCCCAGGAGCACGATCAGCGTCGCCCATCCTGGGTCGGCCCTATCCGGGATCGCCACCCAGTTGCCCCTCATACCGAGCGGAAGCCGTGAGGTCCCCCGGCGGGTTCCTGGCGTCGCGCTCGACACCGAGGGCGCAGCGTCGGCGAGCTCCACCCAGGGCGATTCGGACGGGAACGGCGCGACACGCGTGCGGAACGTCCGCCCCGCAGCCATCACGGTGCGCTGGGGAGAGCTGAGCGCGGACATCGTGAGCTCGCGACGGCTGAGCCCGATCTGCGCCGGGACTCCGGGATCAGGGATCCGGACTCTCGTACTGCCGGAGACCAGCGTGCCCCGAGGTACTCGAGCGGTGAGCCATGTCAGCAGATAGAGGGCCGCCACCGGAATGCCGATGCCCAGCACCAGGGCGACCGCGAAGGTCGTCCACGCGGTCGTCACGTCGAGGGGCCGTCGCATGTCGGCGTCGAAGGGGACCGTGACGGGCTGTGCGGCTTCGGGGTCGCCCTCCGGGGCGACCATCACCGTGACGGTGCCCTGCACGGCCCCGTTCGCATGGCTACCGGTCTCGAGGGTCAGGGGCAGGGACGCCGTCTCGCCCTCCCCGACCTGCAAGCAGTCCTCTGCGCTCATCGCATCGGAGGCAATCGCGATGTCGCCTGCTTCTGACGGTGCGCCGGCGACAGAGGTCGCTGAGGAATCCACCCACACGCACCCGGGCCCAGTAGCTTCCAGGGCGGCCGACGCGGCGGTCTCCTCCTCGAGGAGCCCGAAGTCGAGTTCGGACCCCACCACCGGATAGTTCTGCGGCGGGAGAACGGTGACCGAGTCGCCGATGAGGACGGGCTGCAGCACCATGCCCTCACCCGTCGAGCCGTCCGCGAGGGTCGGCTCCGCCGTCGTGATCTGCAGCGATGTCGTCACACGCCCCGTGCCGAGCGCGACACCCTCCGGCACGGTCAGATCAGGCGGATCCGTGAGGCTCTCCGGTTCGTCCGTCGTGAACAGCTCGTGCTCAGCCTGGAGAGCGTCCGTCAGCCGCACCGCGGCGGTCACGCTTCCCCCGAGCTCCTTCGGATCGACGACCGAGCCATCCGTGCGATCCACCAGCTCAAGGGACGTGTCCTCGACCGATGCGCCCTGCCGGAAATCAGCGTCGTCGATGCCCTGCCAGGCGAGCGCGAGCGGAGAGGTGAGGTGCAGATTGACCACGACCTGCTCGCCGTCGGTCACAGACTCCGGGTCGACGAACCCGACCCGCCAGGTTCCGTCCCACGTCGACACATCGTCCGCAGCCATCTCGATCTCGACGGTCTTCGAGGTCAGCCACGTGACGTCCATGCCGTCCCGACTCACCGTCTCCCCGACTTCGCCCGCGGGGAAGCTCACCGGTTCCGAAGCCCCTGGTGGCACGACGTATGCCTCGAGTCCCTCGACGTCCACGGTGGCCAGGATGCGCACGGATGTCAGGGCACGGTCGAGTACGAAGGCGACCTCACCCGCCGCGCAGGATCCGCCCTGACAGATATCGAGGGTCGTCGACCCGAGCGAATCACCGGGCGACGAGAGAGAGTCGAAGGCGAGGAGCAGCGAGTCGAGATCATCGGCTTCGAAGAACGCTCCTTCCGGCGATGCCAAATCACCGCATTGCGCGACATCATTCTGCGCGGCCGTGTCCTTCCCCCCGCCTGTGGTGACGCTGCGGAGGAAGGAGAAGTCAGCCCCTTCCGAGGTCAGTCCGATACCGACGACGGTGATCTCGGCGCCGCGGAGCTGATCGGCGACTCCGGCAGAGCGGCAGATGTCCTCCTCCCCGGCGGCGACCGCCGCACCGGCACCCGCTTCGTCTCCGAGCTCGATCCCCGGGGCGTAGGACTTCGTCTCCCCGTACTCTGAGCGGCTGCCTGCCGACTCCCGAGGATCGATGTCGTACTCACCGTCGCTGAACCAGAAGATCGCCGAACAGGAGCTCCCGTGATCCGCGAGATCCTGTCGCGCGCCCTCGAGTGCGTTCCAGTAATCGGTGTCATGGCTGCGCAGATCGTCGCCGACGGACCCGATCTCCGAATCCACAGCTCCGGTCTCCCCCTCTGACAGGGTCGTCCAGTCCCCGGAGGGCTCATATGCCGCCGCGAAGCCCGCGACCCGCACCTCCAGGGGATATCCGGACTCTGCCGAGAAGTTCTCCAGGCGCTTCACCAGGAACTCCGCAGCTTCCACGCGGGCTTTTTCCGGATCCGTTCTTTCAAGGGACCCGGATTGATCGATCAGGAGCACAATGCTGCCCGTCTCCCCTCCAGCCAGGCAGGACCCGAAGTCCGAGAGCAGTGGCGCGGAGCTCTCGGACTCCTCCGGCTCCGCCGAGGCGGGCAGGATGGTCGCTCCAATCCCGCCTGTCACAAGAGCGAGAGAGACGAGCAGCAGCATCAACCTGCCAACTCGAGTGGAGGTGAACCGTGCTCCTGGTCGGGTGGTCCGATCGATGCCGGTCATCCCATCCTCCCCACCACGAGAGCGATTCGCACGGCGGCGAGCACCACCGCCACCAGACTGAGGAGGACCGCCCCGCGATGCAGCCAGGGCACGCGCGGATCCCGAACGTAGAACGTCTCGAGCTGGCGGCGAGCGTCCTGGTGCACGAAGAGCGCCGAGGACCCGAAACCCACGAATGCGGCGAGCATCCATGCCGTCACGTAGACGGGCAAACCCGAAGGGATCATCACGAGCACTATCGCGAGCAGAGCCGCTCCAAAGGACGCCCAGAGGTACGTCATGGCTGGCCGAACCAAGGTGCGCTGCGCAGGTGCGGGTCCGGCGGGCGGCTGCCAGCCGGGCCCGGCGGCCGGGCCCGTCGGCGAGCCCCATCCGGTGGGCGGAGCGCCAGAGTCAGCGGACGAGCTTCGCACGGAGGTCGCCGGGCCGGGCTCTGGCCGTGCGTGAGTATTGTTCCCCCAGGGGTTTGATGATGACGCTCTGCTCACGTGTCGCCTCCCTCCTCATCCGTGTCGTGTGGTTTTGTCGTAGTGCCCTGTGCTCCGGTGCCGGCCTCTTCGTCGTCGAGCATCTCGAGCACCTCCTGCTTAGCAGGGAGGACTACTCCGTAGCTCTCGAAGGAGTCGTAGACATTCTCGACGGTCTCTGGCTCGATCGACGACGCCTGGGTGCGCACGTCCCATAGGAGACCGCGTTGAAAGGCGATATATCCGCTGTTCGCGCCGCCCCACGACGCACACAGAGGAAGGAGCAGCGACGCCGCGAGGAGAGCCGCACCGACCCATCGAGGGGGCCTTCGGAACAGCACGACGATCGCAAGCACGACGCCGGCCACCGCGACGAGTCCGAGCAGCACAACCACGACGAGCAATGCCCCAGAGAAGAGTGGGGCCCCGGAAACGATCCAGCCGACGATGTCGATCGAAGCGAGGAATTGTCGTACGCAGATGCCGAGGCCCAGGCCGCCGACGAGAACCAGCGCAAGCGTGGTCAGCGGCAGCCTGGGCGAGCCTTCGAACCGCCGCACCGGGCTCTGCGTCCCCGCTATAGCAGTGCTGCCCTGCGCCATGCTCCCCCAGCCCGTCGCATCCAGCCCCGCAGGATCACCCGCACGGGCACCGGTCCCGCTCCCCCAGCCCGAAGGCGTTGCCGTACCGTTCCCCTCCGAGGGGACAGCTGCCGTTCCCCAGCCACCGCTGTCCCCGCGGCGCGCACGGCGGCGCGAGAGATAGTCGCTTCCCGTGTCCTTCCACCCGGGCGCGGGGGTCATCGGTCCTGTCCGAATCCGTCGAATGCCGGCTGCGAAACGACAACGTCGCTGTCTGTGCCCACAAAACCGTTCATCGCCGATTCGTCTCCGCCACCGATCACACCTGTGCACCGTCCCAGAGCGAGAAGCGCCAAGAGCACGAACAGGACCCTCCCGGCAGTCGACAGGATTCCCGGACGCTGGGAAGAGTTCGCGGGCACAGCCCCCGTGTCCACGCTCACCGCCGGATGGTGCTCGGCGCCGATAGCGGCACGCCTGGCCAGCTGCTCGACGCGTCGCTTCTCCTTGCGCGCGTCCTGAGCCGCCTTCCGTTCACGACGTCTGGCCTCAGCGGCGTCAGCCGGGGCTGGGAGAGCGCCGGGCTGCCCCTGCGGCCCATTCTGGAGAAGAGCGAGGCGTCGCTCTTCGGACTCGCGCAGCGCAGGCTTGTGATCGAAGATCCATGCCTTGAGCGGCAACGGGCAGTTCTGGTGCTGGACGACGAGTTCGTGGAACTCCGGGTACTCGTCCGCGATCTCCTCGAGCCGTCCAGGAGGCAGCTGTGCGTTCTGAAACTCAGAAGGCTCAGGGTGAGCGATCACAGATCCTCCTGCGCGGGTAGTACGTCAAGCGTCACGAGGGTGTCCGAGACGATTTTCCAGAAAAGCCCTGCTCGCAGATTACGCGATTCTCGAGCTCCGCAGAACGAGTGTCTGTGATCGTGATCGAATGTGTACGTAGTACCGCATCAGGCAGATAGGACGACTCACCGGGAGCGACAGAGCGGCCCCGCGGCGCGGACGCCGGGGGCCGCCGGAGGATGAGCCGTCGCGCCTGCGAACCGGCTCAGCCGCCCATCATGAAGGTGATCTGCTGCTCCTCGCTCATGCGGTGGAGGAATGCGGCGGTGGCGTCGCGGTGCATCGGCTCCAGGGGGCGGTAGGTGCCGTCGGCCCAGCCGTTCGCGATCCCCGCGGACCGCAGCCAGGCGATCTCCAGCGCGTACCGGCTGCTCGCCGGCACGTCCGCGAACGGCGCCTCGGTGGGCTGGTCGACGCTCGGCGAGCCGGCGAAGCGGTGTACGAACGCCGCCATGGCGTCGCGGGCGATCGGCGCCGTGGGACGGAAGGTGCGATCGCTCCATCCGGTCGTGATGCCCTGCTGGTAGGCCCAGATGATCGCGTCGTAGTGCTCCTGACCCTTCGCGACATCCGTGAAGGGCTCGGTGCGCGGCGGCGTGACCTTCGGGGAGCCGGCCAGGCGGTGCAGGAACGCGGCCATCGCATCGCGGTTCACCGGTGCGAGGGGGCGGAAGGTGCCGTCGTCCCAGCCCGTGGCGATGCCCTCGTCGTAGGCCCAGAGCACGGCGTCGTAGTGCTCGTCGCCCGGGCCGATGTCGGTGAACGGCCGCTCCTCGGCGACCGGCAGGATCTGCACGATCGTCGGCTTGGGGCCGGTGCCCTCGTCGAACTCGGGGAACATCGAGGTGGGCTCGTCGAAGGAGCCGTCCTCACCGGGGTGCTGCACGGCGACGAACGCGGTGCGGTCCTGGTCGCGCACGATCGGGCCGCAGGTCTCCGCCTGGGCGGGCATCGAGGCGAACTGCTCGACCCGGCCGCGCTCCTCGCCCTCGAGCGTCACGCGGAACAGGCCGTCGTTGTAGCCGATGCCGTCCGGTGCGCCGTCGGTGGAGATCCACAGGTTGCCCGCCGAGTCGAAGGCCAGGTTGTCCGGGCAGGAGATCGGCGAGACCTTGTCCTGCGGGTAGCCGCCGAAGTAGGTGCCCTCATCGGTCTCCGGGTCCCCGCACACCAGCAGCAGGTTCCAGGCGAAGGTCGTCGAGGCCTGGTCGCCCTGCTCGTCGATCTCCACGATGTGCCCGTCACGGTTCTCGGCACGGGGGTTCGTCTCGTCGGCCGCGGCCTTGCCATCGGTGCCGCGATCGGAGTTGTTGGTGCAGGCCACGTACACGCGGCGGCTGGCGAGCGAGGGCTCGACGTCCTCGCAGCGGTCCATCTTGGTGGGGCCGACGGAGTCCGCCGCGAGGCGGGTGTGCACGAGCACCTCCTGGACGCTCATGCCCTCGACCGCCGACTCCCCGTCGACGACCAGCGGGAGCCACTCCCCGGTGCCGTCGAAGGCGCCGTCGGCCGGCAGCTCGCCGGTGCCGTCGATCTGGCCGGACGGGGAGTTGCCGGTGAACTTCGCGACGTAGAGGTCGCCGCTCTCGAGCAGGGTCTTGTTGTGCTCGCGATCGCCCTCGATGTAGCTCTCGTGGGACACGAACTTGTAGAGGTAGTCGAACTTCTCGTCGTCCCCGGAGTAGGCGACGGCCCGGCCGTCCTCCGCGATGATGACGTTCGCGCCCTCGTGCTTGAAGCGGCCCAGCGACGTGTGCTTCCGCGGGGTCGACGTCGGGTCCCAGGGATCGACCTCGACGATCCAGCCGAAGTGGTTCACCGAGTTCTCCAGGCCCTCGGCGGTGGCGTCGTAGCGGGGATCGATCTCCTGCCAGCCGCGGGCCAGCTCGTTCTCGCCGAGCCCGTAGCGCTTGTCTTCCGCCGAGGTCCCGGAGGTGCGGAAGTAGCTGTTGAAGTTCTCCTCGCCCGAGAGCAGCGTGCCCCACGGGGTGAGGCCGCCCGAGCAGTTGCCGAAGGTGCCCTGGGTGCGGGTGCCGGTGGAGAACTGGACGGTCTTCAGCAGGTCGTCGCCGCGGGCGGGCCCGGTGAACTCGTAGCGGGTGTCCGCGAGGAAGCGACGGTTGTAGTCGCTGCCCACCACCGGGGTGTACGGATGGCGGCGGGTCTTCCGCTCGAGCTCGACCACGGTGAGGCCGTGGGCGGCGAGGGTCACCTCGGCCAGGGTCTGCGGATCGGTGTCCGCGGGGAACATGATGTTCTCGTTCGTGTACTCGTGGTTCACGAACATCAGGGCCCGCGTGCCGTCGGTGCCCTCGATCTCCTGGATCTCGGTGTAGTCGTTGTTGTACCCGAACTGCTGGGCCTGCGACTGCCCGGTCTGGGCGTTCCAGTCGAAGTCCGGAGCGTCGGACCACAGCTTGTCGCCCCAGCTGATGACGGGGTGCCAGGCGAAGCCCTCGGGGACGTCGAAGCTGTCGACCTCGAAGTGGACCGGGTCGATCGCGTCGAACTCCAGCGGGCTGCCGCCGGGTGCCGCGGCCGCCGGCGCGGGGCCTCCGATGCCGCCGGTACCGGTCACCCCGATCGCGACGGCGCCGGCCGCGGCGCCGCCCAGCAGCGCACGACGGCTGAGCACCCCCGAGGCGATGTCCCGGAAGTAGTCGTTGCCGGTCGTGTTGCACGTCGTCTTGGTGCAGGCGTTCCCGCACTTCAGGGCGCACGTCACGGGCGATCGTTTGCCGCGGACGTGGTCCTTCATGAGCAGGGGGAGGTCGATGAGAGCCATGGGGATCCTTTGCAGTCGATCAGGTCCCGTCCGTCTGGACGGACGGGTCGAGATGACGATGCGCCAGAATCATGTCCCGGCCCTCTCCCCCAGGGAACGGGCGGATGAACACTGAGGTGCGGGACGGAGAACGCCCGGCCCCGTGGAGGGACCGGGCGTTCAGGGTTCAGTCTCGGATCAGGCCGAGACGGTCAGAAGCGGGTGGGCGCCACGAAGGTGTCGGGCTTGACCAGCACCACCGGGACCGGGGCCTCGATGGCGACCCGCTGCGAGGTCGAGCCGAGCAGGATCTTCCCGATCGGGGTGCGCCGACGGATGCCGAGCACCACCAGGGCGACCGGCTCCGAATCGATCGCATCGAGGATGTCGTCGGCCGGATCGTCGCGCCGCGGGACGGTGCGCAGCTCGTGCTCGAGACCGGTCTCCGCGAGGCGCTCGGGCAACGGTCGCTGATCCGTCACCCCGCGGGCCTTGCGGGGATCGGGCGCACGCTCGGAGGCCAGCACGAGCAGCCTCGCGTCACGACGGTTCGCCTCCTCGATCGCGTAGGCGAGCGCCGCTTCGCTGGTGGCGCTGGGGACGTAGGCCAGCAGGATGGTGGTCATGGCATCTCCCGGGTGGAGCGGACGGAGGGGCGGGGCGGGGCGGGGCTGGGCGAGCGGGGGCTAGGCGAGGGGGTTGAGGCGAGCTGGGCTGCGCGGCGCGCCGACTCACGGCTTGCCGAGGTCGTCGGGATGGCGGAACCGGGTGCGTCGGGCCCTGACCGCGCTGTTGTAGAACCAGGTGATGGCGTACAGCACGAGGCCCACCGCGAGCAGACCGCCGGCGATCACGTAGTTCTGCATCGGCTGCGCGAGCGGGGTGATCAGCGCGAACGAGGTGATCGCACCGATCACCGCGAGAACGGTCGGGGTGCGGAAGTGCTTCACGTCGACGGTGTCGTTGCGCAGCACCAGCACCGAGATGTTGACCATGCCGAACACCGCCAGCAGCAGCAGCGCCGTGGTGCCGCCGAGCGCCGCGATGGTCTCCTCGGCGAGCACGAAGCGCACCGTGAACACGAGAGCGAAGGCCAGCACGGTGGAGAAGACGATCCCGGCCCACGGGGTACGGGTCGAGGCCAGGACGCCCCTGAGGAAGCCGGGCAGCACGCCCTGCTTGGACATGCCGTAGAGCAGGCGCGAGGCCATCATCATGTTGATCAGCACCGTGTTGGCGACGGCGAAGATCGAGATGAACGCGAAGATCGTGTCGATCGGGATCTCCGGTGCGCCGACCTTCACGACCTCCAGCAGCGGGGTGGTGGAGTCCGTGAGGCGGCCGATGGGCACCACCGCGACCGCGAGGATCGAGATCAGCACGTAGATGACACCGGTGATCGACAGGCCCGTGATGAGGGCCTTCGGGAAGTTCTTGA
Organism: Brachybacterium sp. JB7; assembly: GCF_003335205.1. Lineage (NCBI taxonomy): Bacteria > Bacillati > Actinomycetota > Actinomycetes > Micrococcales > Dermabacteraceae > Brachybacterium > Brachybacterium sp. JB7. The sequence goes on along the minus strand of NZ_QPGN01000002.1, from coordinate 288,388 downwards.
CCGGGTCGACGGTCTCCTCGGCCATGTTCACCGAGTCCTCGAAGCCCACCATCGAGAAGAACGCCAGGGCGGTCGCCCCGATGATCGCCATGAACATGCCCTTCTCGTCCTGCGTCTCGAAGATGATGACGCGGGAGAAGTCCGCCTCGCCGCGGGCCACGGTGAAGAAGCCGACCAGGATCACGAGGCAGAGGCCCGTCAGCTCGATCGCGGTGAGCACCACGTTGGCCTTGACGGACTCGGAGACGCCGCGCAGGTTGATCAGGGCCACCAGCAGCAGGAACACCAGCGCGATGGCAGTGGTGACCCCACCGGAGGCGGCGCCCAGGGTCTCCTCGAGCCCGAAGGCCTTCAGCACGTTCTCCGCGAGGAAGATCGCGCTGGTCGACGCCGACGTGATGCCCGAGGACAGCACGGCGAAGGTGACCATGAAGGTCAGGAAGTGGATGCCGAAGGCCTTGTGCACGTACAGCGCCGCCCCGGCGGCCTGCGGATACTTCGTCACCATCTCCACATAGGAGAGGGCGGAGACCATCGCGATGGCGAAGGCGATGATGATGGGCATCCAGCCGGCACCGCCGACCTCGCCGGCGACCTTGCCCGTCAGCGAATAGACACCCGTGCCGAGGATGTCGCCGACGATGAACAGCAGCAGGAGCTTGGGCGTGATCGCCTTCTTCAGCTCCGGCTGGTCCGAGGTGCCGGAGCCCTCAGGTGCGGTGGGGGCGACCTCGTGCGGTTCGCTCATGGTGATCCTCCCGGGATGGGGACTCGTGCTGACCGACCAGGGCGGCGACGGGCTCGGGCAGAGCACCATTGCCCGGGGACCGAGGGCGGCTGTGCGCGCACTCTATCCTGTCGTCGGCCTCGTCACATCGTGTCGGAACTCCGCATCCCCACGAGGGCACGGGCGGCGGCTGGATCAGCTGGATCAGCTGGGTCGTCGGCCGACGCCTCCAGCATCGTCAGGCGGAGAGTCTGCACCCACTGCCGGGAGGCGTCGGAGCTGATCGCCAGCACGCCGAGGGCCGAGGCGCCGACCCCCACCAGCAGCGAGTGCGTGATCTCGCCGGACGTCGAGGTGGCGATCACCAGCCGCGTGAACGCATCGGCCGTGAACAGCGCCATCAGCGCGATCCGCGCCCAGCGGCTGCGACGCACCACCCCCACCAGCAGCAGCACGAGCACCACCGCGAAGGCGGAGGCCAGGTAGATCTGGTCCCCGGCGGGGAGGAACAGGGAGGCGTCGACGAACAGGGCCGAGAAGTCGACGCCCAGCAGGAGCCCGATCCACTCGGCGACCACCACGCAGGCCTGGCCCAGCACCAGGGCGCCGGTGAACACCACGGTGGGCGGAGGCAGGTGGTGGTCCGTCGCCCGGGAGATGATCTCGTGGACGTCGTCGACCGTGCCGTGCCACTGCGCCGACAGCTCGTCGCCCAGCTCGGCGCGTGCGTCCGCACGTGCGCCGGCGCTGGTCAGCCTCGCCGCGGCGAGCGCCGACTGGGTGGCGGCGCGAGCGCGGGACTTCATCACGGTGGTGCCGGTGGGCCGATGCCGCGGCAGCATGATCGCGGTCGCCCCGTCGGAGCGGGACGCGGCGCCGGAGACGTCGAGCACGGGCAGGTGCCCGTCGGTCGCGAAGCGATCCCCCTGGCCGTTGCGGTCGTGATAGGCGGTGGAGAACTCCTCGATCACCTCGACCCCGATCTCCGGATCCGCGTAGCGCACGGTGTCCAGCAGGTAGTCGCGCTCGACGTCGATGTTCTCGTCGATGCGGTGCGTGATCTGCAGGGTGAAGAAGGAGAAGCCGACGGCCCGGTCGTAGGTTCCGGCCGCGAGCCAGTCGGTCCGGTACCCGCCCGGCAGCACGAAGTCCGAGGGCATCCGCCAGAACCGCACGTGGTGGCGCTTGGTGGTGGTGCCGCCGACCTCCTGCTGGTACGTGAAGTCGTGGCGGCGTCCCATGAGGAACAGGTCGGAGACGGGGGCGCTCGGGTAGGAGCGGCGCAGCAGCGTGGAGCGGACCATCGACCAGGCCGACGCCAGCGTGCGCTCCTCGGCCAGCACCCAGCCGGCGCGGCGCATCGCGACGTGCAGGTCCCGTTCGGGCCCGTCGAAGGCGAGGTTGATCGGGTCCGACAGCACCCCCTCGGTGGTGCGCGTGCGCCCGAAGAAGTAGTCGGGGAGGTAGATCCAGGTCATCAGCTGGTGCAGGCGCGGCAGCGTGATGTAGGTCAGCAGCACCCAGAACCCCACGAGGTACAGCAGCCGCGCGGGCGTCAGGGAGAAGCCCTCGACCAGGTACAGCAGCGCGAGCCAGATGGACACCACCACACCGGCGACGATGAACAGCGTGTCCAGGAAGCCGTACAGCTCGAACCGTCGGCCCCGCTGGGTATGGCCGCGGGCATGATCGTAGGCAGGGGGCTGCTCCGGGATCGGACGCTCCGACGGAACCAGGCGCGCCTCGCGTGCGGGCGTCACCGGCAGCGCTCCGGGCTCCACGACGTCATGGGCACATCGTAGGGGGACGGGCGGCGGCGCTCGTCCAGGGATCTCCCTGGATGCGCCGTCGGCGAACCGACCCGGGGTTCCCTCCAGCTCGGCCGTACTCTGACTGCATCCCCCATCGAAGGAGCTTTCCTGATGACCAGCATTCCTGCCGTCCGCTTCCACGACGGCCATGAGATCCCCCAGCTCGGCTACGGCGTCTGGCAGGTCGAGAACGACGTGGCGGCCGACGTCGTCGAGCAGGCCCTCCGCGCCGGCTACCGACACATCGACACCGCTGCGGTCTACGGCAACGAGGAGGGTGTGGGCCGCGCGATCCGAGCCTCCGGCGTCCCGCGCGAGGAGATCTTCGTGACCACCAAGCTGTGGAACGACTCCCACGCCCATGACGACGCCCTCGCCGCGATCGACACCTCGCTCGAGAAGCTCGGCCTGGACCACGTGGACCTCTACCTCATCCACTGGGCCAAGCCCATCCAGGGCAAGTACCTCGAGGCCTGGAAGGCGCTCATCGAGATCCAGAAGAGCGGCAAGGCCACCTCGATCGGTGTCTCGAACTTCCCCCAGGCGGAGCTCGAGGAGATCATCGAGGCCACCGGCGTGACCCCGGTGATCCACCAGGTCGAGACCCACCCCACCTTCCAGCAGACCGAGCTGCGTGAGGTCGAGGCCGCCCACGAGATCCTCCACCAGTCCTGGTCGCCGCTCGGCCAGGGCGGCGCAGGCGACGACCTCGGCGACCCCGTCGTCACCGACATCGCCGAGGCGCACGGCGTGACCCCGGCGCAGGTCGTCATCGCCTGGCACCTCGCCAAGGGCTTCGTCGTGATCCCCAAGTCGGTCACGCCCGAGCGGATCGTCTCGAACCTCGCCGCCGCCGACGTCGCGCTCAGCGAGGGCGAGATCGCCCGGATCGATGCCCTGGATCGGGCCGACGGCCGCATCGGCGGCGACCCGCAGGAGTGCGACTTCTGATCCTCTGATCGATCCTCGCACCCCGCGCGCAGCGGCCCGGCTCCCACGACGGGAGCCGGGCCGCTGTCTGCATCAGGACTGCGGGACAGCGCCCTGGCGTCGCGCGGCGCGAGCCACCGCCACCGCGCCGATCAGGCCCAGCAGCAGGAATCCCGCCGAGCCGGCCATCGCGATCCGGGCGCCGTCGGCGAAGACGGTGTCGAGCTGGTCGAGCGTGCCGGATCCGGCGCCCTGGGCTCGCAGCTGCGAGAGGATCGATCCGGCCGAGTCCGTCATCGCCTGCCCGTAGCGGGCGGCGTCCCCGGTGAGCGAGTCGGTGCGGGCCGCGAGCCCGACCGCCAGCAGCGCCCCGGAGATCGCGGTGCCCAGCGCGGTGCCGAGCTGGCGGACGGTGGACTGCGTGGCCGACCCCTGCCCGGACTGCTCCCGGGGCACCGGGGCGAGCACGGTCGAGGTGAGCTGCGCGGAGGCGAGCCCGAGACCGAGTCCGTAGACGACCAGGGTCGCGACCAGCAGGGCAACCGGGGTGGACGGGCCGAGCAGCCCGGCGAGCACGCCGATGCCGAGCACCTCGAGACCGAGCCCGACCAGCACCGTGCCGGGCGCTCCGATGGCTGCGGCCAGATGCCGCGCCAGGGTGCCCGAGAGGAAGGCGCCGCCGGCCATCGCCGCGAGCACCAGACCGGCCTGGAGCGAGCTCATGGCCAGCACGTTCACCAGGTACAGCGGCAGCACGAACAGCAGTCCGAACTCGCCGATCGCGACGGTCCCGGCGGTGAGGTTCCCCCAGGCGAACGCGCGCAGACGGAACAGCGACAGGTCCAGCAGGACCTCACGTCCGGCAGCGCCGCGAGCGGCCTCGAGCCGCACGAAGGCGACCAGTGCCACGAGACCGACGAGCAGCAGCACGGGGGTGAACGAGAGCCCGCCGGGGGCGTGGAGCGTGAGGCCGCCGAGCTCGAGCGGGGACTTCTCCGTCCACCATCCCAGCGTCGTGGACTCGACGATCGCGAAGACGAGCGAGCCGAGCGCGAGGGCGCTGAGCAGTGCCCCGAGCACGTCGAGGTCCCGCCGCCGGCGCTGCGGACGCGGAGCCTCACGGGTCTCCCCCACCCACGCGAGGGTGCCGGCGAGGACCAGTACACCGATCGGCACGTTGACCAGGAAGATCCACGGCCAGGAGAACGAACTGGTCAACCAGCCGCCGAGCAGCGGGCCGAGGGCCGCGGCGCCGGCCATCACCGCGCCCCAGACGCCGAACGCGGCGGCGCGCTCGGAGCCGCGGAAGGTCGCGTTCACGGTGGACAGCGTCGAGGGCAGGATCAGTGCGCCGCCGACGCCCTGCAGCAGTCGCGCGGCGATCAGCGCGGCCGCTCCCGCGGCCATCGCGGCGAGCACCGAGGCGATGACGAACAGGCCGACACCGGCCAGGAAGAGCTTCCGCCGGCCGACCAGGTCGCCGACGCGTCCGGTGATCAGCAGCAGCGCGGAGAGGACCACGGCGTAGCTGGTGGAGACCCACTGGGCGTCGGTGAGGTCCAGGCCCAGGTCGCCGATGATCGTGGGCAGCGAGACGGCGACGATCGATCCGTCGATCACGATCAGGGCGAGGCCGGTGGCCAGCACGGCGAGTGCCTTCCAGCGGCGGGGGTCCGTCGAGGGATCAGCGGGAGGGATGGACGGGGTTCGGGGCGCGGAGGCGGCCGATGCGGTCGCCCCGTGGCGCGAGGGGCGGGGGTTCGTCATGCCGACCAGGTTATGACACGCCGTCAGATACGTCGATACATCGAACGGTTGATCCTCGCGCTCGGCTGATCCTCGTGCTCAGGGGCCGACGCGCTCGCGGGTCGGCAGCGTCCTGCCGATCGTCGGCCACCCCGTAGCCTGGGCCGAGACCCCGAGGAGAGGAACCCCCATGTCTGCAGGCAAGCCCGCCGTCCCGTCCCTCGAGCTGGCCGGTGGCCACTCGATCCCGCAGCTCGGCTACGGGGTGTTCAAGGTCGAGAACGACGTCGCGGCCGACGTCACGCTCACGGCCCTCGAGGCCGGCTACCGCCACCTCGACACCGCGAAGGTCTACGGCAACGAGGAGGGCGTGGGCCGGGCGATCCGCACCTCCGGGGTTCCTCGCGAGGAGCTGTTCGTGACCACCAAGCTGTGGAACGACGCGCAGGCCTTCGACGACGCGATCGCCGCGTGCGAGGCCTCCCTCGAGCGTCTCGGCCTGGACTACGTGGATCTGTACCTCGTGCACTGGGCCGTGCCCTCGCAGGGTCAGTACGTCGAGGCCTGGAAGGCCCTGATCGAGCTGCAGCAGCGGGGTCTCGTCCGCGCCATCGGCGTCTCGAACTACCCGGCGGAGCAGCTCCAGGAGATCATCGAGACCACGGGCGTCGCTCCCGCGATCCACCAGATCGAGCTGCACCCCTACTTCCAGCAGCGCGAGCTGCGCGAGATCCATGCGCAGCACGGGATCCTCACCGAGGCGTGGGGACCGCTGGGCCAGGGCAAGTCCGACCTGCTGGAGAACCCGGTGGTCACCGGCATCGCCGAGGCGCACGGCGCGAGCCCGGCGCAGGTGGTCCTGGCCTGGCACCTCGCGCACAGCATCGTGACGATCCCGAAGTCGGTCACGCCCTCCCGCATCGTGGAGAACCTCGCGGCCGCTGAGCTCGAGCTCACGGCCGACGAGGTCGCCGCGATCGACGACCTGGACCGGCCCGACGGCCGCGGCGGCGCAGATCCGGCCACCAAGACCTCCTGACCCGGGGCAGGGCGCGAGGCACGTCCCCGCGCCCTGCGCCCTGCGACCCGCGCGCTGCGACCTCCGTCAGAAGTAGACCGCGAGCGGCCCCGTCGGCCCCTCGATGACCTGCACCGGGGTGTCGAACACACGACTGAGCACCGCGCCGTCCATGATCTCGGCGACGGGGCCGGCCTCGACCACTCCGCCGTTCTTCATGGCGACGATGTGGTCCGCGTAGTGGGCCGCGAAGTTGATGTCGTGCAGCACCACCACGATGGTGCGGCCCAGCTCCCGGGCGGCATCGCGCAGGCGACCCATCATCTGCACGCTGTGGCGCATGTCGAGGTTGTTCAGCGGCTCGTCCAGCAGCACGTACTCGGTGTCCTGGGCGAGCACCATGGCCACGTAGGCGCGTTGACGCTGCCCGCCGGAGAGCTCATCGAGATAGCGGCTCTCGAGCTCGTCGAGGTGGAGGAAGTCGATCGCCTCGGAGATCTTCTGCTCGTCCAGCGGGGTCAGGCGCCCCTTGGAGTAGGGGAACCGCCCGAAGCCCACCAGCTGGCGCACGGTGAGGCGGGTGATGAAGTGGTTCTCCTGGCGCAGCACCGAGAGAATCTTCGCGAGGTCCTTCGAGGCCGTCGAGGCGATGTCGTACCCGGCCACCTCGATCGCGCCCTCGTCGATCCCCAGCAGCCGCCCCACCATCGTCAGCAGCGTGGACTTCCCCGCGCCGTTCGGGCCCACCAGGGCGGTCACGCCGCCGGAGGGGATGTCGAGGGTGACCGGCCCGATCTCGACGGTCTCCGAATACTGCTTGCGCACCGCATCGATGCTGATCACAGGCGCCCCTTCCGCATGATGACGACGAGGAACACGGTCCCGCCGACGAGTTCGATGATGATGGAGACGACGCCCTGCGCGTAGAACACGTGGTTCATCACGAAGTAGGCGCCGGCGAGCACGACGAAGCCGATCAGCACGCCCACCGGGAGCAGACGGCGATGGTCGTGGGTGCCCGCGAGCTGGTAGGTCAGCGTCGCGACCAGGAAGCCGAAGAAGGTCATCGGTCCGATCAGCGCGGTCGAGACCGCCATCAGCACCGAGACCAGCACCAGGGTGTAGATGGTCTGGCGGCCGTGGTCCACGCCGACGTTCAGGCACACATCCCGGCCCAGGGAGATCACGTTCAGGGTGCGGGCATTCAGCCAGACCAGCACCCCGGCCACCAGGCACAGCGGGATCGCGTAGGGCAGGTACTCGACGCTCGCATTGGTGACGGAGCCGAACAGGCGAGCCGTGAGCACATCGAACTCGCTCGGGGTGAGCAGGCGCTGCATGAAGCTGGAGACCGACCCCAGGCCACCTCCGAGGATGATGCCGATCAGCAGCATCACCTGCAGGTTCGCGTACTTTCCTCGCAGCAGCCAGCCGTACAGCGCCACGGACAGCGCCACCATCAGCGCCACCTGCAGCAGGAACTGGCCCGTGCCCTGCAGGGCGACCACACCGGCCACCCCGAGGAAGTACACGGCGCCGGTCTGGATCACGGTGTACAACGATTCGAAGCCCATGATCGACGGCGTGATGATGCGGTTGCTGGTGACCGTCTGGAAGGCGATCGTGGCGACGGCCTGGCAGAACGCGGCCACGCCCATCACCACCAGGGAGGTCGCCCGCATCTCGGCGATCAGCCAGAACCCGCGACTGCCCACCGGCATCGGGTTGTCGATCGCGAGCAGGCCCAGCGCGAAGCCCGCGGCGAGCACCAGGAGGGCGCCGAGCACGATCCAGTAGCGCACCTGGGCCGCACGGTCGCGGAACGCGCCCGAGCCGCTGCGGGACCGGTGCGGGACGCCCAGCGGGGCGATGTCCTCCGCGGTGTCCGTGGGGGCGGTGGAGATGTCGAGATGGTCGTCGCCGGTCGGGCCGCCGAGACGGCGGCTCCCGGGAGCGGTGCGCGTGCGGAGATCATCCATGGCGGCGCTGCCTGAGCAGGAGGGCGATGAAGACGATCGCGCCGAGGATCCCGAGGATCAGGGAGACCGGCACTTCGAAGGGCATGATGATCGTGCGGCTGACCAGATCGCACACGGTGACGATGGCGATGCCCAGCAGGCACACCCACGGCAGGTTGCTGCGCAGGTCGTCGCCCCGGACCAGGGAGACGACGTTGGGCACGATGAGGCCCAGGAAGGGCAGATTGCCCACCACCACGGTGACCACGCCGGTGGCGATCGCGACCAGGCCGGTGCCCATCAGCAGCACGCGCTGGTAGTTCACGCCGACGTTGGTGGCGATGTCCTCCCCGAGCCCGGCCACGGTGAGGCGATCCGCCACGAAGAACACGGCGATGCCGACGGCCAGCACGATCCACAGCACCTCGTACTGCCCTCGCAGCACCGAAGTGAACGACCCCGCGAACCACACGCCGAGGTTCTGCAGCGCGTCGAACTGGAGCGCCACGAACGAGGAGACCGCGCCCACGACCGAGCCCAGCATGATGCCGATGATCGGCACGATCAGCGAGCTGCGCAGGGTCACCCGTCGCAGGAACAGGAAGAACACCATCGTGCCCACGAAGGAGAAGACGATCGCGACCACCATGCGGGTCAGCAGATCGGCCCCGGGGCTCACGACCATCACCAGGATCAGGCCCAGGCCCGCCCATTCGGTGGTGCCCGTGGTCGAGGGCTCCACGAAGCGGTTCTGGGTCATCAGCTGCATGATCAGCCCGGACATCGCCATCGCGGCCCCGGCCAGGACCAGCGCGATGGTGCGCGGCACGCGGGTGATCGCGAACATCTCGGCGCCGTCCTCGGCGCCGAAGACGTCGTAGACGCCCGTCAGGAGCGAGGCGACCAGCAGCAGCGCCACGGCGACGATGCCGACGACGAGCTTGCCGTCGAGCAGCCGTTCGCGACCGCGCCGGCGCGCGGGCGGCGCGTCGGCCGTGAGGGAGGCGTGGGACATCAGAGCACCTGACAGGAAGAGAGGAGAGAGAACGGAAGGACGGGGTGAACGCACACCGCGGCGGACGGGGCCCTGTGGGCCTCCGTCCGCCGCGCGGTGCTCACGGGACGAGCATGGCTCAGGCGTTGCCCTCGAAGGCGTCCGCCAGCGTCTCGAAGTACTCGGTGTACGTCTGGATGGACTCGTTGGTGTACGTGTCCGCCGGCATGTAGACGATGTTGCCCTCGGTGATGGCCGTGACCCCCGCCAGCGCCTCGGAGGACTCCAGGACGGTGTCGGCCGGCTCGTACTCCGGATCGTCTGCGGAGATCGCGGCATCACGGTCCATCACCAGGATCCAGTCCGGGTTGGAGTCCGCGATGGCCTCGACGGAGATGTCGTCGCCCTGGTCGTCGTCGCTCGCTCCCTCGACCTCGAGCGCCGGGACGAAGTCGAAGGCATCGAAGGTCCAGCCCAGCGCGCGGCCGGCGCCGGGGGCGATGTAGCCGATCTCGCCGCCGGAGACGTTGACGGCCATGACCGTCGAGGATCCGTCGTAGGCGGCCTGGACGCGCTCCATCGAGGAGTCGAGCGCGGTGCCGAGCTCTTCCGCCTCGGTCTCCTTCTCGAAGACCTGGCCGAGGACCGCCACCTGGCGCTTCAGCTCCTCCGCGAAGGGCTCGTCGTCGCGGGGGTCGAGCTCGAGGATGCTGGCGTCGGGGGCGTACTTCACGAAGTCGTCGTGGTACTGCGAGAAGCGCTGGCCGTTGATGATCAGCGTGGGCTCCGCGGCGACGACGGCCTCGAGGTCGGGCTCGCGGTGGTTGCCGAGGTCGATGATCGACTCGTCGTCCTTGAGGGAGTTGGTCGACGGCATGAGGGCACGGGCTGCGGCGGTCAGGGTGACACCCCAGCTCTCGAGGGTCTCGAAGGTGCGGTTGTCCGTGGCGACGACGGACTTGGGCGGGACCTGGACGCTCTGGGTGCCGTTGTTGTCCTCGATCTCGATCGTGCCGGCGGCGTCGGCGGCGCCCGCGTCGGACGCACCGCCGCTCGCCGCGTCGCTGGAGCCGCCGCAGGCGGCGAGGGCAAGGCCGAGTGCACCGGCGGCGGAGACGGCGCCGAGGTGCCGACGGGTGATCGCAGTCATGGAGAAGACCTCTGCTCATCAGTGGTGGGGGAATCGCTCCACGGTGGAGCTGCCACTGAGGCTAGCCTCACCTCCGAACTTTTCGCCACTGCAGGCTTGCGTTATTGGACTTTCCGCGCTGTGATCGTTCCCTCAGGCAACAATCCGGTCACGGAACCCGTGGTCAGGGACGGTTCTCGTGATAATTCGCGCGAGGAGGAGGCTCAGCGGCGGGATCAGGAGCATCGAAGCCAGGACGTCTGTCGAGTAGTGCATGCCCACGGCCACCCGGGACCAGGCGGTGGCCAGGACGACGAGCGTGGCGAGGGCGATTCCGAGACCGATCCGGAACCGGGTGGTGGCGGCCGGGAGTGCGCACAGGATCGCGAGGCAGAGGGCGGTGGCGAAGGCGGTGTGGCCGCTGGGGTAGCTGAAGGACGTGGGCTCGGCGAGCAGCTGATGGAGCAGCAGATCGCCGTCGGGGCGGGGGCGACGCACCACGAGCTTGACCACTGCGACGAACCCCCAGGGCACGGCGATCATCACAGCCAGGCGCGCTCCGATGAGCAGGCTGCGCCGCACCATGCCCGCAGCCAGCGCGGCGGCCACTGCGAGAGCGACTGCCACGCGCGGCCCGAAGACGAGATCGATGCCGAGAGCGATGCGGGCAGCAGGCCCCGTGAGCGTGCGGTTCGCCGCATCGCTCAGGGCCAGGTCGAGGGAGGCCACGGCGGCCGAGCCGCGAACCAGCAGGCCCAGCAGGGCCACCACCGTGACCAGGCCCAGGATCACCGCCCCGAGCCGGAGCCCGGCCCGAAGAGCGCTGCGGCGTGCGTCGGCGTCGGGTGGCGCGGGGTGGGACGGCACGGTGTCGGGCGGCGTGGGGTGGGGCGGCACGGCGCGAGGGGTGTCCCGGGAAGGCGGGGGCGTCGCAGGAGTGGTCACGCAGACCAGTGTGCCCCGCACCGGTCATCCGTGCGGGGCACCTGATCCACGCCGGCTGACGCCGCCGTCATCAGGCGGCGTCAGTCGCCATCGAGCGGGGTCAGGCGTCGAGCGACTTCTTCGCGCCGCCGGAGAACAGCAGCGCACCGGCGATCGCGAGCAGCCAGGTGTCCTTGGCGATGGCGGTGCCGTCCTGCGTGGGGCGCACGCCGTCGGACTCGGTCATCCCGGGGGTGCGCAGGTACATCGACACCATGGAGCCCGAGAAGGCCGCGAGGCCGAGGCCGGCGACCTTGGTGGGCACGAAGGGCAGCAGCAGCGAGGCCCCCACGGCGATCTCGCCGTAGCTGAGGAACTTCGCGAACTGCTCCGGGGTCAGCTTCGCCAGGGGCGGGACGCCCTGGGCGGCCATGCTCTGCAGGCCGGCGGCCGCCTCGGCGGGCAGGCCGAGCTTGCCGATGCCGGAGTTGAGGATGAAGGCGCCGGGGACGGCGCGGAGGAGGGCGGTGCTGAGCGACATGAGGTTCTCCTGGATCGGGATGCTTTCGTTTTCAACCATAAGGCAGGGCGGCGCGGCTGTCGACCCGTCGCGAGATACTGGCACGATGTTCTTCCCCGCAGCATTCGACCTCTCCGCGCCCGCACCCTGATGAGCACGTTCGCCCTCGCTCTCGTCCTCGTGGCGGCACTCTGCCACGCGGTGTGGAACCTCGCGGCGAAACGGGTGCGCACCGACGGCTACGCCTTCGTGTGGAGCTACGACCTGGGCTCCGTCCTGCTGTGGGCGCCCCTCGCGATCATCTCCCTCGTGCAGTCCGGGATCGGGTTCTCGCCGGCGCTGCTCCTGGCGCCGCTGGTCTCCGGGGTGCTGCACATCGCCTACCAGCTGACCCTGCAGACGGGATACGCCCGCGCCGATCTCGGGGTGGTCTATCCGGTGGCCCGCGGGGTCGGTCCGGTGCTCAGCATGGTGGTCGCGATCCTGGTGCTCGGCGAGCGACCGGGCTGGGCGGCCGCCCTGGGCGCGCTCGTGGTGGTCGGCGGCATCGTGGTGGTGGCGACCGGGCGCTCCGCCGCGGGCCGCCACGGGCTGCGCGCCGGCGTCGCCTGGGGCGCGGCGACAGGGCTCGCCATCGCCGCCTATACGCTGTGGGACAGCTACTCGGTCGCCACCCTCGAGCTGCCGCCCGTCCTCTACTTCGTGACCAGCTGCCTGTGGCAGGTCGTGCTCATGACGCCGACGCTGCTGCGACGCCATCGCGCGAGCCTGCCCCCGGTGCTCCGCCTGCACTGGCGGGAGATCGTGCTGGTCGCGGTCCTGTCGCCGCTGGCGTACATCCTGGTGCTGGAGGCGATGCGCACCGCGCCCGTCTCCCTCGTCGCCCCCGCCCGGGAGTCGAGCATCGTCGTGGGCTCGCTGCTGGCCTGGTGGCTGTTCAAGGAGCCCGATCCGCTGCGACGGATGCTCGGCGCAGCGATCGTGCTCGCGGGGATCGTGCTCATCGCGGTGTGAGGCCGCCGGCGGTCAGCGGGTCCGCTCAGGCCCGGGCGATGACCTCCCCGTGCAGCAGGGCGAACCAGCCATCCTCGTTCGCGGCCCAGCGGCGGAAGTCCTCCGCCATCGCGCCGCGCTCCGCGGCGTCGGCCCAGCCCTCCCGCTCGAGCTGGTCGGCGAACGGGCCTGCGGTGAGCCTGCCGGCGCAGGTCGCCGCCCAGGCCGCACGGGACTCGGGGGTTGCGTGCAGCCACGTCGAGGCACCCGGTTCAACGTCCTCGAAGCCCGCCTCGTGCGCCCAGGCGAGCAGCCGCCGACCGGCGTCGGGCGTGCCGCCGTTGGCTCGGGCGGCACGCAGGTACAGCTCCCGCCAGCGGTCGATCCCCGGCGCCTCGGGGAACCACCGGAACCCCTCGTAGTCGCTGTCGCGCACCGCGACGATCCCACCCGGGCGGGTGACCCTCCGGGCCTCGGCGAGCGCGGCCACCGCGCGCGGCAGATGCTGCAGCACCTGGTGGGCATGGACGACATCGAAGGCGTCGCTCTCGAAGGCCAGATCCTGGGCGTCCCCCACCACGACCTCCACCTCGGCCAGCCCCTGGCGCTGCAGCTCGGCGCGGGTGAACGCCGCCGCCTCCTCCCCCACCTCGAGCGCCGTGACGTTCCGGGGGCCGACGATCCGGGCGAGGCCCGCGGTGATCGTGCCCGCGCCGCTGCCCACGTCGAGCAGCCGCTGCCCGTTTCGAAGCTGCGGGAGCAGGTGCGCGGCGGAGTTCTCGGCCGTGCGGGCGCGATGGCTGTCGAGCACGGCGGCCCCGTAGCCGTGGGTGTACGCGGCGCCGGAGGAGGGGGTGCTGGACGGGGTGGTGGGCATGCGCCGACGCTACGCCCGGCTGCGCGCGCCGAGCAGGAGCGACCGACTGCTGGGAGTCACGGTGCTCGGTGGGCTCCGGACGAGTCAGCGGACTCGGGGCGGATCGGTGAGCTCGGGCGGATCAGGCCGATGCCGAGCGGTTCCGATGCCGGTCCACCAGGGCCGCGGTCACCACGATCACGATGCCGACCACCACGCCGATGGCCGTCTCGAGCACCCGCGCCTCGAGCATCGGCCCGACGGGCTGGGGGTGCGCCAGCTGCACCATGAGCAGCGCGAGGGGAGTGATGAACAGCAGGGCGAAGGCGTAGTTGCGCAGCACGTACATCTCGGCGAGGAACTGCAGCACCACCACCCAGACCACGAACTGCCAGGGCTCGCTGGGGAAGGAGAGCAGGAACGCGGTGGTGACGATGCCCAGCGTGGTGCCGATGACGCGGTGCAGCCCGCGCTCGACCTGGAGCGTGCGGCCAGGAGCCGACAGCAGGGCGATCGCCGCGATCTGCGCCCAGTACGGGAAGGGCAGCCCGGAGGCCAGGCCCAGCATCCCGGCGACCGCCGAGGCGATCGCGAATCGCGAGAACTCGGCGCCCAGCTGTGCACCGGTCCAGCGTTCGGCGCCCGGATCCACGTGTGCAGCCGGATGCCGCTCGCCGGCCCAGTGGCCGAGCAGGCCCAGCCCCACGCACAGCGTCGCCGCACCCGCAGCCACCAGGAACGCCGCCCACACAGGAGCGGCCGGCGGCGCGGACGCCACCGCGGCGACCGCGAAGAGCGGGAAGATCGCCCCGCCCGGCTTCAACCCGCGCGCGAGCACGAGCACGGCGGCCAGTCCCGCGACGACGGAGCTGACCAGCAGCGTGGTCCACGACGCCGCCGTCGGGTCCATCAGCTCGCCCACGCTGGAGAGCGTCGCCCCGAGGGTCACGCACACGGTGAGCATCGCCCCGGCGAGCGCCTGGCGTCGGAACCGCATCCGGGTGGGCTCGTAGCGCGAGTAGATGCCGGTGAACGCGCCGAACCCCACGTACATCGCCCAGGAGACGTGGTCGGTCAGGAGCAGCACGGACATCGGGATCGCGAGTCCCACGGCGATGCGGAACGCCGGGATGTGGTCGACGCGACGGGGTCCGAGGCTCAGCATGCGCTGGGCCGTCCCCTGGATCTGGACGGGCAGTGCGGGCACAGAACTCCTTCCGAACAGCCGCGCAGGGCATACCGCGGGCCGTCCCTGTGCTGGTGGCGGGGTGTCGACGAGGGCGATCGCACGCTTCCTCGGACGGGGAGCGCAGCGACAGCGCTCCCTTCGATGATAGAGCGGGGCCGGGCGCCCCCTCCCCCATCGGTCGCGTCACAAGTGGGAGAATCCGGACAGTCCCTGCTGCATCCCCGTCGTCCGGCCCTCGGGCCGGCCCTGCTCCTGCGGAGTCGACATGACACCCCCTGACCGCTCCACCGCTCCCCTCCCGCCGGCCGCCGTCGGCGGAGCCGGGGTCATCGAGACCACCGGGATCGAGATCATCGCCGAGGCCGAGCGCACCGCCCGGCCACGTGATCTCGTATGGCCCTGGTTCGCCGCGAACGTCTCCGTGTTCGGCATGAGCTACGGCTCCTACCTGCTCGGCTTCGGCATCAGCTTCCTCCAGGCGACGATCGTGGCGGTCGTCGGCATCGTCCTCAGCTTCCTGCTGTGCGGGCTGGTCGCGATCGCCGGCAAGCGCGGCAGCGCGCCGACGATGGTGCTCTCCCGCGCCGCCTTCGGAGTGCACGGGCAGAAGGTGCCGGGCATCGTCTCGTGGCTGACGTCGATCGGCTGGGAGACGTCGCTGGCGATCTCCGCCGTGCTCGCCACGGCCACCGTGTTCGACGTGCTGGGCCTGGCCTCCGGGCAGGCGGTCACCGTGATCGCCGCGATCCTCATCGCCGCGCTGATCGTCACCGCGAGCGTGCTGGGCTATCACACGATCATGAAGCTCCAGTCGGTGCTCACCTGGGCCACCGGCGCCATGACCATCGTGTTCATGATCCTCACGATCCCCCACATCCAGTGGTCCGCCGTGGCGTCGATGCCGCACGGCTCCCCGCAGGCGATGGTCGGCGCGCTGGTGATGGTGATGACCGGCTTCGGGCTGGGCTGGATCAACATCGCCGCGGACTGGTCGCGGTACCAGAAGCGCTCGGCGTCCGACGGATCCATCGTCCTGTGGAACACGATCGGCGGCGCCGCGGCCCCCGTGGTGCTGGTGACCTTCGGGCTGCTGCTGGCCGGCTCCGACGAGGGTCTCGCCGGCGCGATCGAGAACGACCCCATCGGCGCACTGGTGACGATCCTGCCGCTGTGGGCGCTGATCCCCTTCTGGATCGTGGCCGTGCTGACCCTGGTCTCCGGCGCCGTGCTGGGCATCTACTCCTCGGGCCTGACGCTGATCAGCCTGGGGATCCGGATCCCCCGCCCGGCCGCCGCAGCAGTCGACGGGCTGATCCTCACCGCCGGCACGATCTGGGTGGCGTTCTTCGCGACCAGCTTCATCGGGCCGTTCCAGAGCTTCCTCATCACCCTGGGCGTGCCGATCGCCGCGTGGGCCGGGATCCTCATCGCCGACGTGCTCTCCCGCCGCGCGGACTACGACGAGAAGGCCCTGTTCGATCCGGCCGGTCGCTACGGCT
The DNA here is from genome assembly GCF_003335205.1 of Brachybacterium sp. JB7. Classification (NCBI taxonomy): domain Bacteria; kingdom Bacillati; phylum Actinomycetota; class Actinomycetes; order Micrococcales; family Dermabacteraceae; genus Brachybacterium; species Brachybacterium sp. JB7. The sequence continues at coordinate 272,094 of NZ_QPGN01000002.1, read as the reverse complement.
CGGTGGACTGGGCGTCCGTGCTCACCATGGTGGTCGCCTCGGTGCTCGGCTGGGGCCTGGTCGTGAACTCCTTCGCCGACGCCGCGCCGTGGAACAACTGGCAGGGCTACCTGCTCGAGCCGCTGGGCCTGGGCACCTTCGTCGACGATCCGGCCGGCGCCTACTGGGACGGCAACTGGGCGTACTCCAACCTCGGGGTGCTGCTCGCGCTGGTGCTCGGTTTCGTGGTGACGTTCGTGGCGCGGCGCGAGAAGATCCGCCGCCAGGAGCGTGGCGCATGAGCGCCCCCTGGCTCCTGATCATCGATCCGCAACGGATCTTCGCCGACCCCGCCTCCGAGTGGTGCTCGCCGTTCTTCCCCGCCGCGATGGAGAACATCGCGCGCTTGGCGGAGTCCGTCGGCCCCGAGCGCACCCTGGTCACCCGCTGGCTGCCCACGGCGGACCGTGCTACCGCCTGGGGCGACTACTTCCGCGCCTGGCCCTTCGCGGACGTCCCCGCGGAGGACTCCCGGTACGAGCTGGTCGAGGCCGCCCGCGGACTGTCCGCGCATCCGACGATCGACGAGCCGACCTTCGGGAAATGGGGGTCGCAGCTGGCCGAGCGCGTGGGCTGGGTGGAGAATCCCGGCACGCATCTGCTCGTCACCGGGGTGACCACGGACTGCTGCGTGATCTCGACGGTGCTCCCCGCGGCCGATGCCGGGGTACGGCTGAGCGTGGTCACCGATGCCGTCGCCCACTCGGCGGCGGAGAACGGCCCGCCGGCGCTGCACACGATGAGCCTGTTCCCGCCGCAGGTCGACCTGCGCAGCACCGACGAGATCCTGGCCGACCGGAAGCTCTTGCCCGACCATGAGGCCCCGGACGTCCAGACCCCTCGGCAGATGCGAGCCTGGGGACATGGCTGAAGCACTGCTCACCGTCGGTCACGGCACGCTGTCGCGCCCGGAGCTCGCCGAGTTGCTGCACGGAGCAGGGATCGAGCAGCTCGTGGACGTGCGCCGTTTCCCCGGCTCCCGGGCGAACGACGCCGCGGCCCGCGGCGTCGTCGAGGAGATCTGCGCGGAAGCCGGCATCTCGTACCGCTGGGACGAGCGCCTGGGTGGACGGCGCCGGCTCACCAAGGACGAGGACGCGCAGTCTCCTGATACCTGGTGGCGCGTGAAGCAGTTCCGCGCCTACGCCGGATGGACCCGCAGCGACGACTTCCGCGCCGGGATCACCGACCTGCGGGCCGACGTGGCCCGCTCCCGCACCGCGGTGATGTGCTCCGAGGCCGTGTGGTGGCGCTGCCACCGCCGCCTCATCGCCGACGTGATGCTCCTGGAGCACGAGGTCGAGGTCGCGGACCTCATGCACACCGGGAAGGAGCGCCCCCACGAGCCGAGCGAGGGGGCACGGCTCGACGAGAACGGTCATGTCGTCTGGGACCTGCCCGACCGCGACGAGTCCTGACGGCGACGAGTCCTGACCGCGCAGGGCCCCAGCGGTCCGCGCCCTGGCCGCGCCGGAAAAACCGGTGGCCGAGAAGGCACCCAGGCCCTACCGTCGGCCCCATGCACTCTCCGACCTCGCGCACCACCCCGCCCCTGCCCCGCACCGCTCTCATCACGGGCGTGGGCCGGCAGCGCGGGATCGGCGCCGCGATCGCCCGCGGTCTCGCCGCCGACGGCTATGACCTGGCCCTGAACTACCACGACCCCTACGACCGCCGGGTGCTCGGGGAGAAAGTGGACGTGGACCTGCTGGCCGAGGAGCTGCGGGCCGACGGTCGGCGCGTCGAACTGCTCCCCGGTGACCTCGAGGACCCCGCGGTCCCACCGTCGCTCGTGGCCGCGGCCCGGGAGGAACTGGGCCCGCTGGGCGTGCTCGTGACCTGCCACTGCGAGTCGGTGGACTCCTCCATCCTGGACACCACGGTGGAGAGCTTCGACCGCCACTACGCGGTCAACGTGCGCGCCACCTGGCTGCTGCTGAAGGCCTTCGCCGAGCAGGTCGAGCCGGGCCGCGACACCGCGGGCGGCGCGATGATCGCGCTGACCAGCGATCACACGGTGCACAACCTTCCCTATGGCGCGACCAAGGGGGCGCTGGACCGCCTCGTGCTGGCCGGCACCCACGAGCTCGCCGATCGCGACGTGCGCACCAACGTGATCAACCCCGGACCGATCGACACCGGATGGATGGACGACGAGATCCGTGCCTCCGGGGCCGCGAGCACCCCGGCCGGGCGCCTCGGCGGCACCGACACCGTCGCGGACCTCGTGCGCTTCCTCGTCTCGCAGCAGGGTGCATGGATCCGCGGGCAGCTGCTCTACTCCAACGGAGGATTCGCGTCACCGGCGCTCTGAGGAGGCTCGGTCCGCACGGCGCCGCAGCGCCAGCAGGGCACGCTCGGATCCCGTGCGCCGTCCCCCTCCGGCATCGCACCGCACTCCGGGCACAGCAGGCCGATCCAGCACACCGCCTCACCGGCGGGGCCTGGCTGCTCGACGTCCTCGTCCACCGCTGACTCCTCGCGCCGCATCCTCCGGGCCCGGGCGCTCCTGCTCGGGCCCGTGCTCACGACTGTACGCCGCGCGCCGTGCCCCGGCGGTCCTCAGCGCTCCGCGCCGGAGCCGCCCTCGTCGTCGGCGGCGTCGGCCGTCGTGGAGGTCTTCGGAGCGAACACCAGGGACGCCACGACCGCACCGGCCATGGAGAGCACGATGACGCTCAGCGACAGCCAGATCGGCACCTCGGGGATCTTCTGCAGCACCGAGAAGCCCGGGATGATGTCCAGCGGCGCCTCGTGGATGGCATGGATCAGCAGCTTGATGCCGATGAAGCCGAGGATCGCGGCGATGCCGTAGTGCAGGTAGGCCAGTCGCTCCAGGAGGCCGCCCAGCAGGAAGTACAGCTGGCGCAGTCCCATCAGGGCGAACAGGTTGGCCGTGAACACCAGGAACGGGTTCTGGGTGACCGCGAAGATGGCCGGGATCGAGTCCAGCGCGAACATGACGTCGGTCAGGCCGATGGTGACGAACACCAGCAGCATCGGGGTGAACAGCTTCTTCCCGTCCACGATGGTGCGCAGCTTGTTGCCGTCGTAGCTGTCCGAGACGGGGAACATCCTGCGCACCGTGCGCATGATGAACGAGTCGGAGTCCTCGTCGTCCTCCTCCTGGGTCTGCTTCCAGGCCGTCCACAGCAGGAACAGCCCGAAGAGGTAGAAGACGCCGGCGAAGTTGTCGATGATCACCGCACCGGCGAGGATGAACAGTCCGCGGGCGATCAGCGCGATGATGATGCCCACCATCAGCACTTCCTGCTGGTACTTCTTCGGCACGGCGAACTTCGACATGATCACGATGAAGACGAACAGGTTGTCGATGCTCAGCGAGTACTCGAGCAGCCACCCGGTGACGAACTCGGAGGCCGGTTCCATCCCGCCCACGAAGAACAGCACCACCGCGAACACGATGGCCAGGCTGACGTAGAACCCGATCCACCCGGCGCACTCCTTCATCGAGGGCAGGTGGGGCCGCTTGAGGACCATCAGGAGGTCGACGAGAAGGATGGTGACGAGCACGACCAGGGCCGCGATCTCGAATCCGAGGTGGAGCTCTCCCATGTGCAGTCCTTGGGGTGGGGCGGACGTTCTTCCCGAGATGACGGGACGGGCCGGCGGGGGCAACCCGCCCCAAGAGTACAAGTGGCGAGCCCGCGCTCACCCGCGGGGCCGTGATCGGCCGCTCACGCCTGCGCAGCGGGGAGACGATCGGCCACCCGCGCCGCGGGCAGCAGATGCCCGCGGCGGGCGGTGAGCACCAGCAGCACGATCCCGACGACGAGCCCCAGCAGCACGGTGACCGCGGACCCCTCGATGCCCATCGCTCCGCCGGTCAGCCAGGCCGGTCCGTCCATCTCTGCGAGCAGCAATCCGCGCTGCTCGCCGGTCCCGGAGACGGTCGACGAGAACACGCCGGCCTGCACCGCGTTCCAGGCGATGTGCAGCCCGATCGCGAACCACAGCCGACGGGTCAGCAGGTAGGCGGCGCCCAGCAGGACCCCGGCCTCGACCACGAGGCCGAGCGCGGTGACGAGGGATGCCCCGGGGTTCGTCATATGGATCAGCCCGAACAGCAGCGAGGTGATCCCGAGGGCGGCCCAGCTGCCCAGCCACGCATCGAGCACGCGCAGCAGGATCCCGCGGAACAGGATCTCCTCGATCACGCCGGCCCCGATGCCGATCGCGAGCGGTGCCAGCAGCTGCGGCGACGCCGAGAAGCCGGTCACCCGGTAGCCGCCCAGCAGCGCGATCAGACCGACCGCGAGGGAGATCAGCGCCGTGCCGGCCAGCAGGCCCGCTCCCAGCTCGGTGAGCTTCCCGGGCCCGCGCAGGCCGACTCCGGGCCGACGTCCGAGCGGTCCGACGAGCAGGAGATAGCCGCCGACGGCGACTGCGGACCCCGCGGCGGCACCCAGCAGGAGCGCCCACGGCTCAGCGCCCTGCGCCCCGTCCCCTCCGGCGAGGACCGTGGCCACGACGGAGACCGCGACCATCACGAGTTCGGCGACGACGAACAGGACGATGCCCAGCAGCAGCTGCGGCAGGCGACGGCGATCACCACGGTCGACGTGAGGGGGTGCAGGGAGGCTCATGCGTCCGAGCATGCGCCCGCGGACGGCGCGCTGTCACCGTCGCCGGGCACATCGTCGAGAGGGCCCGCCGTCCCGGCGCGGGCCCGCCCCCTGCCGGCTGTCGGGCAGGCCCGAGGGAGGGCAGCAGCGCACCAGGTGCCCTCAGCGCAGCGTTCCGGTGACCTCCTCGACGGCCGCGAGCACGGTCCCGTCCAGCAGGCGCGCCTCGGCCTCGGCGATGTCGGGGGCCAGGAAGCGATCGGGGCCGGGGCCCTGCACCGTGCGACGCAGCACCTCGACCGCTGCCGCGCTCGCGGCCGACGGCTCCAGCGGTGCGCGCAGATCGATCGCACGAGACGCGGTGAGCAGCTCGATGGCGAGCACGCGGCGCAGGTTCTCCACGCTCGTGCGCAGCTTGCGGGCGGCATGCCAGCCCATCGACACGTGGTCCTCCTGCATCGCGGAGGACGGGATCGAGTCCACGCTCGCCGGGACGGCGAGCCGCTTCATCTCCGAGACCATCGCCGCCTGGGTGTACTGCGCGATCATGAAGCCCGAGTCCACGCCCGGGTCGTCGGCCAGGAAGGGCGGCAGCCCGTGGGAGCGCGACCTGTCGAGCATGCGATCGGTGCGGCGCTCGGCGATCGAGGCGAGATCCGCGGAGACCACGGCGAGGAAGTCCAGCACATAGGCGACAGGGGCGCCGTGGAAGTTTCCGTTGGAGGTCACGGTGCCGTCCTCGAGCACGACGGGATTGTCGATCGCGCTGGCCAGCTCGCGCTCGGCGACGGTGCGGGCGTGCTCGATGGTGTCGCGCACGCCGCCGGCCACCTGCGGGGCGCAGCGCAGCGAGTAGGCGTCCTGCACGCGGGAGCCCTCGGCGGCGACATCGGCGATGATCGGCGAGCCCTCGAGCAGGGCGAGGATGTTCGCGGCCGACGCCTCCTGGCCCGGGTGGGGGCGCAGCGGCGCGTGCAGCTCGGGGCGGAAGACGGTGTCGCGGCCGCGCAGGCCCTGCACGGTCAGCGCGGTGGTGAGGTCCGCGGTGCGCACCAGCTCGTCGAGATCGGCGATCGCCATCAGCAGCATGCCGAGCATGCCGTCGGTGCCGTTGATCAGCGCCAGGCCCTCCTTCTCCTCGAGCAGCACGGGCTCGATGCCCGCCTCGGCGAGCAGCTCGGGCACGGGGCGCTCTGTGCCGTCGTGGTCACGGGCCCGCCCCTCTCCCATCAGCACGATCGCGCAGTGGGACAGCGGCGCGAGGTCGCCCGAGCAGCCGAGGGAGCCGTACTCGTGGACGATCGGCGTGATCTGCGCGTTCAGCAGCGCGAGCATCGTCTCGACCACCACGGGGCGCACCCCGGTGCGGCCGGAGGCGAGGGTGCGGGCACGCAGCAGCATCAGGGCACGCACCACTTCGGTCTCCACCTCGGGGCCGGCGCCGGCGGCATGGGACCGGATCAGGGACCGCTGCAGGGCATGGCGCATGCTCGGCGCGATCGCGGTGTCGGCGAGGGCGCCGAATCCGGTCGAGACGCCGTAGACGGGAGCGTGCCCCGGGGCGGCCAGTGCATCGATGTGGGCGCGCACCCGGACCACCTCCTCCCGGGCGGCGGCGTCGAGCTGCACCGGGGCCCCGCGGCGGGCGACCGCGAGGACGTCGGCGGCGGAGAGCCCGGAGGTGGACAGGGTGATGGCGGAGTCGTCGGCGGTGCGGGCGGTGGTGCTGGTCATGGGTGCCTTTCGGTCAGCGGAGGAGGTGGCTCAGGGGCGCGGGATGTCTGCGATAGGGCCGGGGCGTGGCGCGGCCGCCGTGGTCGGAGCGGCTTCTCAGCGCTGCGGGACGCCAGCCCGCCACACCTCGTGGGTGAGCGGCATGCCGGGGCGATAGGCGAGGTGGATGGCGGCGGGCGCGTCGAGCACGTGCAGGTCGGCGCGGGCGCCGACGGCGAGGTGGCCGACGTCGCCGCGGCGCAGTGCGAGGGCCCCGCCGCGGGTGGCGGCGTGGATCGCCTCGGCGAGCGAGAGGCGCATCTGCAGGACGGCGGTCGCCACGCAGAAGCTCATCGAGCTGGTGTAGCTGGTGCCGGGGTTGCAGTTCGAGGCGATCGCGACGGCCGCTCCCGCATCCAGCAGGTCCCGGGCCGGGGCGAGCGGGGCGCGGGTGGAGAGGTCGCAGGCCGGGAGCACGGTCGCGACCGTCGGCCCGGCGTCGACCGCGAGGCGGCCGGAGACGTCCGCGCAGCCGGGCGAGACCACCGTGGAACCGGGCACGGAAGCCGGGGAGCCGCTGCTCGTGGCGGGGCGGGTGGGCCGGGAGGCGGTCGCGGCGAGGGCCTCGACGTCGGCCGCGGAGACGTGGTTGACGTGGTCGACGCTCGCGGCGCCCAGCCCGGCGGCGAGGGCGACGCCCCCGGAGCGGCCCAGCTGGTTGCCGTGGACCCGCAGGCCGAGACCCGCTTCAGCGCCGGCGCGCAGCACCCGCTCGGACTGCTCGGGATCGAAGGCGCCCTCCTCGCAGAAGACATCGATCCAGCGCACGTGCGGGGCGACGGCAGAGAGCATCTCCCCGGTCACCAGGGCCACGTAGTCCTCCGCGCCCGGGCGGCCCTCGCGGCCGTCGAATTCGGCGGGCACCAGATGGGCACCGAGGAAGGTCGCCTCATCCAGCTCTCCCTCCCTCACCAGCTCGGACGCGAGCCGGGCGGCGCGCAGCTCGTGCTCCACGGTGAGGCCGTAGCCGGTCTTGGTCTCGAGCGTCGTGGTGCCGCCGGCGACCGCCTCCGCGATCCGGCCGCGCACGAGCGCGCGCAGCCGGTCGTCGGTCGCGGAGCGGGTGGCGGAGGTGGTCACGCCGATGCCGCCCGCCGCATAGGCCTCCCCGGCCATGCGGGCCTCGAACTCCGCGGCCCGATCCCCGTCGAAGATCAGGTGGGAGTGGGAGTCCACCCAGCCGGGGAGCACGGCGCGACCGCCCAGGTCCACCCGCTGGTCGGTGGGCGGCGCTTCGGCGGCCGGGCCGCTCCAGGCGACGATGCCGTCGTCGATCACCAGGGCCGCGTCATGACGGAGCTGGTCGTCGGTGACCGTGCCCGGGCGGGCAGGGTCGTCGAGCTCGGGGTCGAGCGTCCACAGCTCGCTGATACCGGTCAGCAGGGTGCTGGTCATGATCAGTCCCGTCGGGTGGGGGTCATCGGCACGCGCACCCCGCGCTCGTGGGCGACCTCGTCGGCCCGGGAGTATCCGGCATCCACGTGGCGGATCACCCCCATCGCAGGGTCGTTGGTCAGCAGGCGCTCGAGCTTGCGGCGGGCCAGGTCGGTGCCGTCGGCCACGCCCACCTGACCGGCGTGGATCGACCGGCCGATGCCCACCCCGCCGCCGTGGTGCAGGGACACCCAGGTGGCGCCCGAGGACGCTGCGGTCAGGGCGTTCAGCAGCGGCCAGTCGGCGATCGCGTCGGAGCCGTCGAGCATGGCCTCGGTCTCCCGGTACGGGGAGGCCACGGAGCCGGAGTCGAGGTGGTCGCGGCCGATCACGATCGGCGCCGAGACCTTCCCGTCGCGCACCAGGTCGTTGAAGAGCATGCCGGCGCGCTGGCGGTCGCCGTAGCCGAGCCAGCAGATCCGTGCGGGCAGGCCCTCGAACTCGACGAACTCGTCGGCCGCATCGAGCCAGCGGTGCAGATGCTCGTTCTCGGGGAAGAGCTCCTTGATCGCGGCATCCGTGACCTTGATGTCCTCAGGGTCCCCGGACAGCGCCACCCAGCGGAACGGGCCGAGGCCCTCGCAGAACAGCGGCCGGATGTAGGCGGGCACGAAGCCGGGGAACTCGAAGGCACGCTCGTAGCCGGCATGGCGGGCCTCGTCGCGGATCGAGTTGCCGTAGTCGAACACCTCGGCGCCGGCGTCCTGGAACTCCACCATCGCCTGCACCTGGCGGGCCATCGACTCGCGCGACTTCTTGGTGAAGCCCTCGGCGTCCGCCTCCGACTCCCGCTGCCAGTCCTCCAGGCTCACCTCGGTGGGCAGGTAGGACAGCGGGTCGTGGGCGCTGGTCTGGTCGGTGACCACGTCGATCCGGAGGTCGCCGGCGCGGTGGCGCTCGAGCAGGGCGGGGAACACCTCGGCCGCATTGCCGACGATGCCGATCGAGAGACCGCGCCGCTCAGCCTGAGCGGCGTTGGCGAGGACGATCGCGTCGTCGAGGTCGTCGGCGATCTCGTGGCAGTACCGCTTGGCGACGCGACGCTCCAGGCGCGTGCGGTCGACGTCCGCGATGAGGCACACCCCGTCGTTGAGTGTGACGGCCAGCGGCTGGGCGCCGCCCATGCCCCCGCAGCCGCCGGTCAGCGTGATCGTGCCGGCCAGGGTGCCACCGAAGCGCTTGGCGGCCACGGCGGCGAACGTCTCGTAGGTGCCCTGGAGGATGCCCTGAGTGGCGATGTAGATCCAGGATCCGGCGGTCATCTGCCCGTACATGGTCAGGCCCTCGGCCTCCAGGCGGCGGAACTCGGGCCAGGTGGCCCAGTCCCCCACGAGGTGGGAGTTGGCCAGCAGCACGCGCGGCGCCCATTCGTCCGTGCGCAGCACGCCGACGGGTTTGCCGGACTGCACCAGCAGGGTCTCGTCGTCCTCGAGGTCGCGCAGGGTGTCGACGATCGCGTCGAACGCCTCCCAGGACCGGGCGGCGCGCCCGGTGCCGCCGTAGACGACAAGGTCGTCGGGCCGCTCGGCGACCTCGGGATCGAGGTTGTTCATGAGCATCCGCAGCGGAGCCTCGGTCTGCCAGGACTTGGCGCTGAGCGAGGTGCCGCGGGCAGCGCGGACGGGGCGGGCTCCGGGGAGAGTCATCATCGGCTCCTGGGGTCGGGTGCTGCTGAGGTGTTCCCTCCAGGACACCACCGCCGACCGGGCGGGTCGAGGGGCGCGGGAGCGGATCTGTCCGGGATACCGGACACGGGGCGCGGCGAGGAGGGCCGACGGCGGGTCAGTCCTACCTCGTCAGTCGTGATGGCTCGCGGTGGCGACGATCTCCGCGAGGATCTCCCGAACGCGCTCGGGCTGCTCGACCCAGGGCAGGTGCCCGGCGTCGGAGACGACTCTCTTGCGGGGTGCGCGGGCATGGGCGGCGAGCGCGACCACCGGGCCGACCGGCCGGGGATCCGCCATGCCGTGTATGAACGTGATCGGGCAGCGCACCGCGGTCGCCCAGGTGATCTGATCCATGTCGTCGAAACTCACCAACGCCCGGTTGGCCTGGTGGTTGATCGCGTGCGACGAGGCCGCCATCGCCGCGGCGAGGTCGTAGCCGGCCTGCGGGTCGGCGTAATCCGTCGCCCAGGACAGGCGTCGCCACTCGACCTCCTCCGCGGTGGTGCGCTCGCGGCCGTCCAACTCGGCGAACCGCTCCGCCCACGGCGCGAGACGGCGGGCACGTTCAGCACGGTACGGCGTGCGCCAGTCGCCGATGCCCACCCCGTCGACGTAGCCCAGCGCCGTCACCCGACCAGGGTGGGTGCCGGCGTAGGCGAGGGCGAGGGTCGCCCCGAAGGAATGCCCGATCACCACTACGCGGTCGTGGCCGAAGGCGTGACGCAGTTCGTCGATGTCCTCGACGAAGCGCTCCATGGTGAGGTCGCCGGGCGAGGCGCCGGACCCGTCGGACTCGCCAGTCGGGCTGGTCGACCTGCCGCAGCGACGCTGGTCGTAGCGGTGCACCGTGGCTCGACCCGCCAGCATCTCGGCCACCGGGGAGAGGTAGTCCCATAGCCCCGGCCCGCCGTGGACCAGGATCACCGCCGGTGCGTCCTCCGGGCCGGGATCGGTCCAGGTCGCCAGGCGGGCACCGTCGCTCATCGTCATGAATTCCATGCCCCGACGCTACTGTCCGCGCGCGGCGATCAGCGCCTCCCGCTCCTCGCGCACCAGCTCCCAGGTGCGCACCAGACGCGGGAGCGTGAGCATCACCAGGCCGCCGGCCATGTTCAACGGGATCACCCAGGCGAACCACACGAGCCAGGAGGCATAGGAGTAGTCGGACCCCGCATGCATGGCCCCGAAGATCACCGCAGAGCTCAGCGCTCCGTGGAGCATGCCGAGGCCCACCACGAGGAACCCGCTGATCAGGGAGTTCGCGATCGTCGCGATGCCCTCCCTGGACCCCTGCGCCATCCTCGTCACCAACGTGATGGTGAAGCCCGCCAGCAGTGCGAGGGCGGCCGTCTCCAAGGTGAGGCCCTTGCCCAGGTACTGATCGGCCGTCTCCAGCAGGATGGTGTCGAAGCGGGGGAACGCCGCGACGACGACCCAGGCGAACGACCATCCGCCGACGAGGTTCGTCACCAGCGTCACCGACCACAGCCGCACCAGCTGAGTCCAGGTGCCGTGACCGGCGGCGATCGCGTTGATCGGCACCAGGAAGTCCTCGGTGAACAGCTCGGAATGGGCGAGGCGCAGGGCGTACAGGCCGATGCCGAAGGCGAGTCCGCCGAGCAGCTTCGAGCCGGTCGCATCGACCACGGCGAGCATCGCCATCAGCCCGAGCCCGACGTCGATCCCGCCGAACAGGCCGGTGATGATCAGGGCGCGCCAGGTCCGGTTCAGGCGGTTCGCGCCCTCCTCGACGGTGCTGCGGAACTCGTCGACGAGCTTGTCCTCGACCGGCTCGTCGGACTCCCCGAGCCACTCGCGCTCGGCCATCTCCCCCTGTTTGGCCCGCCGACGCCGCGCACCGTGCGTGTCCCGTGTGCCGGGCGCAGCAGGGGTGCTGCGCTCGTCGGGGCCGCCCCGTTCGTCCGGTCGGTCCTCGTCGTCGGGTCGGTCCGGTCCGTCGGGCCGGTCCGGTTCGTCCCTGCGCTCCTGCTCGCCCTCAGTGACCATGGCCGGAACCTTCCCTCGGGAATGACGGTGGAGAAACGGTGCGGCGCACGCTACCAGCAGGGACGGACCGCGCCGGACGAGGTGTCCGCACCCCCTCGACCGCCGCGCACGTATCCTGGCACCCAGCGCGGCGGGAACTCCGGCGTGAACGCTCGACGACAGGGCCATTCGCCACGCACCACGACGAGCCGGGAGCGGCTCGCCGGAACATCACGACGGTGTTCGACGCTACGGACGCGAGCATGGTCACCGACGAGGACGACGGACGCTGAAGACGTGGAGGCGAACCTGATGTCACGGAAGACACCGGATGAGGTCGATCGGGAGATCGCCCGGATGGACTCCGAACAGCTCCCGGCCGGCAAGCACGAGCTGCACGGGGCAGGCCACTTCGCGGGGCTGTATGCGGCCGAGAACGTCGCAGGAACGGAATTCGTCTTCGGCGCGACCTTCGTCATCCTCGGCGCCGGGATCTGGGATGTCCTCATCGGTCTGGCCGTCGGCAATCTGCTCGCGGTGCTGAGCTACCGGTTCCTCACCGCGCCGATCGCTACTCGGACACGGCTCAGCGTCTACACCTTCCTCGACCGGGTCGCCGGGGGGATGACGTCCAAGATCTACAACGGCCTGAACGCTGTCGTCTTCGCGATCATCTCCGCAGCCATGATCACGGTCTCGGCGACTGCACTGCGTCTGATCCTCGACTTCCCCGCGCAGACGGAGGCGTATCCCACCAGCGTGGGTTTCATCGTCCTCGCGATCGTCTTCGGGGTCGTCGCCGTGCTCGTCGCGGCCTTCGGGTTCAATGCGCTCGCCGAGTTCGCCAGCATCTGCGGGCCATGGCTGATGGTCATGTTCGCCGCCGGGGGCATAGTCCTCATTCCGAGGGTCGCCGACGAAGCACTCGGAACCACCGTGATGTCGGGATGGAGCGACTTCATCGCCATCGGCGGAGACACCGTCTTCACGGGCAAGACCCCGGACGGCGCAGACGGCATCGGCCTGCTGGGAGTGATCGGGTACGCCTGGGCCGCGAACACCTTCGCGCACGCCGGCCTCATCGACATGTCGCTGTTCCGGTACGCCAAGAAGAGCTGGTACGGGTACATGTCCGCCACCGGGATGTTCCTCGGCCACTACATGGCCTGGATCTCGGCAGGTTTCATGGGCGCGGCGACTGCCGCGATCACGATGAAGAGCATCACGGTCCTCGAACCCGGGCAGGTCGCGCTGCAGGCATTGGGCTACGCAGGCTTCGTCGTTCTCGTCGTCGGCGGATGGACCACGGCCAACGCCAACCTGTACCGCGCCGGGCTGGCCGGTCAGGGGGTCTTCCCTCAGTTCTCGAGGGCGAAGGTCACGCTGATCGTCGGGGGCGTGGTCGTCGTCGCGGCCGTCTTCCCGTTCATCTACCGGGGCTACCTGAACCTCGTGACCTACGCCGGGATCGCGCTCGTGCCGATCGGCGGGATCCTCTTCGCCGAGTACTGGCTCCTGCCCAGGCTCGGGATGACCCGGTACTGGGCTCGCTACAAGGGCGTGCAGAACGTCGCCGCACTGCTGGCCTGGGGGATCCCGCTGGCCGCCGCGGCGGTGGTGCTCGTCATGGGTCTCGTCCCCGTGTACTTCCTCTTCCCGCCCGCCTGGGCCCTCAGCGTGGTCCTCTACGTCGTGCTCGCCAAGCTGATGGGAGCGGCCGAGCCGTATCCCGACGGCAAGGCTGCCGACGAGCTCTTCGCGGAGCGGGTGGAGGTGTTCCATGCCCAGCAGGCGCGCGAGGAACCCTCCGAGGTCGACACGCGGGACCGCCGGACGCTGACCAGAGTGCTCAGGGTCGTCTGGATGATCGTCCTCGTCGTGATCTTCGCGGACGCCCTCATCGTCCTCTTCTCCAGTCCGGATCTGGCGACCTTCGAAGCGCATCGCGACCGGTTCTTCCTGATCGCAGCCGTCGGAACGGTGCTCTACTTCCTCGCCGCCTACTGGGAGCTGCGCCGACGAAAAGCGCATGCCAGGCAAGCCCTCGCCGTCCACGATGGCCCCTCGTCCGCAAGGAGCCCGCGGCTCCCGTAGCGATGGCCAAGCAGCTTCGCGACGCCCAGGTGGTCAGCTCTTCCCGGTGCGTGAGCGCGCCGGTGCTGCACACGACGAACTCCCGGGGGCTCCAGGGGGCCTCGGGGTGTTCGCACGACGCTGTGCGTCTATGCGGGCTGGTGTCGTCGATGCCGCCGAGCTCGGCGGAGGCTCGGTCACGCCGCCTGACCAGATAGGACAGATGAGGCAGACAGGGCAAGCCGCTCATCCTGACACTTGGGCTACCCCTGAGTAGGCGAATCGGGGAGATCACTCGGGGAGATCAGCAGCGATCCGGCGGCCCAGCAGGCGCCGCGTGATCTCGTCGGCCGCGCGCCGGACCACCGCGGCGAGCCGCCGGCGCCGTTCCTCATCGACCTGCGACTCGACGAAGGTCAGTGCGACGGAGGCCGCCGGCCAGCCGCTGTGGTCCCGCACCACCGCGGCCAATGAGCCCAGCTCGTCGGTGACCTCCCCGGATTCGTGGGCGATACCGTCCGCGCGCACCGTGACCAGCAGCTCGCGCAGATCACGAGGAGTCTCCGGGACGGGCGCCGCGGTGCGGGAGGTGAAGTCGTCGCGGTGGCCGAACAGGGCGCGCAGCTGCGCGGGAGGGAGCTCGGCGAGGATCGCCCGGCCGCTCGCGGTGAGGTGCGCGGACAGCCGCACGCCGACGTCGGTGACCAGGCTCGGCCGATTCCGTGCGCGCTCCTCGACGACGTAGAGCACGTCCCGACCATGCAGGACGGCGAGGTGGCCGGACTCCCCGATCTCGTCGACCATCGCTTCGATGACCCGTCGGCCGATGCGCGCGAGCGGCTCCTGGCGCAGGTAGGCGCCGGAGAGCTCGTAGGCGGCCGGACCCAGCCCGTACAGCCGCTCCTGGCCCAGATGCATGACGTATCCGTGCTCGACGAGGGTCGCCAGCAGATCGTAGGTGCGCGACCGCGGCAGCTCGAGCTGCTCGGCGATGCGGGTGGCCGCTATCGGCGTGCGCCGCGAGGCGAGGAAGGTCAGCAGACGCAGCGTCGCGTCGGCCGCCGGGACTTTCGGGGGTGCCATGATGGTTCAGGATGCCATCCGGACGATGACGCGAGGAGCTTCGATGACGACCACACCTGCCGAGATGGCCGAACACTGGTCCGGGCGGCACGACGGTGACGGCCCCGAGCACGCCCGCTGGCACCAGCTGGTGCAGGTCATGGGGCTGCACGGGCACGACGAGGCCGACGAGCCCGCGGCCGAGCCCCACGTCGCGCTGCTGGGCTTCCGCTCCGAGGAGGGAGTGCGCCGGAATCAGGGCCGGGTCGGAGCCGCCGAGGGGCCCGTCGCCCTGCGCCGGGCGCTCGCACCGCTCGCCCTGCACGGTCCGCTCGCCCGCGGCGAGGTGGGCCTGCACGATCTGGGCGACGCGGTGACGCTCGGCGAGGAGCTCGAGGCCGGTCAGGCCGCGGCCGCCGAGCTCACTGCCCGCGCCCTCGATCGCCCCGGGTCCCGCCTGACCGTGGTGCTCGGCGGCGGGCACGAGACGGCGTGGTCCTCCTACCTGGGGCTGGTCGGCTCCCGAAAGGGCCCGGGAGCGGGTACGGGCACGGGAACTGGCGCTGGGACCGGGGCTGGCACTGGTACCGACACTCGGGCTGGCACTGGTACTGGCCCTGGTACTGGCGCTGCTGCGGGCGCCGCCGATCCCGGGACGACGAGCGCTGAGCGGCGCTGGGGAGTGCTGAACCTCGATGCGCACTTCGACCTGCGCGACGAGCCGCAGCCCACCTCGGGCACGCCCTTCGCACAGATGGCCGAGGCCGAGGAGGCCGCCGAGCGCACCCTGCACTACGCGGTGCTCGGGATCGCCGAGCCGTCGAACACGGGCGCCCTCTTCGCCACGGCGCGGAGGCTCGGCGTGCAGTGGTGGACCGATGAGCAGTGCCTGGCAGCCGGTGCCGACGGGATCCGCGATTTCGTCGCGCAGTTCGCCGCTGACCTGGACATCCTGTACCTGACCATCGATCTGGACGTGCTTCCGGCAGCTGTGGCTCCCGGCGTCTCCGCCCCCGCCGCCTACGGGGTGCCGCTACCGCTGATCGCCGCGGCAGTGCAGGCTGCGGCCAGCAGCGGGAAGCTCGCCCTGCTCGACGTGGTGGAGCTGAACCCCGCCCTCGACATCGAGGGGCGCACCGCTCGCGCCGCAGCCCGACTGATCGACGATGCCGTGCGCACGGTCGTCGGCGGGAGCGCCTGAGCCGCTGGCCCGCACCGCTTGGCGCGCTCTCCCCGGCACCCGGCACCCAGCACCCAGCACCCAGCACCCAGCACCCAGCACCCAGCACCCAGCACCCAGCACCCAGCACCGAACCACCTCGGACCCCGCCGAGCCAACTCCGCGCTGGCCCACATTGCCCCAACCCGAGCACCCCTCCTGAATAGGCGGAATAGGGGTGCTCTCAACGCCTATTTCGCCGGGGTAGACCTGCGCTGGCTCGAGCGGACCGTCGCTGGCCGAGCATGGCGACCCCCGCGACCGCCGAGCCACCCCGGACCGCTGCGGTCCCCACGCCCCCGCGACCGCCGCTATTGGCGCACGAAGGAGCGCAGCTCCGGCTCGTGATCGTGGACCTCGGTGAACCCGAGCGACTCGTAGAAAGCTCGCTGGCCCGGCTCGGCATCGGTGAGCAGCACCTGCTGGCGCACGTCGGCGAAGGGTGCGAAGGCCGCGTCGACGAGGCGTCGGCCGACTCCTGACCGTCGTGCATCGGGGTGCACGAGCACGTCCTGCAGATAGACGATGGTGGCGCCGTCTCCGATCACCCGGGCGAGGCCCAGCAGGCGGCCGTCGCGTCGGGCGGTGACCACACGGGCGCTGCCGGCGAGTGCACGCATCAGCGTGGCGGGCTCGTCCGTGTAGGCGCCCCAGCCCACCGCCCCGTAGAGGTCCAGGGTCTCCTGCAGCGCCGGCACCTCCGGGCCGATGACAGTCCCTTCGGTCGCAGGCGGCATCGACGACCCCGTCGGCCGCCACCGCGAGTCGACCAGCTGGAACAGGCGGCAGTCCGACCATTCCCCGCCGAGCCGGAGGTAGGAGGGCGCCAGACCGTATTCGGCGAACCCGCAGTGCTCGAGCACGCGGCAGGAGGCGTCGTTGCCCACCTTCACCTCGGCCTGGATCCGATGCAGTCCGAGGCCGCCGAACGCCACGGCGATCGCGCTGCGCACCGCCGCGGTGGCGACTCCGCGACCGGTGACGGCATGGTCGACCCAGTAGCCGAGCGAGGCGGAGTCGAACGCGCCGCGCGTGATGCCCGAGAGGTTGAGTCGGCCGACGAGCCTGGTCACACCCTCCTCCTCGAACCGGATCGCGAGCGGGAGGCTGCGGCCCATCTCGCGGTCGGCGAGGGCGTGTGCGATCGCCGTGCGCTGCGCGACCTCGGTGCACCAGTCCTCCTCCCGTGCGGGCGCGGCCACCAGCAGCTGGTCCTGATTGCGTGCCTCGAGCTCCGCGAGCGCGGGGGCGTCATCCGCCGCGAGGAGGGTCAGCGTGACCTGATCGGGCCGGATGGGACGACGCGGCGGCGAGGCGGGCGAGGTGAGTGAGGACGGCGAGGCGGGCGAGGAGGGTGTCGCGGGTGAGGAGGGTGAGGCTGGTGTGGTGGGTGTGACTGGTGTGGAGGGCACGGCAGGCGGGAACGGCACAGCGGGCATGGCGCTCATTCTCCGGTACGACCGTCGATCACCTCGCACAGCAGGTCGAGATGCCCGAGGTGGCGGGCGTACTCCTCGATGAGGTGGGTGAGGATCCAGCGCAGGTTGACGTGCTCCCCGTGGCGCAGTCCCCGCACCGGCCCGTCCAGGTCGCTCCAGCTCGCCTGTGCGGCGCGGGTGGCGTCCAGCTCCTGGCGGTAGGCCTCGATATCGGCGAGCGCGGTGGCGGGCTCGATGTCCTCGAAATCCCCGTCGGGATTGTCCTCGCTGCAGTGCGGATCAGGCTGCTCGTCATCGAGCAGGACCTCGCGCAGCCAGTAGGCCTCGTTGTCCGTGAGGTGGCGGATGATCCCGATCGGGCTGAGAGCCGACGGCGGCACCGACCTGGTGCACAGCTGCTCAGCGTCCAGCCCGTCGATCTTCCGCAGTGCCGTCTCGCGGTAGTACTCGATCCAGGCGTCGAGCGACTCCCGCTCGCCGGCCATCGGCGGAGGGTCGACCCGGGTGGCGGGCAGCGAGCGCGCGGTCGAGATGGCGGGCGATGGGGCCGCGGACGAGGTGTCGGACGCCGAGGGCGGAGTCGAGGTGTCGGACGCCGAGTCCGGGGACGAGGCATCGGGCGACGAGGGCAGAGTCGAGGTGGCGGAGTCGTCGGGAGTGCTCATGGTGAGCACCTTTCCACGGGCTCCCTCCAGCGGCCAGTGGTTTCTCCGCGCCGCGGGCCCGGCGAGGCGTGCAGCATGGTGGAGCTGAGCTCCTCCCTCGGCCTCGGCGCCCGCACCGCCCGGCACGCTGCTCGGCGGCCAAGCACGCGCCGGCCCGACAGTGCTCCACCCCGAGCACCCCGTCCGAAGAGGCGGAATAGCGGGCTCTCAACGCCTATTTCGCCGGGGTAGAACTGCCGCTCCCCTGGTACCTCGCCAGCCCGCTTCCCGGTCGTCTGCTCGCTGTTCCCCAAGTACCTCGCCCGCCCGCTTCCCACCCGCCTGCTCCCTGCTCCACCGCTTCCACCGCGCCCCCGCGCCCTGCGCCCCGCGCCCCGCGCCCCGCGCCCCAGCCGGATCAGACGAGCAGGGTCTGGACCAGGGTCACCGCGGCGACGCCGCCCAGCAGCCCGGAGAACAGCAGGGTCAGCGTGGAGGCGCGGGCCTTCGCCGACAGCGGGCCGCCGACGATGCCTCCCGCTGCGGAGCCGGCCGCGAAGATCAGGGTGGTGGCCCAGTCGATCTGGACGTCGGTGCCCACGCGTGCCAGCAGGCTCGCGGCGGTGGCGATCACCATGACCAGCAGGCTGGTGCCGGAGGCGCGGCGCATGGCCAGGCCCAGGGCGATCACCAGCATCGGGACCACGATGAAGCCGCCGCCGACGCCGAAGAAACCGGTGAGGAGCCCGGTGAGGGTGGCTGCCGCGATGACGAGCGGCAGCCGGGGCGAGGCGGGCCGGGTCGGGGTGGTGGGCAGCTCGGCCTCGCCGTGATGGTGCAGCAGGCCGTCGGCCGATTCGGTGGTGTCCGGGCCGGGCTGGTCCAGCACGGGATCATCGTGGATCGCGACGGTCGCCTCGGCGTCGGCCCCGCGAGAGCCGTGGGCGGCGGCCTCGGCGCGCTCCTCGCTCCGGGTGCGCAGCGCGCGGCGCAGCATGGCGAACGCGACCGCGACCAGCAGCACCCCGAACAGCGTGAGCAGCACCTGCTCCGGAACCAGTGCGGAGAGCCGGGAGCCGACGACGGCACCGGCCACGGAGATCGCGGCGAACACCGCGCCGCTCCTCCACTCCACGTTCCCGTGCCGGGCATGGTGGGGAAGGCTCACCAGCGCGGTGATCAGCACGATGATCAGGCTCGAGGCCGTCGCGGAGTGCGCCGGCATGCCGAGCAGGAACACCAGCACCGGCACCGCGAGGATGCCGCCGCCCGCTCCCAGCGCACCGACCACGATGCCGACACCGATGCCGACGCCGATCGCGAGCAGGGCGAGCTCCATGGACGAACTCCTCGAGGGTGCAGGGCGACGGGCGGCTGGAGTCGGCGGTGCTTCACGGCGGCCGGTCGCGACAGTGATCAGGACCCTCCCACGGTACGCGGAGTCCGAGGGTGCTCGCGCCCGCTCCCCCGTAGGATCGAGACCCCCTCTCCCCCGTCTCCCCAGGAGTCGATGTGGTCCGCTCACCGTCCAGCCGCTCCGCGGCCCTGCTGGATCCGGCCTCGCCCGCCCTGGGCGAGCAGCTGCGGGAGGCCTGGCGCGCCGGAGCCCTGCTGCGGCCGACGGGTACGGGCCAGCTGGCTCCGAGCGGGCCCGGCCGCGACGGCTCCGAATCGGCCGCTGTGACCCCGTCGGGCGAGGCGCAGGTCTCCCTCGCGGGTGTGGGCGAGCGCTTCGCCGCCTGGCGCGTGGTGCCCCAGCGCGGCGCAGCAGTGATCGTGCGGGTCCCCCACGTCGCACCGGATGAGCTGACCCAGGACCTCGGCCAGGAGATCGCGGCGCTGTCCCTGCTCCCCGCATCGGTCGGCCCTGCACCGGTCGTAGCCCATGAGGACCCCGCGACCAGCCCGATCGGGCACGCGTTCGTGGTGGCATCCGACGTGCCCGGCACGGCGGCCGCCCCGGAGGCCTGGACCGACCTGGAGCTGGCCGCCCACGCCGACGTCCTCGCCCGTCTGCATTCCGTCCCCGCCCCCGGGCGGGGCCCGGTGGGGCTCGGTCCGGATCCATGGGCCGCCGTGCCGCGCGGTGCGCAGTCCCTGCTCACCGAGGTGGAGGAGGAGGTCGCTGCCTGGCGCAGCGCGCATGGCCCGGTGATCGCCGAGCACGGCTTGGAGCCCTTCCTGGAGGCGGCGCTCGCCCGGGTCGCGACGATCGAGCAGGACCTCGCCGCTCTGGACGGTTTCGTGCTGGCCCATGGCGACCTGTGCGCCACGAACATCCTGTGGGAGCACGGGGCGGGCGGCCCGACGGCCCGATACATCGACTTCGAGTGGGCGCAGGGCGATGATCCCGCCCGTGACCTGGCGATCATCGGGGGCGCGGTGCACGGCGGGCCCTGGTACGTCCCGCTGGACCCGGACCAGGTGACCGCGTTCGTCGACGCCTATGTGCGCGCCCGCAGCCGGGCCGGCGAGCTGCCCGCCTCGGTCGCGGACACAGCTTCCCTCCGCGACCGGATGCGGGCATGGATCGCGTACGAGCGCACCGCGATGCTGGTGCACGTCGCCTCCCGGGCCTCCACCCGATCCCTGCACCGTCGGGTGCTGCCGATCCTGCGCGGCACCCTCGCCCAGGAGCTCGGACTGCCCGCCTGAGATCTCGCCGCGGCCGCGCACGGCCCGCCCCACGCTCCACCGCGCATTGCGGCGCGCACCACGGTGGGACCGACCTCGGTTGCCACGCGGAGCGATCTGCGTACGGTGGGGCCATGAGCGACTTCGAGAAGAACGGACCGAACGCCCCCAAGGGCTACTTCGCCGCGGAGGCCGCCGGCCTCCAGTGGCTGGCAGAGCCGCAGGTGGTGCCCGTGGTCCCGGTGCTCGAGGAGGGCAAGGACTTCCTGCGACTGGAGCGCCTGGAGGAGGTCGCACCCTCGGCCGACGCCGCCCGCGAGTTCGGTGCGCAGCTCGCCCGACTGCACGACGCCGGGGCGCAGAGCTTCGGCTGGTCCCCCGCCCCGACCGCCTGGTTCGGTCCCCTCGACAGCCCGTTCGAGGTCGCCACCGCCGAGCACGAGGACTTCCCCGACTTCTGGTCCGAGGACCGCCTGCGACCGCTGGCCGATCGCATCACCCGCACCCTCGGTGCCGACGGGCACGACACCATCGACGAGGCGATCGACGTGATCGCCGACGGCGCCTTCGACGGCATCAGCGGGCAGGGCACGGAAGAGCCCGCTCGAGTCCACGGTGACCTGTGGTCCGGGAATCTGCTGTGGACGGCGGACGGCGCCACCCTCATCGACCCGGCCGCGCACGGCGGGCACCGCCTCGAGGACCTCGCGATGCTGTCCCTGTTCGGGGCGCCCTTCCTCGAGGAGATCTTCGAGGGATACGAGGCCGAGCACCCGATGCCGGGCGACTGGGAGCAGGACCTCTGCGCGCACCTGTTCTTCGGCCTGCTCGCGCACGTCCACCTGTTCGGCGAGGCCTATGTGGACCAGGCCATCGCCACGGCCGAGGCGATCACCGCCCGTGCCGACCAGCTGGGCTTCTGAACCAGCTGGGCTCCTGAACCAGTGGGATTACCGAGTCAGCTGGGCTTCTGAGCGCCGCATTCTCGTCAGCGTGCAGGATCGGTGCGCGCATCGTGCAGATCCGTCCCGGCTGAGCGTGGGCGCCGGCCCGCTCGACTAGATTTCGAGCGTGCCCAGCCCCACCCCGCCCCGCCGCGCCCTCGCCGTTCTGCGGCCGGCGCCCTGGGCCATCGCGCTCACCCTGTGCGTCGGTGCGCTGGCGGTGCTGATCTGCGTGGGCCTCTGGGCGAGTCACCTCGGCGATCCTCCGGCGTGGGCGTTCGACTGCGATGACACCACCTGCACCGACCTCTGGATCGACGCCCGACGCCACTACCTCGGCGTCTCCGCAGGGGCCGGTGTCGCCGCGGTCCTCGGCTGGCTGGTAGGAGGATTCGCCGTGCCCGCTCGTCCGGTGCCTGCTGCCCCCTCCGTCGCTGCCCCCGAGCCGGTGCTCCGCACCGACGACGCCCCGGCGTCGGCTCCCGCTCCGGCACAGGCACCGGCACCGGCACCGGCACCGGCACCGCCATCTCCCACGCCGCGCGGGCGCCGTGCGACCGGGGTCTGGCGACTGCTCGGCGTGATGCTCCTGGCCGGAGCACTGCTCGTCGGTGCCGGATGGCTGGCGATCTCTGTGTCGCGGCCGATGGGCCTCGCGGGGGCCGGCGTCGCAGTCGCCGTGGCCGCGGGCGGCGCCTGGCGCTGGATGCGGCCCGGCGCAGCGTCCGATCGGACGGCGTACTGGATGGCGGGCGCCGGGACGGGCGGCCCGCTGCTCGTGCTGGGGCTGGTATGCCTGCACCCGGTGGCGTTCGTGGTGACGATGCTGGTGGTGGCCGCCCCGCTGCGCGGGATCCCGATGCTCAGCGCACTGGTGCTCGCCGGGGCGGTCGTGACGGGCCGGCTGCTCCCCCGGCAGGCAGCCGTGGAGAGCAGGGCGTCCGGCGGTGCTGCCCGGCCGGTGCCCGCACGACCCGACGCCGGCAGGCTCGTCACGGCGTTCGCCGTCGTCGCACTGCTGGCGCTCGGGGTGCGGGCGGCCTGGCCGGTCGACGCACCTGCCGACGATGCCTGGGTCGACGCGGCGAGGTCCGAGGCCCCCGAGGGGGCGGGCACGGAGGTGGGCCCCGGCGGGCGATCGGACAGCGACGGATCGGCCGACGGCGGCAGCACGTCAGGCGACGGCTCGACCGGTTCGGGCGAGGGAACGGCGGACGGGACGCTTGCGGGCCGGCCCCGGGATCCCGAGTCCTCCCCTCCCATGGACGCCTCTGACCTGCCCGAATGCGCCGCCGGGAACCTGGCGATCAGCGCCGGCGGCTGGGATTGGTGGACCGGCAACTCGGCCGGCGCCCTCACCGCGACGAACGACGGCGAGGAGGCGTGTGCTGTGCGCGGCACCCCGGAGCTGACCCTCACGCAGGGCGGCGAGGAGATCGCCCTGCGTCCGGAGCCCCTCACGCACCTCGAGGCCACGGAGCAGCCGGAGGACGGCATCGGACTCCGCCCCGGCGACTCCGCGCGATCGCTGCTGTACTGGCCCGGGTATCGCACCGCCGCCGATCAGGAGACCCCGCAGACCCTGACCCTGCGCCTCGCGCCCGGGGGCGCGCCCCAGTCCGTCGACCTCTCCGGCTCCGGGAGCGATGATCCGGAGACTCCTGGATCGGGCGACGACGCCCCGGCCGCTGCCGCCCGTGATGAGGTCGGGCCCGGGGAAGCGCCTTTCGATCTCGTGTCCGGGGTGCCCGGAGGAGCCGTGATCGAGGTCGGCCCCTGGGAACGCGTGCCTGCCCCGGCAGGCTGAGAGGCTCAGTCCGGCGGGGCAGGCACGCGGCGACGTCAGTGGTCGTGGCCCTCGTGGCCTCCGCCATCGCTGGTCTCGTCGTGGGCGTGGTCGGCGTCCTCGTCGTGGTCGGCGTCCTCGTCATGGTCGTCGTGGTCATCCGCGCCCGGCGTGATCTCGTACTCGCCCGAGGCGGTGCCGGTGGCGACCTGGATCTCGTGCGGGACCACGGGCAGGTCCAGCTCGCGGTAGACCTCGCCGCTGGCGATGTCGACCATCGTGAGCTTCTTGGCCTCGGGGTCGACCACGAAGGCGGTGCCGTCGGCCACCGACATCATCGGGCCGGCCTCCTGCCAGTTGTCCGGCTCGCTCCACTCCTCGGTCACCGGGACCTCGTGGAGGATGTCGCCGGACTCGGGGTCCAGGATGTTCAGCTCGCCGTCGGTGGTGAGCACGAGGGCCTCGCCATCCGGTCCGCGATCCAGCGACCGGAACCAGTACTCGGATCCGAGGTCGACGATCTGCTCGGTGTCGTCACGGGTGTCGATCAGGGCGATCTCGGTGGGGCGCTCGATGCCGCCCTCGGGGTCGGCCTCGACCTTTCGGTCGGCCAGCACGATCGGGGAGTCCTCATGGCCCTTCTGATTGCCGGAGCGCTCGTAGTCGCCCTCGATGTCGACCTTGTGGAACTCACCGTCGCGGTAGATCACCGCACCGTTCTCACAGCCCAGGCTGATGACGTCGCCGGACTCGGTGGGCTGGGCGGCGGCCTCGCCGTGCACGCCCGGGCAGTCGTCGGTCTCGGCGGTGACCTCGCCGTCGGCGTCGAGCACCTGGACGGTGTGGCGCTCGTCCTCGGTGCCCTCGGTGCGCAGCAGCCCACCATCGGACAGCGGCACCGCGACCCCGTGGTGAGGATCGGCTGCGGCGGTCTCCTCGACCACGCCGAGGTCGCCGTCGGCGAGCTTGCTCGGGTCGATCACGGTGATGCCGCCGGTGCCGTCGGCGAACAGAGCGGTGCGATCGCCGTGGGGGACGACGTGCCCGGGCATGGGGGCGTCGAGCGACAGCTCGGTGAGCGCCGGATCCTGCGTGTAGTAGTGGAAGTGGTCGCCGTGGGCCTGGGAGATCAGGCCGGTGTCGTACATGGTGATCGCGTCCGACGCGCTGACTGCGACATGGCGGCCGTCCCCGGCGGGATTCAGGCGCACGAAGCCGTCGACGTCAGCCGTGCCGAGGGTGCTGCCGTCGGAGGAGTCGAGGGTGGTCACGCCGCCGTCGTGGGCGAGCACGATCCGCGGGGACAGCGCGCCCACCTCGGTGCGGTCCGAGGTCGGAGCCGCCTCGCCGCCGCCGTCGGAGGCACCCTCGTCGGCGGCGCCCCCGCTCGGGCCGCCGCACGCGGACAGCGCGAGCACGCCCGCGCCGAGCAGGGCGACAGCACGTCGTTTCATGACAATGGTTCTCATCTGATGCATGAAAGGAACACTAACAGTTCCTGAGAACCATTCTCAGCGAGAGGGTGGTGTTCCAGGTCACAGAATGCACAGGCGCACGCACGAGGGCCCTCCCGTGCCGCCGACCTGCACACGCGCAGGGAACGGCACGGAAGGGCCCGTCATCGGTCGACCGCCGGACGGACCGGCGGCGCGACCAGGAGGTGTCGGCTCAGATGACGCCGAAGGCGATCATGGCGTCGGCGACCTTGCGGAAGCCGGCCACGTTCGCGCCGACCACGTAGTCGCCGGGGCGGCCGAGCTCGTCGGCGGTCTCCACGCACGTCGTGTGGATGCCCTTCATGATCTGGGTGAGGCGCTCCTCGGTGTGCTCGAAGCTCCAGGCGTCACGGCTCGCGTTCTGCTGCATCTCCAGCGCGCTGGTCGCGACGCCGCCGGCGTTCGCGGCCTTGCCGGGCCCGAAGGCGACGCCCGCCTCGCGGAACACCGAGACGGCCTCGGGGGTGCAGGGCATGTTCGCGCCCTCGGAGACCGCGCGCACACCATTCTTGACCAGGGTGCGAGCGGCGTCGACGCCGAGCTCGTTCTGGGTGGCGCTGGGCAGCGCGATGTCGACGGGGACGTCCCAGACGCTGCCGCCGGCCACGAAGCGGGCACTGTCGCCACGACGCTCCGCGTACTCGGCGATGCGGCCGCGCTCGACCTCCTTGATCTGCTGGAGCAGCTTGAAGTCGATGCCCTTCTCGTCGACCACGTAGCCGGAGGAGTCCGAGGCGGTCACGGGAGTGCCGCCGAGCTGCCTGATCTTCTCGATCGCGTAGATCGCGACGTTGCCGGAGCCGGAGACGGAGACCCGACGCCCGTCGACTGCGGCGCCGTGGACCTTGAGCATCTCGTCGGCGAAGATGGCGGCGCCGTAGCCGGTGGCCTCCTTGCGCACGAGGGAGCCGCCCCAGTCCAGGCCCTTGCCGGTGAGCACGCCGGCCTCGTAGCGGTTGGTGAGGCGCTTGTACTGGCCGAAGAGGTAGCCGATCTCGCGGGCGCCCACACCGATGTCACCGGCGGGAACATCGGTGTACTCGCCCATGTGGCGGTGCAGCTCGGTCATGAAGGACTGGCAGAAGCGCATGACCTCGCCGTCGGAGCGGCCGTGCGGGTCGAAGTCGGAGCCACCCTTGCCGCCGCCGATGGGCAGGCCGGTCAGGGAGTTCTTGAAGATCTGCTCGAAGCCGAGGAACTTCACGATGCCGAGGTTCACCGAGGGGTGGAAGCGCAGGCCGCCCTTGTAGGGGCCGAGGGCGGAGTTGTACTCGACGCGGAAGCCGCGGTTGATCTGCACGGTCCCCTCGTCGTCTACCCACGGGACGCGGAAGATGATCTGACGCTCCGGCTCGCACAGGCGCATGATGATGCCCTCATCGTTGTACTCCGGGTGGCGACCCTGGATGTACTCGAGCGACTCGAAGACCTCACGCACTGCCTGGTGGAACTCGGGTTCACCCGGGTTGCGGTGCAGCACCTGGTCATACGTGTTCTGGAGCATCGAATCGATCATCGCGGTCCTTTCAGGGTCCTCTGGAGAGGGGCGTCTGCGGCGACTGCAGGCGTGGCACGCCCGCGGCGCCCTGCGGTCAGAGCCGTTCCAGAGTACGCAGTCATCCCAGATGTCGGAATACGGAGTCCGAGCGGTGGGCAGGTGCCGGGAGCACTTCTGGTCCAGATCAGCAGAAGTCCCTGCTCGGCCGGGATTTCTGCTGGCCGGACGCTTTCGCGGTGAAGAGAGTCGAGGATCACTGTCGACATCCCGCAGCGCCGCTGCGTACGCTCGTACGCATGACTGCTGCCCTCCCCGAGGTGCGTCGTGCCCGGGGGGCCGTCGCCGCCATGTTCCTCACCAACGGCGCCCTGATCGCGAACATCCTGCCCCGGTATCCGGAGATCAAGGGCGAGCTGGGTCTGGCGAACTCCACCTATGGCCTGGTGCTCGCCGCGTTCCCGGCCGGCGCGATCCTCGCCGGGCTGGGAGCCGGAACCCTGATCCGCCGATTCGGCTCGGCCCCGCTCGCAGTCGTCGGCACGATCCTCACGGCGCTCGGGCTCATCGCCGCCTCCTGGGCCCCGGTGGCCGCCGCCCTCGCCCTCGCCCTGCTGGTCGCCGGCGCCTGCGACGCGATCACCGACGTCGCGCAGAACGCCCACGGCCTGAGGGTGCAGCGCGGCTACGGACGCTCGATCATCAACTCGTTCCACGCCGTGTGGTCCATCGGCGCGGTGCTCGGCGGCTCGATGGCCGCCGCGGCGATCGCGCTCGAGGTGCCGCTGCGGGTGCACCTGGCGGTCTCCGGCACCCTGTTCGCCGTGACCGCCCTGGTGGCGCTCCGCTTCGCCCTGCCGGGCAAGGATCCGGAGAACCCCGCCTCCGCGGTGGGAGCCGACGGCGCGTCGGGAGCAGCGGGCACCGCGGGAGCAGCCACGTCGGCCCGCGTGATGCGCCCCGGCCGCGGCCGCACCGCGTTCCTGCTGGGCGCGCTGGTCGTGATCGCCATCGGCGGCACGCTCGTCGAGGACTCCGGGAACTCCTGGGCCACGCTCTACCTCTCGCGGGATCTCGGCGCCCCGGCGGCGATCGCGGCGACGGGCTTCATCGCCCTGGTCGGAGCGCAGTTCGTGGGCCGGCTGCTCGGGGACACGCTGGTGGACCGCTTCGGGCAGCGCACGGTCGCCCGGGCCGGCGGCGGGGTCATCGCCGTCGGCATGGCCACGGCCCTCGCAGTCCCCTCCGTGCCCGGAACCATCGCCGGCTTCGCCCTGGCCGGACTCGGCAGCGCGACCCTCGTGCCGGCCGCGATGCAGGAGGCGGACGACCTCCCCGGTCTCCGTCACGGCACCGGTCTCACCGTGGTGTCCTGGTTGATGCGGCTGGGGTTCCTGGTCTCGCCACCGCTGGTCGGGTTGATCGCGGACCACGCCGGCCTGCGCACCGGTCTGCTGGTGCTTCCCGTCGCCGGGATCCTGGTCCTCGTGTTCTCCGGGGTGCTGAGCGGCCGGCGCCGAGGCGCTCACCAGAAATCCGAGCAGATCTCTGCGGCGGTGTGAGGCCCGCGCGCGATCAGTCGGGGCGGGCCAGGCGCCCCAGCGCCCCGCGGATGAGGGCGGCGGCCGAGGGATCGGTGTGCAGCGCGCGATGCAGGGCGAGGCCCTCGTTCAGCGCGTCGAGCATGACCGCGGTGTCGGCGTCGACGAAGGCGGCCAGCGTCGCCCGCGTGCGCGCCATCCAGCCGCTGGTGATGTCCCGGAACTCCGGCCGACGGGCCGCCAGGGTGTAGAGCTCCTGGCTGATGACCAGATCGCGCTGGGTCCCGAAGACGTCCTCGTCGATGTTCACGGCGAACGCGTCCAGCGCCTCATCGAGCGTCGTGGCGGAGGCCATGCGGCGCTCCACCACGGCGGCACCCTGGTCCGCGTACCGCAGGAAGGCCTCGCGCAGGAGGTCGTCCATCCCGTCGAAGTGATAGGTCATCGACCCCAGCGGCACATCCGCCCTCGCCGCGACCCGACGATGCGAGGTGCCCGCGACGCCGTGGTCCGCGATCACGTCGAGACAGGCGTCGATGATGCGATCACGGCGCTGCGGATCGTGGCGACGGGGGCGGGCTGGCATGCACCGACCCTAGCGGGAGCCCGGAGGCACGCACGTCAGGACGACGGCGCGGTCTCCGCCAGGCCGAACTCGCGGATCTGCACCCACTGACCGCTCGGATTCTTCCCGGTCACGCGGAGTCGGCCGAACCGGGCGTCGACCGGTTCGTCCAGCGCCACCTCGAGCACGGGGGTGCCGTCGGTCGCCCCGACCTCCTCCCAGCTCTCCCCGTCGGCCGAGAGCTCGAGGACGCCCTCGTGGATCTGATCGCCCGCGGTCGTGTCGCTCCCGGCCATCTGCACCTTCACGGCCCGGATCGGATGGGACCCGTCGAGCTCGACCTGCACCACGTCGTCCACCTTCGGGGCCCTGCTGGACCAGAACATGGTCGCCAGGTCCCCGTCGACGATCCGCTCGACGGCGTAGTCCTGGTAGGTGTCCAGCGTCGTCGTCGCCGTGCCCGGCAGGCCGCGGAAGGGCAGGGAGGGGTCCTCGGGGAGCACCTCGCGCAGCTCCTCCCAGGCACGGGCGAGGAAGCCCTCGAACACGCCGTCGCCCACGCTCGGGACGATCTGATCCTCCTTGTAGACGCCGTCCTCGCGCTGGTCGGGGACGGTCGCCTCGCCGGCGGCGGCCACATGCTGCGCCACCTCCGCCGCCGCATCCGAGGCGTCCTCGAGCCGGTCCTCGAGCAGCGCCAGGAGCATCTCGTGCTGGGCGAGGAGGGCGCGGGCCCAGTGACCGCCGGCGACGATCCACGGCAGGGTGTCCTCGTAGAAGCCGGCCGAGGCCATCGGCGCGAGCGAACTCTCCAGGTCGACGATCGCCTCCAGCCGGGCGACCAGGGCGGAGTCGTCCTCGCCCTCGTCGTACCCGGCCCAGAAGGCCTCGACGTCGGCCGTGAGCGCGGGAGCCGACGGGGACCCCTCGCGGTACGGCCAGTTCTGGTGGAGATCCGTGAACACGCGCAGGGCCTCGCGCACCTCCGGCGCGGATCCTGCGAGCTCGTCCACTGCCGCCTCCCAGGAGTCCTCGGCGTCGTAGACCGGCGGGTTCCAGCAGTAGTCGGCGTAGTTCGCCAGCGAGATCAGCGAGGCGTACGGCTCGATCATCGGGTTGGCGGTGAAACCGGCCAGATGCTCGTGCAGGGTCGGCGCCCGGCCCTCGAGGGGATTGAGGAACAGCCGGTCGCGGCGGCCGTCGTTGACCGGGAAGTTGTCCCAGATGTACAGGTGCTCCGTGTGGTACGACGCCACCGCGGTGACCACGGACTCCTCCGTGATCGACGGCGAGAAGACGCCCTCCCCGGTCCATTGGATGCGGATCTCCGGGTGGGCGCTGCTGCCGAACTCTGTCTTGTAGTCGCTCGGGTCGGATCCCGAGTAATGGGTGGGGACGGTCTGGAGCGGGGCGAGGTCATGGGCCTCGACATAGTCCGTCTGCACACGGTTGAGGTAGTGGATCTGGGCTTCGGCGAGGGAGCTGAACTGCGCGGCGTCGTCCTCGCCGAGCTCGGTGGGGATGTCGTCCAGGGCGATGTAGAAGCTGGAGACGCCCAGTTCGCGCAGCTGCTCGAACTTCGTGACGGTGGCCTCGAAGTCCTCGTCGCTGCCATAGGTGATGTCGTTGCCGGGCGAGAGGGCGAAGGTGAAGTCCACGTGATGGGCGTTCGCGGCCTCGACCAGCTCGGCGAGCTGGTCGAGATCCTCGCCGGCGTAGAGCTCGCGCCACTTCGAACGCAGCAGCAGGTCGTCCTTCGGCGTATAGATGTAGGTGTTCAGCTTGTGGGCGCCGTAGAAGGCGAAGTGGTCCAGACGCGACTGATGGGACCACGGGATCCCGTAGAAGCCCTCGATCGCTCCGCGGATCTCCATGAGCGGCTCGTCGCGCACCTGCACGGCGGGCAGACGGGTGCCGCCGGCCAGGAGCTGGCGCAGGGTCTGGACGGCGTAGTAGGTGCCGCGGGCGTCGTGCCCGGCGAGGACCACCACGGCACCCTTGTCCTTCGCCGCGGCCAGCACGTAGCCGTCGGCCGCGAGATCCTCCGGGCCCGGCACGCCGACGACCTCCAGGGCGGCGGGGAGCGTGGGATTGTCCTCCGGGCTGCCGAGGTGGATGCGGGTGCCGGAGGCGGTGGTGCCCGCGTCGTCGGCGAGGACGGTCGCGACCGTGCAGCCGTTGGCCTCGAGCAGCTCCGTGAGGTCCTGCAGGGCGACCTCGTCGGTGTCCTCGCCGACGATCACGGAGACCGTGCGGCCGAGCGCCACCTCGCGCTCGGTGCGCTCGAGGGCGCTGGGCTGCGGGCGCACCACGCGGTCGCCGGGGCGGGAGCCCTCGCCGGCGGCGAGCGCACCGCTCATCGGGAGCGCGATCGCGCCTCCGGCGGCGAGGCCGAGTCCGAGAGCGGCACGGCGGGTGAAGGAGGCGGGCAGGAGCTGATGACCGGCAGTGTATCGATTCACAACAGGGACCTTCCGAGGCCTCGCAGCAGGAGGCGCGGGGTGGGGGACGCGGGACGACGCACACCACGATGCTGTGACGTGCGCCATAGGGTCCCGCCCAACGTACCAGGAAGGAGGGCACGGGTCTCGGGTTCTCAGCGCCGGGCCCGAACAGGGTCGTCGGCGCCGCCGCGAATTCTTGACCACCCTCGCGGCCGGAGGTACCTTGCGGAAACCGTTCTCGACCTCGCGACGGCACTGTGGCAGGCGCCCCCGGAGATGGAGTGAGTGCATCGCATGGAAAGGTCAGACTCCGAGAAATCCCCCCGACCCCGAGGCCCCGCACCGGAGATCACCGAGGCGTTCCGCGCACTGAGCTCCGAGCTGTTCGGCAGGGTCGTCGACTCGGGACCCCGCACCATCACCGAGCTCTCGGAAGGGCTCTCCGCGAGCCGGCCCACCGTGCGCCGCGCCCTGGACGGACTCGAATCCCACTCGTTGATCCGCGCCGCCGGACTGCGCGCCTCCGATGCAGGGCGTCCGGCGGTGCAGTACGAACGCGGCCCGGGCACCCCCGGACTCGTCGGCATCGATGTGCGCCCCCTCTCGACCCACATCATCTGCACGAGCACGACCGGTCGAGTGCACGGCCGCCAGGATCTGCCCCATGAGCACGTCGACGACGACATCCGCCTGGAGCAGGTGTTCCGATCCGTCGAGGCGCTCATGGACGAGGTCGCGAACGATTGCGGCACCGGTGGACCGCTGGCCGTCGTGCTCGGGGTGCCGGGCATCGTCGACCCCTCGGGGACCGTCCGACTCTCGCGGATCATCCCCTCCTGGACCGGTCTCCCCCTGCGCGACATCGTGTCCGCACGGTTCCCCACGGCGCAGGTTCGAGTGGAGAACGACATGAACCTGCGCGCCCTCGCGGCGATGCACGACGGCTCCGCCCAGGGGCTGCACGACTTCGTCTACCTCACCGACAACGGCCATCTGCGCCCGGCCGTCGTCCTCGGCGGCCATCTGCGCCGGGGCGCCCACCTCACGCTCGGCGAGGACAACAGCTTCACCCACGTCGGACTCGTGCCCAGCACCCTCCGCCATGACGGGCTGGAGGTCGAGTTCCGACGCATCGCCCTCGGACTCGAGGACGGCACGCTCGATGCCGGCTGGCTGGCCGTCCTCCAGGACGCCCTGGTCGACATCCTGCTCGCCATGCGCTACATGCTGGATCCCCAAGCGTTCATCATCGACGGACCGCCTGCGACGACCGGGCCGGCCGAACTCGAGAGCCTGCGCGAGCGACTGGCCGAGCGCACCACCATCGGCGACGCCCCGCTCATCCTCACCGATCAACGGGGGCAGGACGCGACGCTGCACGGTGCGCTCACCCTTGCGCTGCGCGACGTCCTCACCACGACACTGCAGGTCGACGACCCTCCGATTCCTCAGATCCTCGACCCGCGCGCGCCGCTGGCCTAGTCCGACCGGCCGCCCCGACGTCCGAGCCCGCCGCCCCCGCGTCTTGCATTACGTAAGTCATTTGCATATCGTGTGTGCGAAATCACCCCTGGGTGCTGCTGCCCGTCCGGTCACCGCAGCCCGGAGGGGTCGCAGCACGCCGACTCCGGTGCGCGCCGAGCGGAAGAAGGTCGATCGATGAACAGCGTCATCGCGCCGGGCCGGACCGTCGGCACGCAGCCGGCGCAGGCTCTCCCTCGGCGCGGCGGACGCTTCCGTCGCCGGGTCCGCAACTCATGGCAGCTGTGGATCCTGGTCCTGCCCGCCGTCGTCTTCTTCTTCGTCTTCAAGTACGTCCCCATGTACGGCGTCCAGATCGCGTTCAAGGACTTCATCGCCTCGAAGGGCATCTGGGGCAGCGAGTGGGTAGGCCTCGAACACTTCCAGCGCTTCTTCAGCTCGTTCTACTTCTGGCGGCTGCTGCGCAACACCCTCGGCCTGAGCCTGTACCAGCTGCTCCTCTTCCCGCTGCCGATCATCCTGGCGCTGTCGTTGAACGAGGTGAAGAACCGCTTCTTCAAGCGCTTCGCCCAGACCCTGACCTACGCCCCCCACTTCGTGTCCGTCGTCGTGGTCGTAGGAATGATGGTCGCCTTCCTCGATCCACGCATCGGGATCGCCAATCATTTCCTCGGGCTCATCGGGATCGACTCGATCCCCTTCATGCAGGAGGCCGGATGGTTCCGCCACCTGTTCGTCTGGTCGGGCGTATGGCAGTCGCTCGGGTGGGGGACGATCATCTACCTCGCGGCCCTCGCGGGGGTGAACCCGGAGCTCCACCAGGCCGCAGAGGTCGACGGGGCGACCAGGCTGCAGCGCATCCGCCACGTGAACATCCCCGCGATCCTGCCGACCGTCGTCATCCTGTTCATCCTCGACTTCGGCTCGTTCATGTCAGTCGGCTTCGAGAAGGTCCTGCTCATGTCGAACTCGCTGAACGCCGAGACCTCGGACATCATCCAGACCTTCGTCTACAAGTCCGGTCTGCTGCAGGGGCAGTACAGCTACGCCGCCGCGGTGGGGCTTTTCGACTCGGTCATCAACATCCTCATGATCGTCGGCGTGAACCACCTGGCTCGCCGTATCTCCGATACCAGTCTGTGGTGATGCCATGAGCCTCCCGACCCGACAGAACCCCGCTGCGAAAGCGCCGCTCGACGGGAGCGCGATCCTGCACCGTCCCGTCCGACGGATCAGCGATCGTCGCTTCGACCGCGTGAACATCGTCTTCCTGATCGTCGTGATCCTCGTGATCGGCTACCCGCTGTGGTTCGTCATGATCGCGTCGATCTCCGACCCGCAGGCGGTGGACACCGGGCGCGTGTGGCTGTGGCCCGTGGACATGACGCTCGACGGGTACCGACGCGTCTTCGCGGAGTCCTCCATCTGGATCGGCTACCGCAACACGATCGTGTACACGCTCGTCGGCGTCGCCGTGCATCTCGCGATCGTCCTGCCGTGCTCCTACGCGCTGTCGCGCACCCAGTTCGTGGGCCGCAAGCTCGTGACCTGGTACATCCTGTTCACGATGCTGTTCTCCGGCGGTCTCATCCCTACCTACCTGCTGGTCAAGGACCTCGGGATGCTGGACACCCTGTGGGCGGTGATCCTTCCGGGAGCGGCCGGTGCCTGGGCGATCCTCGTGGGCCGAGCCTTCTTCACCCAGACCGTGCCGGAGGAGCTGAACGAGTCCGCGAAGGTCGACGGCGCGAGCGACTTCCAGGTGTTCTTCCGGATCGCGATCCCACTGTCCGCGCCGATCATCGCGACCCTGGCACTTTTCCACGGCGTAGGCCTGTGGAACGAGTACTTCAACGCGCTCATCTATCTCTCCGACCGCGACAAATATCCCCTGCAGCTCGTCCTGCGCGAGCTGCTCGTCGTCTCCCAGGACGCCTCGCAGGGCGGTGGCGACGGCGACTCCGCGGAGTCGCTCACCGAACAGCTGCGACTGGCGTCCCTGATCAAATACGCGGTCATGATCGTCTCGTCTTTGCCGCTGCTCGTGATCTACCCGTTCCTGCAGCGCTTCTTCACCCAGGGCGTGCTGATCGGATCGGTCAAGGAATGAACACGGCCTCTCGCACCGCGTGGACCGCGCCCCGCTCCGGCGGCCTGCTCGCGGGCATCGATCGGCTGCTGGGCTGGGTGGTGCGGCTCGTCTGGCTGAACTTCTGGTGGCTGCTGCTGAGCCTTGCAGGCGGCATCCTCCTCGGGATCGGCCCCGCGACCGTCGCCGCGCATCAGGTCGCCGCCACGTGGGCACGGGGGCAGGAGGTCCACTCCGTCCCCCACGTCATGACGTCCATCTGGCGACGCTGCTGGTGGCCCGCCAACCGGGTCGCCCTCCTGGCCGGCGCTCTGGTCGGGGCGCTGGCCCTGACATGGCTGCTCTCACGCAGCGGGCCCCCGTTGCTCGCCGCCGGGGCCCAGGGCGCATGTCTGGTCGGCCTGCTGGTCATGGCCGCGATCATCCCGCACCTGATCTGGCTGAGCGCGGCGGAGCTGCGCGAGCGCGAGAGCGGACGCGCACCAGGCGTCGCCCGCGTCTTCACCGCTGCGCTCGCCGTGGCCGTCTCCCGGCCCGTGCTCACCGTGCTGATGGCCGCGACATGGATCGTCTGGCCCGTCGCCCTGGTGCTGGCGAGGTGGCCGGGTCTGCTGCCCGTGTGCGGGGCATCGGTCCCGCTGCTCGTCGGCGCCTGGTGCTTGGCCCGGGTATCCGTCGCCCCCGATGACGACCCG
Source organism: Brachybacterium sp. JB7 (assembly GCF_003335205.1). Taxonomy (NCBI): domain Bacteria; kingdom Bacillati; phylum Actinomycetota; class Actinomycetes; order Micrococcales; family Dermabacteraceae; genus Brachybacterium; species Brachybacterium sp. JB7. The sequence continues at coordinate 237,001 of NZ_QPGN01000002.1, read as the reverse complement.
CCTCCTTCCTCCTCGCCCCCGCGCCCGCTGACGGGCACGACTGGCACGACTGGCACGACTGGCACGACCATCCCCGAAAGGATCTGACCCATGCGTCCCATCACCCGACGTTCAGCCCTCGCCGGAGGCGCCGCCCTGGCCTCGACCCTCGCCCTCACCTCGTGCGGCGGCGGAGACGACGAGATCGACACCGAAGGAGCCATCGAATCCCCCGACGAGAACGTCATCACCGACACCGACGATCCGAAGATCGTCAAGGAGAAGACGACGATCTCGCTGATGTCCGGCCGCCCGCCGACGACGGCGGAGGACTGGGACGACGTCGCCTGCGTGAAGCTCGCCGAGGAGACCACCAACCTCCACATCGATTTCGGTCTCGTCCCCCTGGACGGCGTCGGGGAGAAGCAGAACCTCTCGCTGGCGAGCGGCGAGTACCCCGAGGCCTTCTACCGCACCAGCATCAGCAACGGTGACCTGGCCAAGTACTCCTCGCAGGGCACGTTCATCGCGTTGGACGACCTCATCGAGAAGTACATGCCGAACCTCTCCGGCATCATGACGGAGAATCCGACCATCCGCGACGGGCTGACGCAGCCCGACGGCCACATCTACTCCCTGCCGCAGATCTACGACCCCGAGTTCCTCGGCATGAGGTACATGTTCAAGCTGTGGGTCCGGCAGGACTGGCTCGACCGCTTCGGCATGGATACGCCCGATTCGCTCGACGCCTACGAGGCCTACCTCGAGGAGTCCGTCAAGAACGGCCCGAAGGAGGCCGGGGCCGGGAACGGTTTCGTCGCCGACGGGATCAACACCCTCATCGAAGCGCTGCTGGGGACCTTCGAGATCGGCAACCAGGGGACCGACGTCGGGACCATCGACGAGGATCCCGATTCCCCGGGGACCGTCCGCTTCTACCCGGTCACCGACGGATACCGCGACCTCCTCACCTACCTGAACAAGCTGTACTCCAACGGCCTGATCATGAAGGACATCTTCAGCACCGACGCCCAGAAGGTGAACGCTCTGGGGTCCGACGGGCTGGTCGGCAGCACCTACACGCAGACGCCCGCCGGGTTCTTCGGGAAGGAGGGCGAGGCGTACACCGCTCTCGCTCCGCTCACGCGCGAGGGCAATCCTGACCCTGCCTGGCACGCAGTGCGCTCGGAGGTCGCCTCGATCGGGCAGTTCGCGATGACCGATCGCTGCTCGCATCCGGTCGAGCTCGCACGCTGGATGGACTGGTGGTTCTCCGACGAGGGCGCCAAGGCGTTCTTCATGGGGATCGAGGGAGAGAGCTACGAAGAGGTCGACGGCCGCTACGAGCTGCTGCCGGAGATCACCGAGGCGGGCTCCATCGACGAGGGTCTCGAGCCCTACGCCCTCTACCTCGGCGGCCGCTATCCCGGTCTCGCCAACGACACCTGGTTCCGCGGTGTCGAGACGACGGATCAGGCCGTCGCCGGCTCCGAGCTCGTCGAGCCGTACGCCCTCGAGGAGGTCTGGCCGAAGTTCACCTTCACCGAGGAGGAGTCGCTGATGCTCAGCTCGGTCGGCAACGACCTGACCAAGCATCTGGAGGAGTCCCGGTCGGCCTTCATCACCGGGAAGAAGCCCCTGTCCGAGTGGGACGACTACGTGGCCCAGTTCGAGAACATGGGGCTCGAGGAGTACGTCCAGGCGCACCAGGCGTCCCACGACAGGAGGAACGGCTGAGCCCCTTCCCGCACGAAGGGCGAGGGCGCCGACGATCAGCAGGATCGGCGCCCTCGCCTTCGGGGCCGGTGGGGCAGGGCCCCTGGGCGTGCTCCGCCTCAGCGGCCCCGCACGTCCAGCTCGTGCTGCACCCATGCCGGGTCATCGGTGGTCACCGACGCGACGCCGCAGGCGAGGGCGACGTCAAGCTGCTCGGGCGAGTTGATCGTCCACGGGTTCACCGCCAGCCCCGCCTCGCGCGCGGCCGCGGCGGCGCGCAGCGAGAGCCCCTTGACCGAGGGGCCGATCCCGGCGGCACCGAGCTCTCTGGCAGTGGCCAGCTCCTTCTCCCCGACCTGCTCCACGAGATAGGAGACGGGGGTGTCGGTGGTGCGGCGGATCTCGGCGAGTGCGTCGGCGTGGAAGGAGATCACCGTGGAGGCGGCCGCCGGGGAGCCGGCGGGCAGCGCGCGCAGCTGCTCGGCCACGGCCTTCGCGGCGGCGGCGATCTTGACCTCGATGAAGACCGGCACGGTCGTCATCTCCAGCAGCTCCTTCAGCGACGGGACCTTCTCGCCATCCTCCAGCAGCACGGTGTCCAGCTCGGCCCGGGTGAGGTCACCGATCGCGCCCGTGCGCAGCGGGGAGTCCGCAGCAGCGGTGCGGTCGATCGTCTCGTCGTGCATGACCACCACCTGGCCGTCCGCGCTCAGGTGGACGTCGCACTCCAGCAGCTGGGCGCCGTCCTCGATGCCGCGGCGGAAGGCCGCCAGGGTGTTCTCGGGCGCGTGCGCGGAGGCTCCGCGGTGCCCGACGATCGCGGGGCGCTGCGCGGACGAGGTGGGCTGCTCAGACATGACTCTCCTGGTGAGGGACGGATCTCCGGCCGCTGGTGCTGCGGCCGGTGCTCACGGCGGACCGTGGGAGTTGTTGCACCCTATCGGTGCTATGGGTCACACCGGGCGCAGCGCTCCGACGCGCGCCGCGCCTGTTCGCGGCATCGGCTGACGTGCCGGAGCAAGGAGGGTTCCCGAGGCGCGGAGGGCTCTCGAGATTCGGGCGGAGGGCTCACTGCCCGTCCAGGTGCTCCTCGACCACCCGTCGGGCGCGGGCCGGATCATCGGCGCCGATCTCGGGGACGCCGAGGTCGATCGCCTGGCGGATCTCCTCGTCGCTGCGCGCGGCCCAGGCCGACGGGGTCAGGCCCACCCCGCGGATCCGCTCGAAATCTCCGTCCCGCACGTCGGACAGACGGATGCCGAGGATCTCGGCCTTCGTCTCCATCGCGGCATCGAGCACCTCGTCCGAGAGCTCCCTGGCGAGCAGCCCGCGCGGCACGTCGGGCGCCTTCTCGAGCGCGATGCGCAGGGCATCGGCGTGGAAGGAGATGATCCGGGCCGGGGCCGGCTGATCCGAGGACCACGCCGCGGCCTCGAAGGTGTCGGTGAGGATCCGGGCGGCGAGCGCTGCGGCGGCCGGGGCCTTGATCTCCACCAGCACCGGGGCGCGGGTGCCATCCTCGCGCACCGCGGCATCGAGCACCTGGCGGAGTGTGGGGATGTGCTCGCCCTCCCCCACCAGCACCTCGTCGAGCTCGGCCCGGGTGAGGTCCGCGACCGTTCCGGTGCGCCGCGGGGAGTCCTCCTGCGCGGTGCGGTCGATGGTCGCATCGTGGATGATCACGTCGCGCCGGTCGCGGCTGAGGTGCACATCGCATTCGAGCTGGTCGGCCCCGTCGGCGACACCGCGGCGGAAACCCGTGACGGTGTTCTCCGGGGCGACGGCCGCCGCACCGCGATGACCGGTGATCAGCGGGGCGTGGGGTCGACGTCGGGTCATGGCTGCACCAGCTCCTCCAGTCGGGCGGACGCCCAGGCGGGGTCGTCCACGGTGAGCGAGTCGCAGCCGAGCTCGAGGGCCCGCGCCAGCTCCTCCTCGGAGCGAGCGGTCCACAGGTTCAGCCGCACGCCGAGGTCCCGCGCCCGCTCGACATCGGCCTGACGGGCGTCCGCGATCCGCACCCCGACCTGGGAGACCCCGAGCTCGCGCGCCGTCTCGAAGAACTCGGGCGAGGTGGCGGTGGTCGTCAGCAGCAGCGGGATGCGGGGGTTCTCCTCCGCGGCGGTCCGCAGCGCCTCGGGATGGAAGGAGATCACGTGGGCGGGGGCCGATGTGGCGCTCGCATCCTTCCAGGCCTGCGCGTTCCAGGTCTCCTCGCCGAAGTACTCGGTGAGGATCCGGGCGACCGGGCGGGCCGCTGCCGGGGCCTTGATCTCCACCAGCAGCGGCACCCGGGCGCCGTCCTCGCGCACTGCGGCGTCGAGCACCTGGCGGAGGGTGGGGATGTGCTGCCCCTCCCCCACCAGCACTCGGTCCAGCTGCGCGCGGGTGAGGTCCGCGACGGCGCCGGTGCGCAGCGGGGAGTCCTCCTGCGCGGTGCGATCGATGGTCGCGTCATGGATCACGGCGTCCACGCCGTCGCTGCTGAGGTGCACATCGCACTCCAGCAGCCGGGAGCCCTCGGCGATGCCGCGCACGAAGGACGCCACGGTGTTCTCCGGGGACACCTCGGCGGCGCCGCGGTGACCCACCAGTGCAGGCAGGTCGAGGCGCACCTGCGGGGTCCCGGTCGGGCCCGGCGTGCGCGCGGGGGCGGTCACTTCCAGCCCTCGAACGCGATGGACTCGTAGTCCTCACGGTTGTCGTCGAGGACTTCCTGCAGGGTCGGGGCCAGGGCGTCCAGGGCCTCCTTCGCCGGGGTGCCGTCGCCGTAGACCGCCGCCTGGGCGGCCGAGATCTCGGTGACCGCACCCTGGTTCCAGTTGGTGTAGTCCGCAGTGCGGGCATTGGCGAGCTGGTCCAGGGCGACCCCGTAGTTCGGGTTGCTCGCCACCTGCTCCTTGACCTGCGAGGTCTCCGCGGCCTCCTTGACGATCGGCACATAGCCGGTGCCGAGGTGCCAGGTCGCGGACTGCTCGGCGCCGCCGAGGAACCGGAACAGCTCCGCGCAGGCGTCCTGGCGCTCCTTCGACTCGCTGCGCACGATCGACAGGCCGGAGCCGCCGGTCGGGACCGCCTTGTCCTCGCCCTCCTTGGAGAGCATGAACGCGGTGCCGAGCTCGAACACGCCCTCCGTGGCGGCGGTCGTGCCGGTCAGGCCGGCGGTCGATCCGCGCATGCCCGCGGCGATGCCGGAGGAGAAGTCGGTGCTCGCATCCTTGGCGAGGTAGCCGAACCCGTCGCTGATGAACTGGCGCTGCCACTCCAGCCATTCGATGCCTGCGTCGCCGTTGATCGTGACCTCGAAGCCGTCGGTCGAGTTCGCGCCGCCGAAGCCCCAGATGTCGGCCTGGCCGTGCCAGGCGTCCCCGGAGAGGGCGAGCGCGGACAGCGGGCGGCCGTCCACGTCGAACGTGGCCAGTTCGGGGGCGAACTCGGCGAGCTCCTCCCAGGTGGAGGGCCCTTCCTCGGGCAGCCCGGCCTCGATGTAGCGGGACTTGTTGTAGTAGAACAGCGGCGTGGACCGGGCGAAGGGCACCACGTAGGTCTTTCCGGCGGCCTTGCCCTCGGCGATGTAGTTGGGCAGGAAGCTGTCCAGGCTCCAGGTGTCGTCGAAGTAGTCGTCCAACGGGGCGAGCGCGTCGGAGAAGTAGAACTGGAGCCACTGCATCTCGGGGAAGCAGACGATGTCGGGCACGGCGCGCGCCTGGAGCGCCGCGGTGAACTTCTGGTTCAGGTCCGCGTAGCTGCCGACGGACTCCGCGATCGCGACGATCTCGTCCTGCGACTCGTTGAAGTCCTGGAACAGCTGGGCGAGCACCGCGTAGGTGTCGCCGGTGAACGGTGCCCAGAACAGGATCGGCGTGCGGCCCTCGTACTCGCCGGGCACGGTGAGGTCCGCCTGGGTGAAGCCGTCGCGCACGGGGCCGGAGGCCTCGTCGCCACCGGCAGGTGCACCGCAGGCGGCGAGCCCCGCGGCACCGGCGCCGAGGCCCATGGCGGCCAGCAGGTGGCGACGGGAGGGGGTGTGGAGGGTGCGAGACATGCGGGTGGCTCCTTGGTGACGGATCGAGCGGGAGGAACGGGAGGGGCTGGAGGTGCGGGACAGATTGCAAGTGCCGGCGGGATCGGGCATGCGGGCGGGGTTCACTTCAGGGCGCCCGCGGTGAGCCCGCCGATGATCCGCTTCTGGGCGAGGAAGAAGAGGATGAGCATCGGCAGGGAGACGAACACGGCGCCGGCCATGATCACGCCCCAGTTGCTGTAGCCCTCCTGGCTGCGCAGGAACAGCAGGCCGACGGGCAGGGTGCGCATGCTGGCCGTGCTCGTCACGATCAGCGGCCACACGTACTCGTTCCACTTCCCGACCATCACGATCAGGGTCGCGGTGAGGATCATGGGGCTGGTCAGCGGCACCACGATCGTGAGCATCCGCCGCAGGTGGCCGGCCCCGTCGATCTCGGCGGCCTGCAGGATGTCCCGGTCGATCGTGCGCATGAACTGGTAGAGCAGGAACATCGCGAAGGCGCTGGCGACCCCGGGCAGGACGAGCCCGGCATAGGAGTTCAGCCAGCCCAGGTTCGCCACGGTGATGTAGTTGACGATCAGGGTGACGTGGCCCGGAAGCATCATCGAGGCGATGATCAGGCCGAAGGCGATCTTCTTGTACCGGAAGTCGACGAACACGAACGCGTACGCGCACAGGATCGCGAGCGAGATCTCCAGGAACGTCCCCGCCCCGGTGGTCACGATCGAGTTGAGGAAGAACCGGTCGAAGGGCGCGGAGCTCCAGGCCTCGGTGAAGTTGTCGAACGTCAGCGACCCGGGGACCCAGTGCAGCGGCCAGGAGTAGATGTCCTGGTGGGGCTTCAGCGACGAGGAGAACAGCCAGTACAGCGGCACCAGGAACAGGGCGATGGTGCCGAGCACTCCGGCGGTGAGCAGGATCGTCGCCCACAGCGGACGGCGCGGGCCACGGCTGCGGCCCCGGTTGCGCGGTGTCGGGGCGCCCGTCCTGGGGGCGGCATCGGCGGTCAGGGTGCTCATGATGCGTAGTTCACCTTCTTCTCGCCGTAGCGGACCTGCACGAAGGTGATCACCAGGAGGAGCACCAGCAGCACGGTGGCGGCCGCCGAGGCGGAGCCGATGTCGAACTTCTTGAAGGCCTCCTCGTAGATCATCCAGCTGAGCGTGGTCGAGGAGACTCCCGGGCCGCCGTCGGTCATGATCGAGATGATGTCGAAGGCCTGGGCTGCGGAGATGATGCCGGTGACCGAGAGGAAGAAGGTGATCGGGCTCAGCAGCGGCAGCGTGAGGTTCCGGAACAGCTTCCAGCCGTGCGCCCCGTCCAGGGCCGCAGCCTCGTAGAGGTCCTTGGGCAGGTCCAGGATCGCGGTGTAGCAGATGACGGTGACGAAGCCGAGGCGCTGCCAGGTGTACGCGATGGTGATCGCCCACAGGGACCAGTCCGAGGTGGTGGTCCAGTCCGGCGAGGCCGCTCCCACCAGCGAGAATGCCCACCGGGACAGCCCGTAGTTGGGGTCGAACATGAACAGCCACAGGATGCCGACGGCGGCGCCGGGGAGCATATGGGGCGCGAAGGCCATGGTCTGCGCGAAGCCTGTCAGCGGGACCTTGGTCGCCAGCAGGCTGCCCAGCAGCAGGCCGCAGATGATCGAGCCGACCACGCTCACGCCCGTGAAGATCAGCGTGTTCAGCAGCACCTGCCCGAAGCTCGGGTCGGTGAGCAGGTCGCGGTAGTTCTCCAGGCCCACGAATTCGGGGGTCGGTGCGACGAAGTCCCACTCGGCGAAGCTGAGGCCGATGTTGTAGAGCGCCGGGTAGTACGAGAAGACCATGATCGCGATGAGGTTGGGGGCGATCAGCGCGCCGAACAGGAGCGCGTCGCGGCGACGGCGTCGGCGACGCTGTGCCGAGGGCCGGCGGGGCGCGACCGGGCGGTGCGTCCCGGTCCCCGCGGCGGACGCACCGGACGGCTCCGAGGGACCGCCCTTCCCCTCGGCCCTGTGCGGGGCCGACGAGCCCCGGTGGGGCTGCGGTCGAGCGACGACTGTCATGGATGCGTTCCCAGCTTCCTGGTCGAAGGGCCGGTCCACCGCAGCTGGAGGGGCCGGTGAGAGAAACGGGCCGCGGTGCGGCCGGGCGATCGACGGGGTGCAGCCGACGGCTGCTCCCCTCGTCGTTCCCGCTCACCGTAGGGAGGCCTCGACCGGCATGGCCAGCGCCCCGACACCCCGGTGAACCAGACCTGAACTCACGGCATCACTGCAGGTGAGAGCGGACATCACGGACGCTCCGCAGAGTCGTCGGCAGCAGCTCCGAGGGCTTCTCGGGCCGCGGTCCACCGACTGTTCATCGCCCGGTCCGCAACTGTTCCCCGCGGGCCCCGCCGTTCGGGGCCTCGGCGCACCGAGGCTTCACCCGGCAGTCACCCGTCGGCCCCGATGGGCCGTCTCCTCTGCGCTACCCTGCGCCGACGCCCGGCACCTCGGCGTCAGTCGCCGAGGCGCAGCACCCCGGGCAGTTCCATGAGCGCGACCGTCTCGAAGACCAGCTCCTGCATCGCGGCCGCTGCCGTGGACAACCGCACGCCGCGGCGGCGGGCGAGGTTCACGGTGCGGTCCAGCTCCGGTTCGATCAGAGGCGACCAGGTCAGGCCGGGGCGTCCGGCGACCACCATGGCGGGCACCACGGCGACTCCGATCCCCCGCTCGACGAACCGCAGCACCGCATCCATCTCGGCACCCTCGACGGCAATCCGCGGCGTGAGGCCCGCGGCGGCGAAGGCGGCGTCGGTCGCGGCGCGCAGGGCATAGCTGCGGTCGAAGCAGACCTGAGGCATCTCGGCGAGCCGAGCGAGGGTGACCGACTCGGGCAGGGACCCCTCGCGAGTCGCAGCGGAGACGACCACGAGGCGCTCTCGGAGCAGTGGGATCAGCTCCGCCCCCTCGCTCTCGAACGTGTCTCCGCGCGTGACCACGACGGCGAGGTCCAGGTCGCCCTCGTGCAGCTTCTGCATGACCGCGAGCGAGCCCGCCTCGCTGATCTGCAGCTCCACCCCCGGGAAGCGGACGACGCTGTCGGCGAGCACCTCGGCGACGAGGGAGACGCAGAGCGTGGGCGGAGCGCCGAGCCGCACCCTGCCGCGGCGCAGGCCCGCGAGCTCGTCGAGCTCGAGCCGGAGGGAGTCCGCGTCCGCGAGCATGCGCCGGGCGATCGGGAGCAGGGCTGCTCCGGCGGCCGTCGGCACGGCGCCCCGCCTGCCCCTCTCGAGGAGCTCCGCACCGAGCTCCGCCTCGAGCGCCGCGACCTGCCGCGAGAGCGAGGGCTGGGTGAGGTAGAGCTCCTGCGCGGCACGGGTGAAGGTGCCGCGCCGGGCCACCGTCTCGAACGCCCGCAGATGCTCTGTCCTCATGAGCTATACATTAACCGCATGGAACGGTTGCCACATTGGCATTGGCCGTATTCCTGCAGGTCTGCCTAGCCTGACAAGCATGTCTTCGCACACGGCCTCTACCAGCTCCCCGGTCTCCCCCTCCACTACCGCCGATGAACGCCTGATCGCCACGTCCGTCCTCGTCATCGGCACCGGCGGCGCGGGCCTGCGCGCGGCCATCGAGCTCGCCGAGCAGGGAGTGCAGGTGCTCGCCGTCGGCAAGCGACGCGCCCACGACGCCCACACGTCGCTCGCGGCGGGCGGCATCAACGCGGCGCTCGGCACCATCGATCCTGAGGATTCGTGGCAGCAGCACGCCGCGGACACTCTGCGCGAGTCGTACTTCCTCGCGGACCCCGAGATCGTCGAGACCGTGGCGCGCGGCGCGGCGCGCGGCATCGAGGATCTCGAGCGCTGGGGCATGCCGTTCGCCCGTGAGGCCGACGGCCGCCTCTCCCAGCGCTTCTTCGGCGCGCACACCTACCGCCGCACCTGCTACGCCGGCGACTACACGGGGCTGGAGATCCAGCGCACCCTCATGCGCCGGGCCGCCGAGCTGGGCGTCCCCGTCATCGACACCGTCTACATCACCCGCCTGCTCGTCGCCGACGGCACGATCTTCGGTGCCTACGGCTTCGACGTCGTCACCGGGCAGGGCGTGCAGATCCACGCCGACGCCGTGATCCTCGCCGCCGGAGGCCACACCCGCATCTGGCGCGTGACCTCCTCGCGGCGCGATGAGAACACCGGGGACTCCTTCCGCCTCGCGGCCCTCGCGGGTGCGCGGATCCGCGATGCGGAGCTGGTCCAGTTCCACCCCTCGGGCCTGCTCGAGCCCGACGACGCCGCCGGCACCCTGGTCTCAGAGGCCGCCCGCGGCGAAGGCGGCGTGCTCCGCAACGCCGAGGGCGAGCGCTTCATGGAGCGCTACGACCCCGAACGGATGGAGCTGTCCACCCGCGACCGGGTGGCGCTCGCGAACCACACCGAGATCGCGGAGGGCCGCGGGACCGCGAACGGCGGCGTGCACCTGGACGTCTCCCATCTGCCTCGCGAGCAGATCCTCGCGAAGCTGCCGCGGGTCTACCGCACCCTGATCGACCTGCAGATGCTCGACATCACCACCACGCCGATCGAGATCGCCCCCACCGCCCACTACTCGATGGGCGGGGTGTGGGTGCGGCCAGAGGACCACGGCACGGGCGTCGAGGGCCTGTTCGCGATCGGTGAGGCCTCCTCGGGACTGCACGGGGCGAACCGGCTCGGAGGGAACTCGCTGATCGAGCTGCTGGTCTACGGCCGGATCACAGGCCAGGTGGCCGCCGCGTTCGCCGCCGGCCGTACGAGCGTCCGACGGGACCCCGAGGCCGTCGCCGAGGCCCGCGCCGAACAGGCCGCCCTGCTCACGGGCGACGGCATGGAGGTGCCCCGTCGCCTGCAGCGCGAGGTCCGGGATCTCATGACCGCGCACGCCGGGGTGGTGCGCGACGACTCCGGGCTGCGGAAGGGCCTGGAGAAGCTGGCGCTCCTCGAGGAGCGGGCCACCCGCGTGACCGCGCATCCGGACGTCGCGGGCTTCGACGACCTCGTCCATGCCTTCGACCTCCGCGGCTCCCTGCTGGCGGCCCGCGCGACGCTCGAGTGCGCTCTCGAGCGCCGCGAGACCTGCGGCTGCCACAACCGTTCGGACTTCCCCGACCAGGATCCCGCGCTGCGCGGGAGCATGGTGTGGACGCCGCGTACGGGCGTCGAGTTCGAGCCCGTCGGCCCGGCCCCGGACTCGTTCCGCGACCTGGCCGCGGAGCATCTCGACGACACCCCGCGCGGCAAGCTCGTGGAGTGAGCCGGCGCGGTGCCGGAGCGGACCTGTCGGCCCGGACCGGTCAGGCGGGGTTGATGACCCGGCCCCAGGTGGACTTGTTGCCCCAGATGTTCTGGCGCAGGCCCTCCAGCTGCAGGATCTGCGAGTGGTCGACGAAGAGGTTCACCTCGTTGCCGTAGTTCTTGACGTACCACTCGAACACAGGGCCGTCGGCCGCCTCGAACATCACGTTCTCCATCCCGAGACCGTTCATGATCGAGGCGGCCGCACCCGTGTTCCAGCTGGTCACGTTCTCGGTGATGCCCTCGGACTCGATCATGATGATCTCGGCGCCGGCGTCCAGCGCCCGCCTGCCGCGGTCGATGAGGTCGCCGATGTCCTTGGCCCCCTCGGCGGCGAGCTCCACCTCGCCCGAGTCCCCGCCGGAGCCGATCTGGATCCCGAGCTCGGGCTTGGCCTTCAGGCCCGCCTTCGTGACCTTCTCGACCAGTCGTTCCAGGCCGGACGTGGGCAGCATGATGAAGCCGGTCGAGATCTCGATGACGTCGAAGCCGACCTCCTTGGCTTCCTTGAGGTAGTGGTCCACCGCCTCGTCGCCGTAGCGCAGCACGGTCTCGATCCAGCCCCCGGAGGAGACGTACGCGTCGTTCTCGTGGGCGATCTCGGAGAAGCGCCGCACCTGCTCGGGCGGGACCAGGGCGAAGGAGCCGCCGGCCCACTTGATGCCGTCCACCCACTGCCCCGCGACGTCGAAGACGTCCTGCAGGTGGCGAGTGCCGAAGGTGGAGTAGTACGGGGCGCGGATCTCGGTGAGGCCGTGGCTGCGCGGCTTGGTGGGGCGCGCAGCGCGCGGCACGATGTTGAAGGCGACGTCGAAGGGGATCTCGTGGGTCATGGTGTGTCCTTCCGGTGTTCGATGGGTGCGGTCGGTGCGGTCGGTGCGTCCGGTCGGGGTGGGCTCAGCGCTCGGCGGGCGTGGCACGGCTCGTGCCGGCACGGGCAAGGGCCCCGGTGAGCTCGCGAACACTGTGGTGCTCGAGGTCGCGGACGATGCCGGCGATCTCCTCCCGGAGCTCCTCCGTGGCGAAAGGCGTGGTCAGCAGGTCGAACTTCGCCCGGGCGCCCTCCCAGCTCAGCGGATCGGTATGGAATCCCTCGTAGGAGTCCTGAGCGGAGCGGAAGACGGTGCCATCGGCGAGAGTGACCTCGAGGTCCGCGGGCATGAGATCCGGGAACCGGGCGGAGGACGCGTCATCGGAGACGATCTCGACCGCACGCATGAGGTCCTGCACGTCATCGGCGACGATGCGCTCGTGGTGGTACTGGGCCGGGGTCAGCTCACCGTCCAGCAGCACCACGGCGAGCATCCACGGCAGCGAATGGTCCGCCTCCTCCTTCGTGCGGACGGTCCGCTTGTCCCCCTCCTCACCCCCGCCGATGATCGAGTGGGCGACGTCGAAGGTGCGCAGCCGGATGCTCCGGACGGCCTCGATGGCGAAGCCGTCCTGAGCACGGATGTCCTGGGCGGCATCGAGCGCGGACTGCGAATGGATCTCGGCGTTGTGCTTCTTGATGATCGTGCGGCGGACGGCGTCGAGGCCCTCGGAGGACCAGTCGATCGTGAAGTCCCCGGCGATCGAGTCCTTGAAGCCCTTGTTGCCTTCGAAGACCTCCTCGGGGCCGGTGATGCCGCGCCCGGCGAGCAGCGCGGCGAAGGTCCCCTCCTTCGCCACCTGCGGGTAGGCGAGGCCCTTCCAGTGGCTGAGGCTGCCGGTGCGGGTCACGCGCAGTGCGTTGTTCGCGGTGCCGGCGATCGCGATGGCGTGCGCGATCTGCTCTGCGGGCAGGCGCATGGCCTTGGCCGCGGCGGCTGCGGCGGCATAGGCGCCCTGGGTGGTGTGGTCGAAGCCCTTCGCGCGCACCGGGGCGACATCGGACAGCCGGGTGTGGATCTGGTAGGCGACCGCGAGGGCCGTCAGGAGTTCCTGGCCGCTCGCATCGACGCTCTCCGCGGCGGCGAGCACCGCGCCGAGGTTGTCGCTGGGATGGTTGGTCTCCCCTGCCGCCAGGTAGGAATCCATGAAGTCGAGGTAGCGCGACAGCGCGCTGTTGTAGAAAGCGGCGCGATCGGGGGACGTGCGTCCGCCGCCGATGAGCGTGGCACGAGGCGCGCCGCCGAGATCCTCGAGCAGCTCGCGGACCGCTCGGATCGGCTCCGCGTCGAGCGCCGCGATCGCGACGCCGAGGGTGTCGAGGATCCGGATCCTCAGCTGCTCCAGGGCCTCGTCCCCGATCTGCTCGAAGGTGGCTGAGTGGACGTAGGCGGCCAGCTCCTGGACCTCCGTGGGCCCACCGGGACGGCTCCCGTCCAGGGCCTCGGGCGAGGCGCTCGGCGCCCCGGAGACGGCGACTGCGGGAGTGCCCGGCGATGCCGTGGAGACGGCGACGGCGGATGGGGAGCGATGGGCGGATGCGGCCATGACGATGTCCTCCTCGTGGTGACGGACCGGTTCCGGTCGAGCGCCCCGAGCACTTCGGGCGTGGGGAGACGGACCGGAATTGCAGGTTAGGCTTGCCTCACCTAAGCCGCACTTCGATGATGCTCCCGATTTATCTTGAAGTCAAGAGACCTTGTGCGTGGCGGGCGTCTGCGCCGGCGGGGGCTCGGCGACCCGACGCCGGATCACCACCTCGTCACGGGCGGCGAGGTAAGCCTGCCCAAACCGCATCACTGCAGGTCAGGGAAGCCTTTCCATGGATGACAGGGGTGCCGAAGGCGGCTATCGTCAGTGCCATGAAGATGAGCAATGACCTTGAGAAGAAGTTCCAGGCCCAGATCACCCTCGAGTTCGAGGCTTCGATCACCTACCGCCAGCTCGCCATCGAAGCGGACGAGCAGGACCTCCCCGGCATCGCCGCGTGGCTGCGCCACCAGGCCGACGAGGAGATCGTGCACGCCAACAAGTTCATCCAGCACGTCTCCGACCGCGACAACCACGCTGCCATCGGCGCCATCAATGCGCCGGCCGTGCGCCCCGGCCTGTCCGTGCTCGAGATCTTCGAGGCCGCTCTCGCCCACGAGCAGAAGGTCTCCGAGTCGATCCGCGAGCTGTACCGCAGCGCCGACAAGGAGGGCGACTACGATTCCCGCCCGCTGCTGAACTGGTTCGTCGACGAGCAGATCGAGGAGGAGGCGACCGCTTCCGAGATCATCGGCCGCGTCAAGCTGATCGGCAACGACGGCTCCGGCCTCCTGCGCCTGGACGCCGAGCTGGGTCGTCGGCCCGCCGAGTCCACCGAGGCCGACGAGAACTGACCCGCCCACGCAGAAGCGCGCGCTACCCGGTTCGGGTGGCGCGCGCTTCTCGTCGTGCGATGGCTCAGCTGGCGCTGATCGGAGCGTCCTCACCGATGGGAGCATCCTCGTCGGGCTGAGCATCCCCGTGGGACTGGGCATCCTCGTGGGACTGACGATCCTCGTCGGCCTGAGGATTCCTGCTGGCCTGCGGGCCCTTGGCCGCCCGAGGCCCGCGCCCGCTGATCAGCGGATCGCGGCGCAGCATCATCACCAGCGAGACCGCGAGCGCGAGGATCACGAAGATGAACGGGGCCGCCGAGAGCATCACCGCCGTCTGCAGCGCCTCCAGACCGCCGGCGTAGAGGAGCACGGCGGCCGTCGCCCCGGTGAGCACGCCCCACATGCCCATCAGCGGGCGGCTGGGATGCAAGCGGCCGTCGGAGGAGATCACCGCGAGCACGTAGGTGTTGGAGTCCGCACTGGTCACGAAGTACATGATCACCAGCACCACGGCGACCACCGAGGTGAGCCCCGTCAGCGGCAGCTGGTCGAGCAGTGCGAAGAAGGCAGTGTTCACGTTCTCCGTCGCGGCCTCGCCGATCCCCGCATCGCGCTCGAGATCCATGAACATCGCCGAGCCGCCGAACACCGTGAACCAGGCGGAGAAGATCAGGCTCGGCACGCCGAGCACGACCAGCACGAACTGCCGGATGGTGCGACCGCGCGAGATCCGGGCCAGGAAGATGCCCACGAAAGCGCCCCAGGAGATCCACCAGGCCATCATGAAGTAGGTCCAGGCCTGCATCCATTCCACGTCCGCGCCGTCGGTGGGCAGCATCAGGCTGATCTCGACGAACCCTCCGGCGTACCCGCCGAGCGAGCGGAGGAAGAGGTTGATCAGCCAGCTGGTGGGGCCGGTGGCCAGGACGAACAGCAGCAGCGCGGCAGCGATGACCATCGTGGTCTGGCTCAGGTAGCGGATCCCGCGCCCGATCCCGCTCATCGCCGACGCGGTGAACAGCACCGTGACCAGCGCGATGATGATGAGCTGCACGCCGGTGGTGGTGAGGTCGAGGCCGGTCATCCGGCTCATCCCCTGGCTGATCTGGGCAGCGCCGAGTCCCAGCGAGGTCGTCGTGCCGAACAGGGTGGACAGGATGACCAGCACGTCGATCGCCTTGCCTACCAGGCCGTCGGCGTGACGACCGATCAGCGGCCGCAGGATCGGCGAGACCAGCCCCTTGTTCCCGAGGCGGTGGGTGGAGTACCCGATCGCCAGGCCGAAGGTGGCGAACACGGCCCAGGCGTGCAGGCCCCAGTCGAGGAACGTGAAGCGCAGGGCGTCGACCACGGCCTCCTGGCTGCCGGGCTCGGCGAGGCCGTGCGGCGGGGAGACCAGGTGGGAGACGGGTTCGGCGACGCCGTAGGTGACCATCCCGATGCCCATCACCGCGCCCAGCAGCATCGCGATCCACGCGAAGGTGGGGTATTCGGGCCGGGAATCGTCCGGGCCCAGCCGGATGTCGCCGAAGCGGGTGCAGGCGAGGACCAGCAGCAGCGCGATCAGGCACAGCGGGATCAGCAGCAGCGACCAGCCGCCGGTCGTGGTCACCCACTGCATCGCCGCGCCGGCGGCGGAGCTCATCTGCGCCGGCCAGAAGCCGGCGGCGATGAGGAGGGCGACGATGAGCGCGACCGCCACCCAGACCACGGCGCCGCGGGCACTGCCGGGGACCTGCGGGGCGCTGGGGAAGCGGTCGGCCTCGCGCCGGGCGCGGCGTGGTCCGGGGTCGTCGTCGGCGTCGGCCGGGAGATCGGCGGCCGACGATCGGTCGGCCGGGCGAGGCTCAGCGGGAAGTGGGTCGGCAGGGGTGTCCAGCGACATGGCGCGGTCCGATCGTGAGGGCGCTGCCGCGCGAGGAATGCAGGAAGGCATGAGGGCGGGCAGCGAAAGATGAGGGGGGCTGCGACGGTCGACGAGCCGACAGGCATGCGGCGAGGTCCGGTCGCGGAGCGCCCCACCCTAAGGGGAAGAAGGCCCTGCACCGGGTGCTCTCGCGGAAATATGGGGCGCAGGTCTCGTCCGCGCCGACTCACGACCTCTCGTCGGAGTCCCTGGAGATCTCTCGTCAGAGACCCGGGAGATCTCTCGTCGGAGTCCCTGGGGAGAGCGTCTGCCGCACGGTCGGCACGCCCGATGAGCGACCGCAGCGCGCGATATCCGGAGAAGGCCAGGGCTGCCAGGAATGCGCAGCCACCGTCTCGCCGGTCGCCGCGACGAGCTCGTCGATACCGCCGACCCCATCTGTTTTATTTATCAATCATCTTGTAGGCTGAGCTCATGCGAGCCTTCGGATTCCTCAGCTTCGGCCACTACGGCGGCAGCCCCGCGCAGGGAGGTCTCAGCGCCCGTCAGATGCTCCACGACGCGATCGACATCTCCGTCGGCGCGGACGAGCTCGGCGTGAACGGCGCCTACTTCCGCGTGCACCACTTCGCCCAGCAGTCCGCCTCCCCCATGCCCCTGCTGTCCGCGGTCGCCGCGCGCACGCAGCGGATCGAGGTCGGCACCGGGGTCATCGACATGCGCTACGAGAATCCGCTGTACTTCGCGGAGGAGGCCGCCGCGCTGGACCTCATCGCGGACGGTCGGGTAGCCCTCGGCGTCTCCCGTGGGAGCCCCGAGCCCGCCGAGCGCGGCTGGGAGTCGTTCGGCTACACCGGCTCCACCGACCCCCGCGGCGCCGACATCGCCCACGCGAAGTTCGACGCCTTCCTGCGGGCCATCCAGGGCGAGCCGATGGCCCGCGCCGCCGAGCAGCCCTACGGCGCGCCGGTCCAGCCCGGCCAGGGCCTGCGCATCGAGCCGCACTCCCCTGAGCTGATCCGTCGGATCTGGTGGGGCGCCGGCTCCCGGGAGACCGCCGAGCGCACAGGCACGCAGGGCCTGAACATGATGAGCTCGACGCTGCTCACCGAGGCCACGGGCGCCGCGTTCGGCGATCTCCAGGCCGAGCAGATCGACGCCTATCGCACGGCGTTCCGCGAGGCCGGGCACGCCCACACCCCGCGCGTCTCCGTCTCCCGCAGCGTGTTCCCGATCGTCACCGAGCAGGACCGGATGATGTTCGGCCTGCGGTCGGGCGACGGCGCGGACCAGATCGGCATCATCGACGGCCACCGCTCCACCTTCGGCAAGACCTACACCGGGGAGCCGGACCAGCTCATCGAACAGCTCAAGGGCGATGCGGCCGTGCAGGAGGCCGACACGCTCATGCTCACGATCCCCTCGCAGGCCGGCGTGGAGCTGAACCTCCACATCCTCGAGAGCTTCGCGCAGCATGTCGCGCCGGCGCTGGGCTGGGTGCCGAACTCGGAAGGTCCCGTCCAGGGCGAGCCGGTGCACTCCGCCTGATCAGCGGCCCGGTCTGCGCCAGGTGGTGAACCACCTCAGCACGTACTCCGCCGGACCGTAGCGGTGACGCGTCAGCCACCAGGCGCTCACGGCCGCCTGGCCTGCGAAGACGACGACGGCGAGCAGGAGCAGCATCGGCGGCGACGCCCGTCCGGCGAGCCCGAGACCGACACCGGTGAACACGATGATCCCCACTGCCGACTGCGCCAGATAGTTCGTCAGCGCGACGCGACCGACCGGCGCCAGGACCGCGCGCACCCACGCAGCACCAGGAGAGTGCATCAGCCGCACCAGGGTCGCGACATAGGCGGCGGTCAGGAACGGGGCTGTCAGGACGCTCACCGCAGTGGCCCAGGTGTTGCCGTCGGCCCCGAGCGCGGCGTAGACGGTGCCGCCGGCCAGCCCCACCGGAAAGCCGATCCACTGTGTTCGACGCAGGAGTGAGGCCTGATCGCCGACGTCCGAGAACAGGCGCCTCCGGGCGGCGACCATCCCCAGCAGGAACATCGCCAGCGCCGTCGGCCCCTGAAGGGACACCGCCTGAACGACGAGCAGGTCGAGGCCCCCAAGGTGGTGGCCGATGATGTCGGCCGGTGGCCCGAGCATGGCCTGCGTCTGCGCGGCCGCTGCGGCGAGTGCCTCGTCGTGCTCGGGCATGAACGCGGACCGATCGAGGAACAGGGCGCTTCCCACGAGAGAGGCGATCACCACCGCATAGATCACGCCAGCCGTGCGCAGGGCCACCTTGTCACTCACTCGGTGCATGGCGAGCAGCACGAGGCATACCGCCGCGTAAGTGGTCAGGACATCCCCTCCGTACAGCAGGACGATGTGCGCCGCCCCGAGCACGAAAAGACCCAGCACCCTGCGCAGCATCCGCGGCACGAACGCCGTGCCGGCGCGCTCAGCGGCATCCATCTGCAGGACGAAGCTGTAGCCGAACAGGAAGGAGAAGAGCAGGTAGAACTTCATCGAGAACAGGGACGCCACCGCGAACCGGGCTGCGTCGTCGAGAGGCGAGGAGAACGCCGGATCGTCGACCAGATTGCCCGGATAGGCCGAGGCCATGAACGTGATGTTGACGGCGAGGATCCCCAGCAGGGCGAACCCGCGGAGGGCGTCGACATCATGGACCCGCCCGCTCACCACGGGCCTGCGCGCGACTGTTCGAGAAGTCATGCGTCGAAACCTAGCACATAAACTATATGGCATAGAGTTTATGTGCTAGGTGCTGTGTAGGCTCAGGCCATACCAGCCGGAGGAGTGATCGTATGAACGACGTGTCCGTGCCCGACTTCTTCCGGCGGCTCTGGCGCCTGCCGGTCGCCCCTCACCGGATGGGCCGCAAATCCACCCTGGATGTCGAGGCAGTGGTCAGCACAGCCGTCCGGCTCGCCGACGCGGGCGGCCTGGAAGCGGCGACCCTGCCCAGGGTGGCCGAAGAGCTGGGCGTGACAGCCATGTCGCTGTATCGGCACGTCGGCTCCAAGCACGAGCTGCTCCAGCTCATGATGGATGCGGCGAGCGAGCCGGGCGCACCCGCGCCGGACGATTCCACCGGATGGCGCGACGGACTGCGGCGGTGGGCCACCGACCTCTGGTCCCTCTACCAGGACCGACCATGGATCCCCCGCGTCCCCATCTACCGCGCACCCTCGGGCCCCCATCAGATCGCGTGGCTCGAGCGCGGTTTCGAGCTCTTGGAGTCGACGGAGCTCGACTGGGACCAGAAGCTCACGGCACTCACACTGCTGAGCGGCTTCGTGCGCCAATCCTCATTGCTTCAGCACGAACTGGAGGAGGGTCGCGAGGCCGGCCAGGCGCAATCCGAGAGCGAGCGTGAGTACGGGGAGGCCCTGCATAGCCTCGTCGACGCGGAGAGGTTCCCGCAGACGGCCGCGATGCTCGCATCCCAGGTACTCGCGACCGACAGGACCGGAGCCGACGAGGCCGATCGGGACTTCCTCGCAGGACTGGAGATCCTTCTGGACGGGCTGGCGGCGCGGGCCGCGTTGCCTAGTCCGTCGGGCGAGCCGCACGATACGCACGGGGCCTGGCTCCCGGCTCATCCCGGAGCCGGCGGCTGACATTCGAAAGGTTCGCGAAGCCGGGGAGGGCACTTGCCTGACCAGCACGTAGCCTCGGGGGATGCTCCGCATCGCGACCGCCAACATCAACGGGATCCGGGCTTCCCGCCGCCGAGGGTTCGACGACTGGCTGGCCGGGCGCGGCTGCGATGTCGTCGCGCTCCAGGAGGTCCGGGCCCAGGCCGACAAGATCCCCGACGGGTCGTTCGGGGACTACCACGTCGCCCTCGACACCGGCACGCTGCCCGGCCGCAACGGTGTCGCCGTGCTCACCCGCCACCCGCCTGCTGCCGTCCGGACCTGGGGCGGGACCGCATTCATGGGCGTTCCTGCGGCGTCGGATGCTCCTGCGGAGGTGGTTGCTCGCGCGGAAGTGGGTGCTTTCACGGAGACGGGTGCTTTCGCGGAGGCGGTGGGGCCGACGGGCCACGTCCCGGATCCCCCGGGGCGCGACGCGGTCACGGGCGGGCCGCTGGTGAGGCGCTCTGGCGATATTGCCAGAGCGCCTCACCAGCGGCCCGCCGACGACAGTAACCCGGCCCCATCAGCACCGGCCACGGCCCCATCGACGCAGAGCACGGCCCCATCAGCATCGGGCATGGCCCCATCGACGCAGAGCACGGCCCCATCAGCATCGGGCTTGGCCCCATCGATGCAGAGCACGGCTCCATCGGCACCGGGCAGGGCCCCATGGGCGCCGGACATGGCCTTATCGGCACCGGGCTCCGCCCTCTCAGCGCCGGGCTCGGCCGAACCGGCGGACCGGCCGGACTCCTCCCCTGCTCCTGCCCCCGTCGCCTCGCCCGATCATGTCCCGCTCGCACGCGGTCTCGGCCCGTTCGCCGACCAGGGCCGCTATCTCGAGGTCGACCTGGCGGACGTGCCGGTCACGATCGCGTGCCTCTACCTGCCCAAGGGTGGCCTGCCCGCCCACCTGCAGCGGCCGGGGCGGATGCGCGAGGCACCGGACGGCGGGGCGCGCTATGCCCGGAAGATGAGGTTCATGGCCGCGTTCTCCCGCTACCTGACGCGGACCCGTCGAGCGGCTGCCGCAGCGGGCCGCGAGTTCCTGCTCATGGGTGACCTCAACATCGCCCACACCACGCAGGATCTCGCCGCGTGGCGCCGCAACCAGAAGAACGACGGGTTCCTCCCGGAGGAGCGCGAGTGGTTCGGGCAGCAGCTCTCCCCGCGCACGCTGGTCGACGTCGTCCGGAGCCTGCACCCCGACGAAGACGGTCCGTACTCGTGGTGGTCGTGGCTGGGTCAGTCCTTCGCGAAGGACGCAGGATGGCGCCTGGACTACCACCTGGCCACGCCGCATCTCGCGCGCAGCGCTGTCCGCGCGGAGGTGGATCGGGAGTTCCGCGGTGTGCGGCTCTCGGACCATTCGCCGGTGGTCGTCGACTACGACCTGCGCTGAGCGTCACGTTCCGGCATCCGTCATGGCCGCCCCGGATCCCGGTCGTCCATGGCGCGATCGTGAACGCCTGCGTGGCGCACGATGACCACTGGATGACCATCGATTCAACCCTGCGCAGATCGGTCTGTGACCTGCAGTGTCCATGGTCAGGATGGGAAGCCCGCGCCCCTCCTGAACAGGATGATCATGAGCGATCTCTCCGGCGGCCTCCTCGGCGAAAAATCCCCTGAGTCCCCTGAGCCCCCTCAGCCCACCCGTTTCATCGCCCCGGACCGTCGGGCGAACCTCGCCCGCCAGCGCCGGATGAGTCGACGCATCTTCACCGGCACCGCCCTGACCTCGCTCGCCACCGCCGGTGTGCTGGGCGCGCTGCCGGCCACGGCCGAGGTGACCTGGCGGGAGAAGGACCCGTTCACGCTCGGGATCGCCTCCGGGGACCCCACCAGCAGCTCGGTGGTGCTGTGGACCCGTCTCGCGGTGGATCCGCACGTGCTCGACGGCCGCGGCGGCATGCCGAACGTGCCGGTCGAGGTGCGCTGGGAGCTCGCGTCCGACGAGAGCTTCCGGTCGATCCTGCGCCGCGGCACGGAGACCGCCCGGCCCGAGGAGGCGCACAGCCTGCATGTCGAGCTCGAGGACCTGCCAGCCGGGAGCGAGTTCTTCTACCGCTTCCGCGCAGGGCGTCACGTCTCCCCCGTCGGCCGCACCCTGACCACGCCTCCGCCCGGTGACACCCGCTCGCTGCGCATGGTGCATCTGTCCTGCTCGCACTGGGAGGGTGGCTGGTTCACCGCCTATCGCCGCGCCGCCGAGGACCGTCCCGACCTCGTCTTCGGGCTGGGCGACTACATCTACGAGGGCGGCCCCGGGAAGTCCGACATCCGCACGCACCCCCACAAGCTGTGCACCACGCTGGAGGACTACCGGCTGCGGTACGCGACCTACAAGACCGATCCCGACCTGCAGCTGCTGCACGCCACCGCGCCCTGGATCGTCACCTGGGACGACCACGAGATCCAGGACAACTGGGCCGGCCAGTACCCCAAGGACGGTGTGCCCACCGACGCCTGGGTGGCACGGAAGATCGCGGCCGAGCAGGCATATTACGAGAACATGCCACTGCGCCGCTCGAGCGCTCCGAACGGTTCCTCCATCCAGCTGTTCCGTCGGCTGAGCTGGGGAGACCTGGCCACCTTCCACGTGCTGGACACCCGTCAGCACCGGGACCTGCAGGCCTGCCACGACGGCGGGAAGACCTGGTGGTTCACCGACTGCGAGGAGCAGGTCGATCCCTCGCGCACCATGCTCGGGGACCGTCAGGAGCAATGGCTGCTGGACGGCATGACGGAGTCGACCGCGACCTGGAACCTGATCCCGCAGAGCGTCTTCTTCGCTCGGCGCGACAATGCCGCCGGCCCCACCTCCACGCTCTCCTCGGACGGCTGGGACGGCTACCGGCCCAGCCGCGACACCCTCGTGGACGCCTTCTCCGAGCGGCAGATCGCCAACCCCGTGGTGCTCACCGGGGACGTCCACGTGCACTTCGCCAACGAGATCAAGTCCGACTTCCTGGATCCGGACTCCCGCACCGTCGGCGTCGAGCTGGTGACCACGTCGATCACCTCGGGCGGGGACGGCGGCGACACGGTCAACGGCGAGGAGGTCGTCTACGCCGAGAACCCGCACATCAAGTACATCCGGGGCCGGCGCGGGTACGTGCTCTCGGAGTACTCGACCGACGAGCTGCGCGTGGATTTCAAGACCCTGCCCGCCGTCACCCGGCCGGACGCCGAGATCGGCATCGATCGCACCTATGTGGTGCCCGCGGGTGAGCCCGCACTGCACGAGGCGTGACGGCACCGGACCCGCGCTGACCTGCAGGGCCGACGGGATCCGGGCACTGCGCCGGTCCGTCGGCCCGGGCAGGGCGGCCTGCGCGGATCACACCCGCCCGGCCTGGTCGACGACCGTTTCCTCCCGTAAGATGAGGCCTCGTGAGTGCCGGTCGGAGCGCTCGCTCCGCACCGCTCACGGAGGATCGATGCCCACGCCGCAGCACGCCGCCGCGCCTGCTGCCCCTGTTCTCGCGGCGCCGCCCGCCTCGAGCACCGGCACCGATGCCTCCCGGCTCCTGCTCCAGCCCGACACGGGCGCCCGGGACCTCGTCCTGTGGGGTTCCTCCTCGATGAGCTCCGAGGGCGGCGGCGACGCCACCCCGCTGCCGATCCGCATCCACGAGCACCTCGCCCTCTCCGCCGCGCCGGCCGCCGTGCATCCCTTCGGTGTGGGCGCGACGAATTCCTCGCACACGCTGCTCATGCGCGGCCTGGACTCCCCCTCCCTGCTCACGATCGGCTCTCCGGACCCTGATACCGCCCGGGTGCAGGTCACGCTCGACCCGGGGCCGGCTCCGGCCGGTCCGATCACGATCCCCGGCACGGTCGACGGCGTCGCGGGGACGCTCGACGGCAGCACCGGCACCTGGTGCTTCACGCCCGACGACGGCTCCACCGCGATCACCGGCGGCACCTTCACCTCCTCGCTCGCAGAGGTCGCCCAGGACGCCCGCCAGGTGCTGTGGATGGGCAAGAACAACATCCTTGACGTCGACGGCGTGCTCGAGGACACCCATCGCATGTGGGAGGCCACCCGCAGCCCGGAGACGGACACCCTGGTGCTGGGTCACTGGTGCACCGAGGTCGATGCCCGCGGCTCGCTCACCGGCGACGCCGTCGCGGACGTCAACTCCGAGCAGGCCTCCCGCTACGGCGACCGCTTCCTGGACGTGCAGCGACTGCTGACCGGCGAGGACGGTCTGCGCTGCTCGCCGCTCGCGCCCCTGCAGCTGCTGGACCAGGGCGCCACGCAGGACGCCCTGGAGCGCGGCGTGGTCCCTCCGCTGCTGATCGCGTCGGACGGCATCCACCTCAACGGCTGGGGAAACCTCGCCGTGAGCTGGGCGATCGTGCGCCGGATGAGGGAGCTGCAATGGCTCTGAGACGACCCGCCGCCCCTCGCCTCCACGCCGGCAGCCCGGGCGTGCCCGTCGCGCCCGCTCTGCCGGCCCCTGCGGCCCCCGGTCGAGCCGGCCGGGCCCGCTGCTCCGACCGTGCCGCGCCGGCCCGTCACGCCCGCAGCTCGCCGGTCACGCCCGCAGCTCCGATCGCGCCGGCCGAGACGGTGACGGCTGCCGAGCCGACGGCGACCGGCGGCAGGCGCCCCCGTCCGCGTCAGCGCGCCCCCCCGCGCCCACGCACCACCGTCCGCGTCGCGCCCCGCACCGGCGAACGGGGCATGCGTCGCCGTACCGTGCTGCTGGCCGCGCGCAGCGGCGCCGCCGCGGTGACCGGTGCCGTCTCCGCCGGAGCACTGCTCACCCGCGGCGAAGGGCGCTCGCTCGCCTCGGCCCCCGGCGGCTCCTCCTCGAGCCCGTTCTCCGATGTGGACGATGGGGCCGACGACCTGGACGCCATGGTCTGGGCCGACAGCGTCGGCGTGCTCCCCGCCCTCGCGGACGGCACCTACGCCCCCTCCTCCGGCGTCACCCGCGGCGACGTCGCGGTGGCGCTGCACCGCTTCGCCGGCAGCCCCGAGGTGCCCGGCGGCCTGCCCGCGCTGATCGTCGACCTGGGCGACGTGCCCGAGCAGGCCGCTGCTCTGCTGTGGCTCCACGGCCGCGGCGCCCTGTGGGGCGACGCCGATCTCAAGGTTCATCCTGAACGGTCCGCGACCGTCGCCGACGCCTCCGGCCTGCTCGCCGCCCTGCTGCGCCCGGTGCTCGACGGCGAGGCCCTCATGGACGGCTCGTCGACCGATACCGACTGGCTGCAGGAGGCGGGCATCGCCCCGTCGCCCGCCCCCGGGGCTGAGCGGGCCGATCAGTCAGCTCCCGCCGGCGACTCCGATCTCACCGGCGACTCCGACGCGACCCGCGCCGGCCTGGCCGCCGCGCTGCACCGCGCGAACACGGTGATCGTCGACGCGCTCGACTGAGCGGGGACAGGCCGGGATCCGTCGGCCTCGGCGCGAGAATTCTTCTGGACGTGTCTCCGCTCACGCCTAGCATGGGGCCATGCCTTCGACTCCCGCTCATGCCGCCTATCTCCGCCACCCCGATGTCCACGGGGACACGATCGCCTTCACCGCCGCGAACGACGTGTGGCTCGCTCCTCTCGCCGGCGGGCGGGCCTGGCGCCTGACCGACGAGGGCGCCCCCGTCGCCTACCCGCGCTTCTCGCCCGACGGGACGCAGGTCGCGTACACCTCCCGCACCTCCGGCGGGCCCGAGGTGTGGGTCATCGCCGCGGAGGGCGACACCGCTCCCCAGCGCCTGACCGCCTGGGGCAAGGCGTCCACGAAGGTCGTCGGCTGGTTGCCGGACGGCCGGATCGTCGCCTCGACCAGCTACAACGCCCCGGTCGCACGGGATGCGCAGCTGTGGGCCGTCGACCTGGACGGCAACGCCGAGGTGCTCCCGCTGGGCCGCAGCGGCGAGGTCGCGATCCATCCGTCCGGCACCACCGTGGTCGCCACCCCCTGGCGCCGCGAGCAGTCCGCCTGGAAGCACTACCAGGGCGGCACCGCCGTGAAGCTGTGGCTCTCCGAGGAGGACGTGGCGCTGGAGGCCCCGGTCTCCGCGCACGCCGCGCGCTCCTGGTCACGGATCCTGCAGGACGTGCTCGCCTCGACGCTGAGCATCTCCTGGTACGGGGACCGCCTGATCTTCGCCTCCGACACCCCCGGCCCCAGCGCCGCCCGCACCGACCGTGCGAGCGCGAACCTGTGGTCGGTGGCCCTGGACGGCTCCGACCTGACCTCCCACACGGCGTTCACCGGCGAGGACGGCTATCTGCGCGAGCCCTCGACCGACGGCAGCACGATCGTGTTCACCTCCCGCGGGCGCCTGTTCGCGATGGATTCCCTGGACGCGGAGCCGCGCGAGGTCGAGATCGCCGTCTCCGGCGTGGGCGCCGCCCGCGTGCCCCGCCCGGCCTCGGCAAGCTCGAACCTGCTGGCCATGCGCCCGGTGCACGACGCCCGTTCGAGCGTGGTCGAGTGGCGCGGCGGCGCGCATGCCCTCACCCACCGCGGTGGCCCGGCGCGCCTGCTGGCAGGCACCTGCGGGCTGCGGCTGCGCGAGGTGCGGCCGCTCGGCCGCACGCCCTTCGCCGTCTTCGTGACGGACGTCGAGGCGCTCGCGGACCGCGAGAACGGCGGTGTCGGCTCCGACGTGCTGGCACTGGCCCGCCTGGACGGCGGCGGCGACGAGGTCCGCTTCGACCTCGGCGACGTGGGCCGCATCCTCCATGCGATCCCCTCCCCCGACGGCTCGAAGATCGCGATCTCCACCCATGACAACGTGGTGCGCCTGGTGACCCTGCGGGGCGTCACCGACCCGGCCACGGTCTCCGTGCCCGCCCCGGACGACGCCTCCGCCGCGGCGGAGCCCGCACCGGCCTCGCCGCGCCTGGACCATGTGCGCGAGGTGGGTCGCTCCACCGGCGGCGAGATCGCCGATCTGGCCTGGTCGCCGGACGGCCGCTGGCTGGTGTGGACCGAGCCGAACTCGTGGATGCTCAGCCGGCTGATGATCTCGGACACCGAGGATGCCGAGCCGACGGGCCGTGCGCTCACCTCCGGCAAGTACCAGGACTCCGCTCCCGCTTTCAGCGCCGACGGCAAGCACCTGGCGCTGCTGTCCCTGCGCACCTTCGAGACGGTCTACGACGACATGGTCTTCGACCTGGGCTTCGTCAACGCCGAACGGCCCTTCCTGATCCCCCTGGAGCGATCCACGGCCGACCCCTTCGGTCCCCATCCGGACGGCTGGGGCCCCGGCGCCGAGGATGACAAGAGCGGCAAGGATGCTCCCGGCGCTCCCGCGGGATCGAGCGCCGCGGCGACCACGGATGCTGCGGCGCAGGATGCCGCGTCGTCGGCCGGGTCTGCGCCGGGATCTGCAGCAGCGGCTGCCGCGGGTGCAGTGCATCCGGCGAGCGCGTCGAGCCCCGCGGGGTCCGAGGACGCCACGAAGCCGCCGGCCACGATCGTGGACCTCGAGTCGGTCGAGGCCCGCCTGGTGCCCTTCCCCGTCGTCTCGGGCTCCTACTCCGACCTCACCGCGGTCACCGGCGGCTTCGTCTGGCTGCGCCACCCGCAGCAGGGCGTGCTCGGCTCCGCGCGGGCGGGCGTGGAGGGCGAGGCCCCCGCGCCCACCCTCGAGCACTGGAGCCTCGCGGACCGCAAGCTCACCGTGCTCGCCGAGGGCGTCACCGAGCTCGCCGCCTCCGGCGACGGCACCACCCTCGTGATCAAGCAGGGCGAGAACTGGGTGCAGATCCCCGCCGGCCGCAAGGTCGAGGACGAGGATCCGGCGCGCGTGGTCATCGACACCGGGCGCCTGCGCCTGTTCGTCGACCCGGTCAAGGAGCGTCGCGGGATGCTCTGGGACAACTACCGGATCATGGCTCAGCAGTACTGGCGCGCGGACATGGACGGCATGGACTGGCACGCGATGACCTCGCGATACGACCCGGTCATCGAGCGCGTCGTCACCGACGATGACTTCCAGGACCTGATGTGGGAGGTCCAGGGCGAGCTGGGCACCTCCCACGCCTATGTGCAGGCCACGCCGTACCAGGCGGACCCGCCCATGCTCCCGGCCTATCTCGGCGCGGACATCGAGCATCGGGACGGCCGCTGGGTGATCACCCGGATCCTGCCCGGCGACTCCTCCGATCCCGACGCCCGCTCCCCGTTGCTCGCGCCCGGCGTGGCCGCAGAGGTGGGCGACGCGATCGTGCGTGTGGACGGGCGCCCGATGGGCGAGGCCGGGACCGGCGTGCAGGGTCAGCTGGTCGGCTCGGCGGGCAAGCCCACCGAGCTGGTGCTCGAGCGCGACGGGGTGGAGCGCCGCGTCGCGGTGACCCCGTTGGCCGACGACGCCCAGCTGCGCTACCAGGCCTGGGTGGCCTCCCGCCGCGCGCGGGTCGAGGAGCTCTCCGGCGGTCGCCTGGGCTACCTCCACATCCCCGACATGGTCTCCTCCGGCTGGGCGCAGATGCACCGCGACCTGCGCGAGGCGACCACCAAGGAGGGGCTCGTGGTCGACGTGCGCTACAACAGCGGCGGCCACACCTCGCAGCTGGTCACCGACCGGCTGGCCCGGCGGGTGCTCTCCTGGGACTACCCCCGCCACGAGACGCCGGGGACCTACCCGCAGTTCGCGCCGCGCGGTGCGGTGGTGCTGGTGACCAACCAGGAGGCGGGCTCCGACGGCGACATCGTGAACGCCGTCTCGAAGGCCATGAAGATCGGTCCTGTGATCGGCACCCGCACCTGGGGCGGTGTGATCGGCATCGACGGCCGCTACGACCTGGTCGACGGCACCGGGGTCACCCAGCCGAAGTACGCCAGCTGGTTCGAGGGCGTGGACTGGAGCATCGAGAACTACGGCGTGGATCCGGACATCGAGGTGCACCTGCCGCCGAACGCCTGGGTGGGCGGCCAGGATCCGCAGCTCGAGCGCGGCGTCACCGAGGCGCTCGCGCTGCTCGAGCAGACGCCAGCCGCCGTCGCACCGCCGCTGCCGGGGCCGCGCTTCGGGCACGCGAAGGGCTGACCGCGATCGCAGGGCCGACGGGGGCGACTCGCGCACCAGTCGGCCCTGCGCGGTCGTCACCGCAGGGCGTGGGCGGTCGTCACCGCAGGGCGTGGGCGGCGATCTCCGGGTAGCGCACGGCCAGGTCCTGGCGCTGCACCAGCGCGTTGGCCGCGTCAGCGTGAGCGCCGCGCGCGAGAGCACCGGGCGCCGCAGTGCGGGCGACGGGATGGATGTCGTCGGGCTGGAGGTCACGGGCGATGATCTCGTTGCCCAGCGCGATGCGCTCGAGCGGGGTCAGAGGGATCTCCTCGAGCGCGCGCGGCGCGGCGATCCGGGCGGCGAGCAGACGGGTCAGCGACCCCAGGGCGACGGTGACGAGGGCGATGAGGAGGATGAGGGCGATGCCGATCAGTACGGAGACCATGCATCGATCCTGCGTCGACCCTCTCGTAAGGACAAGCGATGATTCGCACCGTTCTGTTCAGCATCACTGAACAGAGGTAGTGTCTTTCCATGCTCGATCCCGTGAAGCTCCGCGTGCTGCGCTCCGTCGTCGAGACGGGCAGCATCCGCGCGAGCGCCGATGCGCTCGGATACACCCCGTCGGCCGTCAGCCAGCACCTCTCGGCCCTGCGCCGGGAGACCGGCCTGGAGCTGGTCGAGCGGTCGGGACGCGGCATCCTCGTCACCGCCCATGCCCGGCTCCTCGCGGCGGAGTCTGGTCCCGCTCTCGACGCGCTCAGCGCGCTCGAGCGCACCGTGAGCAACCTGCGCTCCGGTCGCACCGGCACCCTGCGCCTCGGCTACGCGACCTCGATCGCGGCGACGTGGGTCCCCGAGCTCGCCCGCGACGTACGACGCGCCTACCCGGATCTCGGCCTCGAGCTGGCCCTGCGGGACTGCAGCTGCGAGGATCTCGCCGAGGCCGGGATGGACATCGTCGTCGGCGAGGGCGTGGGGCCCATCGATTCCGTCGACTGGGAGATCCACGAGATCCTCGAGGAGGGATACGTCGCGCTCGTGAGCGCGGACCACCCGCTCGCCGAACGGGCGACGGTGCAGCTCAAGGACCTGGCCGAGGAGTCCTGGGTGACCGACGACCCGATCGACTCGTTCTGGTTCGACCGCATCGGCGCCGCGTGCCGGGCCGCCGGGTTCTCCCCGTGCGTCGACGTGAACCCCTCGGACTTCCCTACCGTGCTCGGGTTCGTGGCCACCGGGGATCACGTGAGCGTGCAGCCCTCGGTGATCGCCCAGAACCTCCGTGCGGACATCGTCGCGATCCCGCTGGCTCCCCCGGCCCCGCGCCGGCGGCTGCGCGTCCAGGTGCGACGCACCGTCGCCCGGAACCCCGCGGCGCAGTACATCGTCCAGCGCATCCACGCCGTCGCCGCCAGGCGCGCCGCTGAGATCCCCGGGCTCATGCACCTCGTCGCGGACTCTGCCTGAGGCCCTGGGCCTGTTCGCCCGGGTGGACAATGGCCTCACGTCTCTCGCGCCGCCCGTGAGGCCGCGCCCGGAAGGAGCACCCATGAACGCAGCAGACATCGACCAGCGGATCGCCGACCTCCCCGTCGCCGTGGATCTCACCGAGGACGCCGTCATCCTCGAGGTCGACCTCTCCGGCACGGCTGACCAGATCTGGGCGCACCTGACGGACCCCGAGCTCCTGGCCACGTGGTCGCCGATCATCCCGGAGCGCGCACTGGACGGGGTGGGGCCGGTGCTGTCCCGCGAGACCCCGGAGGCGGACCCGGTGACCACGGACGTGCTGGCCACGGCCGGCGGCCACGCCCTCAGCCACCGCTGGGGAGACGACACCCTGGAGTGGCTGGTCGACGAAGCGCGGCTCACGCTGCTGATGAAGCTCGCCGAGCCCCGCTACGCACCGACCTCCATCGCCGGCTGGCAGGTGTGCCTCGCGGTGCTCGACGCCCGCCTGGCAGGCGTCGAGCAGGAGCGGATCGTGGGCAGGGACGCGCTCGAGCACGGCTGGGACGAGCTGCGCACCCGCTACGCCGAGGAGCTCGATCTGCCGGACCAGCCGGGCGTCTGAGCACGACGGGACCTTCGCCGGTGCCGACCGCGGCCCGCGGGCCTACCATGGAGGTGTCGGCGACGGACTCGACTCGGGGGCGTCGTCGCCGACCCTCGGGAACCCCCGGCACTGGAGGTTGAGATGCACGACGACGACATCCGCACTTCGGATCCGACCACCCCGTATGTCCCCGCGGCCAGGCCGCTCGGCGTGATCGTCGGGTACGACGGCTCGGACCAGGCGAACCAGGCGCTGCACTACGGAGCGCGCGCGGCGCAGGGCCTCGGTGCCCGCCTCACCGTCGTCACTGCGTACACGGTGCCGTCGATGATCTACGTCAACATGGCCTCGATGCCCGCGGTGCCCGAGGACGTCGCCGCACTCGACGCCGCGAAACAGGTGCTCGCGGAGGCCCGCGAGCAGCTCGCCGGCTATCCCGGCGAGGTCGAGCTGCATGCCGAGAAGGGCGACGCCGCCGGCGTGCTCGTCCACCTCTCCTCGCGGGCCGAGCTCGCCGTGGTGGGCGCACGCGGACGCGGCGGTTTCGTCGGCCGGCTGCTCGGATCCGTCTCCTCCGCGCTGCCGGCGCACGCCCACTGCCCCACCGTCGTCGTCCCCCGGCAGTACGAGACGGGCACCGGCGAAGGCGCGGACCGCTACGCCCCGTTCCAGGGCGAGGCACCGATCGTGGCGGGAGTCGACCACTCCGAGCACAGCCGCGAGGCCGCGCGGCTGGCGGCCCAGGCCGCGCACAACCGATCGGCCCCGCTGCTGCTGGTCACGACGATGCAGCCGCCCGAGGACTGGGGCTCGTGGTATACCGCGATGCCGCCGGACCAGAGCGTGCTGGAGCAGCATCGCGAGCGGCTCCTGGCGGACCTCGAGAACTTCGCCGACGACAGCCTGCGCCCCGCGTTCCCGGAGCTGACGGTGACCTGCGAGGTCGAGCTGGCCGACCCCACCACCCAGCTGGTGGACCACAGCGGCCGAGCGCAGCTGACCGTGGTCGGCACGCGAGGCCACGGACGGATCGCGAGCGTCCTGCTGGGCTCCGTCTCCCGGACCCTGCTGCAGCGCGCCGAGGGCCCCGTGATGGTGGTGCCCCCGCTTTCTCACGGCAGCGGTGAGCACGACCCGGCTCGTCCGCGCTGAGTGTCCTCGCTGAACGGGGCACAATAGGGTCGTGACCCCGAGCCGTTCCCCCCTGCGCCTGGTGCGCGGGGGCATCGCCGCGACGCTGGCCACCGTGATCGCCCTGGGCGGTCACCTGGTGGGCGGCGGCGCGGTGCCGTCGTGGATCGGTATCGCCCTGCCGTGGTGGCTGTCGGTCGCGGCCTGCACCGTGCTCGCGGGCACCCGTTTCTCACTGCCGCGGATGACCGCGGCCGTGCTGGCCAGCCAGGCCCTGTTCCATGGGCTGTTCCTCGCAGGCACCCCGGGCGATCCCTCCGTGCAGCTGGTCGCCCCGCCCGGCTCGCATCTCGGCCATGGCGCGCACGCCGGCCACGGCGGGCAGCTCACCGACGCATCGGCCTCCGCCGGAGCCCATGCCGCGCACGCGGGCCCCTCAGGGGTGGGCGCCGCAGCCGAGCACGCCCTGCACGGCAGCCACGGCGATCTGCGGATGCTCCTGTGGCACGTGGTCGCCGCGCTCGTCACCGCGGTGCTGCTGCATCGCGGTGAGTCGATCGTGCTGGGCTCGTTCGCGCTGGCCGCACGCCTGTTCGGTGCGCTGCGCCGACCCGTCGCCGCGGTCTCCGCCCCCGCTCTCGTCCTGCCCGCCCCCGCGCGGATCCTCGCCGTCGGCGTCCCCGTGCGCCCCGTGCGCCGGGCGGTGGCCGCACCCCAGCTGCGGCGCGGCCCGCCTCTGGTCCTGGCCGCCTGAGACCTGCCGACGCCCAGCGTCGCTCCTCCGGCGGCCCTTCGGTCGATCATCCTGCCCGGCCCCGATGCCCCGGCAGGCTCCCCGCGCATCGCGCCCTCCGCACCCTGACGTGCCCGGGGCCGCCCTGCGCCTTCCGAGAGGACCTCTCATGTCCCGCACCACCCGTACCGCGTTCCACCCCGATGCCCGTTCCGTCGCCCGCAGTGCCGGCCGCGCTCCTGCCGGTCCCACCAGCGGCGCTGCTGCCCGCGCCGTGCCACGTCGCGCCGCGCTCGCCTCCCTCCTCGTGCTCCCCCTCGCCGCCTGCAGCGCCGGCGGAGCCGACGGGGGCGACGGGGCCGACGGGGACGACGACTCAGCAACCGGCGCCTCCGACGGCGGTGCCGATGCCACCGCGTCGGGCTCGATCACTGTCACCGACCCCTGGGTGAAGGCCGCCGACGACGGCATGACCGCAGCATTCGGCACCGTCGTCAACGGCACCGGGTCCGACCTCGTGCTCACCGCCGTCACCACCCCGGCCACCGACATGGTGCAGCTGCACGAGACCACGTCAGACGGCTCCGGCGGCATGAGCATGCAGGAGAAGGAGGACGGCTTCGAGCTGCCCGCCGGCGCCGAGCTCGTGCTCGAGCCGGGCGGGGACCACATCATGCTCATGGACCTGCCCGAGCCCCTCCAGCCCGGCGACGAGATAGAGCTGACCCTGGTGTTCTCCGAGGGCACCGAGTACCCGTTCACCGCGACCGTCAAGGACTTCACCGGCGCGGAGGAGAACTACGCCCCGGGCGAGGGCGATGAGGCGTCCGACGGCGGGGGCGAGCACGACGAGCACGGGGATCACGGGGATCACGACGCGGAGGACGCACACTCCGGCCACGCTGAGCACGGGGAGGACCAGTGACCTCCCGGCCGTCGACCACGCCCGGTCCGGGCAGACGCCAGCTGCTGCTCGCCGGCACGACGGGCGTCGGGGTGCTCGGCGTCGGCGCCGCAGCGGTCGGCCTGGACCGTTCTCTGCGGGACGGGGGCGCACCCGCTGCGTCGGCCGCCCCGGCCCTGCACGGCAGCGACACCGTGCCCTTCCACGGCGAGCACCAAGCGGGGATCGAGACCCCTGCGCCCGCCTCGGCCACGCTCCTCGCGCTCGATCTGCACGAGGACGTGGACCGGGACGGGATCGTGCGCATGCTCCGTCTGCTCACCGATGACGCCGCCCGGCTCACCCAGGGCCGCGGCGCCCTCGCCGACACCGAACCGGAGCTGGCCGCCGAGCCGGCCTCCCTCACGGTGACCGTGGGCTTCGGCCCGCGGCTGATGGAACGGGCGGAGCGGACGCCGCCGGCCTGGCTGGCCCCGCTGCCCGCTTACGACATCGACGACCTCGAGGACGACCTCAGCGGCGGCGATCTGCTGCTGCAGATCGCCGCGGAGGACCCCCTCACGGTCTCCCACGCCGCACGGATGCTCCTCAAGGACGCCCGCTCCTTCGCGGCCGTGCGCTGGGTGCAGCGCGGCTTCCGCCGCTCACCGGGCACGCAGGCGCCCGGCACCACGATGCGGAACCTCTTCGGGCAGTTCGACGGCAGCGCGAACCCCGAGCTGGGCAGCGACCACTTCGCGCACGTGGTGTGGATCGACGAGGGTCCCTTCGCAGGCGGCACCTCGATGGTCGTCCGACGGATCCGCATGGACCTCGACGGATGGGATCGGGCCGACCGCACCGCCCGGGAGCAGGCCACCGGCACCCGGATGTCCGACGGGGCGCCGCTCAGCGGAGGCACCGAGTCCTCCCTCGCCGACTTCGAGCAGGTCTCGGACAACGGCTTCGCGGTGATCCCGGAGTTCTCGCACCTGCGACGGGCCCGCGGGGTCGACGACGGCGAGCATCAGGAGATCTTCCGCAGGCCGTACAACTACGACGTGCCGCCGCCCGCGCGGTCGACGGCGGTCTCGGAGTCCGGGCAGCTGTTCATCTCGTTCCAGGCCGACCTGGCCGGACAGTTCCTGCCCATCCAGCAGCGTCTCGCGGAGCTGGATCTGCTGAACGAATGGACCACTCCGATCGGCTCGGCGGTGTTCGCGATCCCGCCCGGCTGCGCCGAGGGCGAGTACCTCGGCCAGTCCGTGCTCGAATAGCCACGTCCCGTCCGTGCCGTCTGACGCGTCGACGGGAAGCCGCTGCTGCGACGCGTCAGACGGCACGGAGGCTCCGCTCGGGCCGGCCTGCACCATGCACCCGCCACCCAGCACCCAGCACCCAGCACCCAGCACCCAGCACCCAGCACCCAGCACCCAGCACCCAGCACCGAGCACCGAGCACCGAGCACCGAGCACCGAATACTGTGCGTGACGAGCGTGAGATTCACCGGACACGCACCGGAGTGGACGCGTCGCACCGGTGGCAACCCGTGGCGCAGTCCGGACGGTGGGACGGACCGCTCGTATGCTGGTCCGACGCCACGCGCTCACGCATCGGTGCCCGAGGGAGCGCAGGCAACACATCCGATCCGCAGGAGACAGCCATGCCTCGCTTCAACATTTCCGCCGACGACGCCCACGGCCCGCTGGTCGTCGGGATCGACATCGGCTCCGGCGGCACGCGCGCCGCGGTGTACGACGTCAGCGGCCGCGAGGTCGGCAAGCTCACGCACAAGGAG
Organism: Brachybacterium sp. JB7; assembly: GCF_003335205.1. Lineage (NCBI taxonomy): Bacteria > Bacillati > Actinomycetota > Actinomycetes > Micrococcales > Dermabacteraceae > Brachybacterium > Brachybacterium sp. JB7. The sequence continues at coordinate 201,619 of NZ_QPGN01000002.1, read as the reverse complement.
CCGCACGAGTTCACCGTCGGCGCCGACGGCACCAGCACTATCGATGCCGACGTCGTCGTGCGCGAGATCCGCGACTCCCTCGCGGCGGTCCTCGGGGGCGACCTGCCGGGCACCGTGCGCGCGATCGGCTTCGACACCTTCGCCTCCTCGTTGATCGCGGTCGACGCCTCCGGCAATGCGCTGACCCCCTGCATCACCTACGCGGACACCCGCTGCTCGGCGCAGGTCGACGTGCTCGCGCGATCGCTCGACGTCGATGACCTCCACGAGCGCACCGGTGCACGGATGCACTCCTCGTACACCGCGCCCCGGCTGGCCTGGCTGCGCCAGGCGCATCCGGACGTCTTCGCCCGCACCGAGCGCTTCATGGCGCTGGGCGAGTACGCGGCGCTGAAGCTGCTGGGCACGAGCGCGCTGGGCACCGCGTCCGCCGCCTGGTCGGGCATGATCGATCGCCGCACCGGGCAGTATGTCCCCGAGCTGCTCGAGGCTGTGGGCGTGGACCCCTCGGCGATGGGCACGGCGCTGGATCCGTCCGACGCCCTTCCCGTGGCCGGCACCCCCCTGGCCTCCGAGTTCCCGCAGCTGAAGGACGCCGTCTGGCTCCCGGTGATCGGGGACGGCCTGGCCGCGAACATGGGCATCGGCGCGCTCGGCAGCGGCACCTGGGGCATCTCGACCGCGACCTCCGGCGCGATCCGTCAGCTCCTGGACACCGAGATCGCCTCACTCCCCAGCGGCCTGTGGGCCTATCGCGTGGATCAGCGACGCACTCTCGTGGGCTCCGCGATGAGCGACTGCGGGCGCGTGCTCGACTGGGCCCGCTTCCAGCTCGGCATCCCCGAGGACATCTCCGAGACGGACACCACGACCCTCTTCTCGACACCGCCGTCGGCCGGGACTCCGCTGGTCATCCCGTTCTTCTCCGGTGAGCGCGGTACCAAGTGGCGCGGTTCCTCGCGGGCCCTGTTCGCGAACGTCGGCGCCTCCACCACGGCCGAGGACATGCTGCGCGGTGCGATGGAGGGCGTGGCGCTGTCGTTCCTGCGCATCGCCGAGCAGATGCGCGAGGCCGGCGGGGAGCCCGAGCGGATCGTGCTCTCCGGCGGCATGACCGAGGCGATCCCTGCCTGGCTGCACCTGCTCTCCGATGCCATCGGTGCGCCGATCGACCACGTCGCGGTGTCCCGCTCGACCATGCGCGGCTCCGCCGTGATGGCCCTCGAGCAGGCCTCCCCCGACACGAAGGTCGCCGAGGTGCCGGTGCTGAACCGGGTCGAGCCGGTCGCCGAGCACACCGAGTACTACCGCGAGCGTCTCGAGCGCTTCGAGAAGCTCGCCGACCTCGCCTAACGACGCGCCGCAGCCGACCGCTGCGGTGGGGCAGTTATCCGCGGGACGCGGGCCGCGCCCTACCCCCTGCGCTCGTCGGCCGTGCGCTCGTCGCCCTGCTCTCGTCGGCCGTGCTCTCGTCCGCGTCCTCCTCGTCGTCCTGCTGCGTGAGCGGTCGGGCGATCGCCTCGAGCCCCTTGCCCTCGGCGGCGACGCCGAGGAAGACGGCCACGATGCCTGCGGCCACCATCAGGCTCGCACCGATCCCGAAGGCGATCGCGGTGTCGATCGGTTCGCCGGTCTCCACCATCTTCGAGAACAGCAGCGGGCCGCTGATGCCGCCGGCCGCGGTGCCGATCGCGTAGAAGAAGGCGATGGCCAGTGCGCGGGTCTCCATCGGGAACACCTCGGAGACGGTGAGATAGGCCGAGCTGGCGCCCGCGGAGGCGAAGAACAGGGCAACGCACCAGCAGGCGGTGAGCGTCACTGCGGTGAGCATCCCCGCGTTGAACATCCACGCGGTGGCCAGCAGGAGTGCACCCGAGAGCAGATAGGTGCTCGCGATCATCTGGCGCCGGCCCCAGGTGTCGAAGAGCCGCGACAGCAGCAGCGCGCCCAGGAAGTTCCCGGCCGCGATCACCGCGTAGTAGTAGCCGGTGCTGCCGGAGGGGACGTCGTAGAAGGTCGAGAGGATCGTCGCGTAGCCGAAGGTGATCGAGTTGTACAGGAACGCCTGGCCGATGAACAGGGAGAAGCCGAGCACGGAGCGCTTCGGGTACGTGCGGAACATCGTCGAGGCGATCTCGCCGAAGCCGATCGAGTGCCGCTGACGGATCTTCATGGAGCCGCTCGGCTCCGGGAACTCCCGGTCGGTGGCGGCGCGTACCTCGCCCTCGATGCCGGAGACGAGACGCTCAGCTTCTTCCTCGCGCCCGTGGATCACCAGCCATCGTGGACTCTCCGGCACCGTGCGGCGCACCAGCAGGATCGCCAGGCCCAGCACGAGGCCCAGGGCGAAGGTGAGGCGCCAACCGATGTCGATGGGGAAGATCGAGGTGTCCAGGGCGACGATGGAGAGCATCGAACCGCCCACCGCGCCGAGCCAGAACGAGCCGTTGATGATGATGTCCACCCGGCCGCGATGGCTGGCGGGGATCAGCTCGTCGACGGCGGAGTTGATCGCCGCGTACTCGCCGCCGATGCCGGCACCGGTGAGGAAGCGCAGGATGAAGAACATCCAGGCCTCCGTGGCCAGGCCCGTTCCGGCGGTCGCCGCGAGGTAGAGGATCAGGGTGACCATGAACAGCTTCTTGCGGCCCAGGCGGTCGGTCAGATAGCCGAAGAAGAGGGCACCCAGACAGGCGCCCAGCACGTACATCGCGGCGCCGGTGCCGGAGGCCTGGGCATCGGTGATGTCGATACCGCTGCCGGACTCGGACAGCCGGGTGGTCACATTGCCGACGATCGTGACCTCGAGGCCGTCGAGGATCCAGACGGTCCCGAGCCCGATGAGGATCTTCCAGTGCCATCGCGACCAGGGCAGGCGGTCCAAGCGTGCCGGTATGTCTGTCGTGACGGTCTTCAGCTCGGTGCGCGCCATCATGCCCTCCTCCTCGACCGCGGGCCATCGCCCGCCGACTGCGCCCCGGCGCGTGCCCCGCTCCGGTGGCCGTGCCGCGAGGTTATGCCCGACGGCGGGGCCGGACCAGCACGGCAGCCGTCCGCCCCACCGTGCGAATGACCAGGCCCGGAGCAATGCCGCCGATCAGAGCGGTGATCGGGAGCATTCACAGCGCGCTGACCGAGCGGTCGCGGTGAGCGGCGCTGTGGAGCCCGCAAGCACGCCCTCTCGCTGGCCCGCACGCAGTGCACACTGGCTCTGCTCCTGCCCAAAATCGCTACTCCCCGGTTATGAGCATCTGGCTTCCACCCATGGAACCAGCGCGCACATAACTCACCGGTAGCCCTGCGGGCACGGGTACGGGCAGGAGCAAGAGCACGGGCACCACGTTGCGAATGCACGAGCACCACGTGGCATGCACGGAGCACAGGCCCCTCCACAGGGGCTCATCATCCACAAGGCGGGCCTCCGAGCTTGCTGCTCTCGCGGCGCTCCCTAGCATCCAAGGTCATGACACCCCGCTGGTCCCCCAACCCTCGTAGTCTGTACAGCCGCGCCGAGCTCTTGGCCTGGGGCGTCCATCCGCGGCGGCTCGCCTCACGTGAGTTCCATGAAGCTGTTCCCGGCTTCTTCACCCCATCAGCCGCCCCAGCCTCTCTCGAGCTTGCGGCGAGAACCCTGCAGCAGAAGGCCGTCCCCGGTGCGGTGATCAGTCACGCCTCCGCAGCGGAGATGCTCGGACTGCCCCTTCCCCGGCACCTGGAATACGCCACGTCTCGAACTGTGCACTGCTCGGTCCCCACCGTCCGCAGGCGCCGCTCGGGCCACGGAGCGATCATGCATACGACCGCGGACGATCATCCGGCCTCACGCATACGGGGCGTGCGTCTGAGCGCGCCGGTGACCATGCTCCGCGAGCTCGCCGGGATGCTCGACCATACGCAGCTCGTCGCTTGCTGCGATCATCTCGTCGGCCCTGCGTCTCGCGTGAGGCCACGACTCTCGCTCGCCGACCTCCGGCAGCTGGTGCACGAGGCCACGGCGGGCTATCGGATCAACGACGTGCGAGCTGCGGTGAGGGATTCCCGAGAGAGGGTCGAGTCGCCCAAGGAGACCGAGACACGGCTGCTCCTCCGAGAGGCTGGCTTCGCGGAGCCGGTCGTGAACCTGACCGTCCGTGCACCGGGCACTGGTGAGACCTTCCGGCTGGACCTCTCCTATCCCGAACAGAGGCTGGCGATCGAGTACGACGGATTCTGGCACAGCACCGACAGAAGACGTCACCGCCGTGATCGACGTAAGGACGACGTGCTGCACGAGCTGTCGTGGAACGTCGTGCGGCTCGCGGACGCCGATCTGGAGAGCCCCGGGATGTTCTTGGGCCGAATCGCGCACCTCGGTGCTCCGAGAACCTGACGCCGGGAAGCCCCCAGGGACCGGCCCGCGCCCGCGCTACCAATCAGTGCTGGCACGAGTCGCTGGCGGGCTACCTCCCAGTTCCGGACGCCAGACACCGCCGGGCTACCCCGCAGTGGCGGGCGCCAGTCAGTGCCGGGCTACCCCGCAGTGGCGGGCGCCAGTCAGTGCCGGGCTACCCCGCAGTGGCGGGCGCCACTCAGTGCCGGGGACCGGTCACCGCCGGGCTACCACGCAGTGCCGGGGACCAGTCACTGCCGGGCTGCCTGCATGCGCCGGGCTACTCACCAGTTATGTGCACCTCTCTGCCATGGTTGGAAGAGAGGTGCACATAACTGCTGGGTAGGCCTGGGTAGGCCCAGAGCAGCCCCGTGATGGACGGGGCGAAGGGTCGTTGCCCCGCACTGGCTTCGTGGCTGGTCACCGCCGGAGTCACGGAGTCACGGACGGGGCCACCGCCGGAGCCCCCGCCGGAGTCACGGCCGGGGCAGGCGGAGCTCCTCGGCGACGACGGCTGCGACCAGGGGGTCTCCGGCGGGCACGTCGAGCAGGGCCAGCAGAGCGGTGACCCGCTCGGTCGGGTCCTCGATCGCGGCGGCGGTCGCGATCTCGTCGGCCCTGGGGTCCTTGACCTCGGCGCCGGCGCGCACGCGGTCGGTGACCCAGGCGGTCCAGGCGGCGACGGCGGCGACCTCTCCGGGGGCCTTCTCCGGGCCGCCGAGCTCGGCGATCACCGGCAGGGCGCGCACGGGGAGCTTCACGGAGCCGTCGGCCGCGATGCGGATCAGGTTGTCCGCGAGGCGCGGGTTGCGGAACCGTGCCTCGAGCGCGTCCGTGTAGGCGTCGAGGTCGGCGGCGGGCAGGTCGAGCGTGGCCCGGGCCTCGGACCACAGCTGCTCGACCAGGGCGCGCACCTCGCGGTGGCCGATCGCCTCGTCGACCCGCTCGACGCCGGCGACCTGGCCGGCATAGGCCATGAGGGTGTGGGCCCCGTTGAGCAGGCGCAGCTTGCGCAGCTCGTGGATCTCGAGATCGTCGGTGAACTGCACGCCGGCCTTCTCCCACTCGGGGCGGCGGCCGCGGAAGCTGTCCTCCACGACCCACTCGGTGAAGGGCTCGGTGACGACCGGGACCGTGTCGGCGAGGCCCGTGCGCTCCTGCACGAGATCGGCTGCACCCTCGTCGGCCGATGGCGTGATCCGGTCGACCATCGAGGAGACCACGTCGACGTGGTCCTCGAACCAGGTGCGGGTGTCCTCGTCCGCCGCGGCGAGCACGGCCTCGCGCAGCACCTCTCCGTTGCCGGTGAGGTTGTCGCAGGAGACCAGGGCGATGGGCTCGGTGACCCCGGCCTCGCGGCGGGCCTTCAGGCCCAGCGCCAGGCGGGCCGGGGCGGAGGTCGCGGGGTCGTTGCCGGCCGCGTAGCCCTTCTCGGTGATGGTCAGGGTGACCACGGCGGTGAAGGGGTCGGCGACCAGACGCACCAGGGCGTCGACGTCGTCGGCCGGGAACACCTCGTCGATCACGTCGACGATGCTGACCTCGTCGTCCTCGGCGCCGCGCACGATCAGGCCGTACTGGCCCCTCTGCGCGTTCAGCGCGTCGGCCATCGCGGCGGTGCGACCGGTGAAGGCGCTCACCGACCAGCCGCCGGCGCGCTGCGTGGCGACCAGGGTGTGGGCGCGGGCGAAGTTGCCGATGCCGAGGTGGACCAGGCGGCCTTCGTCGGAGGGGCTGGGAGCGCTCATGAGTTCTTCTCTCCTGCGGCGCCGAGGCGGAAGACCTCGCGCGGCTGCTGATCGGGCAGGGTGGCGACGAGCTCCAGGGCATCTTCGTGACGCATCCGGTGCTCGGCGACCAGTCCCGCGAGGTGCGTCGCGTCGAGGCGACGGGACATGTCATGGCGGGCGGGGATCGAGCAGAACGCCCGGGTGTCGTCGATGAACCCGCTGGTGCGGCTGTAGCCGATGGTCTCGGACACGGCGCGGCGGTACCGCAGGATCGCATCGGGCGCATCGATGAACCACCACGGTGCACCGGCGTACACCGAGGGGTACACGCCGGCCAGGGGGGCGATCTCGCGGGAGAACACGGTCTCGTCGATCGTGAACAGCACGGTGCGGAAGTTCGGGTCGTGGCCGACGTCGTTGAGCATGGGCGCCACGTGGTGGACGAAGTCCACGGCGACGGGGATGTCGAAGCCGACGTCGGGCCCGAACTTCTGGAACATCTTCTCGCTGTGGTTGCGGTACACGGCGGGGTGGAGCGTCATGACCAGGCCGTCCTCAGCGGCCAGGCGGGCCTGGTCGCCGAGCAGGTGACGGCGCAGGGCGACGGCGTCGGCCTCACCGATCGTGCCGCCGCGGGCCTGCGAGTAGAGCCGACGGGCGTCCTCGAGAGGGAGGCGCGCGGTGCCCGGATCCATGTGGGCGTGATCCGAGGAGACGGCGCCGTGATCGCGGAAGTAGAGGCGGCGGGCGCGCATCGCCTCGTGGTAACCGTCATAGGTGCTGACGTCGACCCCGGCGGCCTCGCCCAGGGCGTCGCTGAGGCCAGGGAAGTCCGAGCGCCCGGCCTCGAGGTACTTGTCCGGACGGAAGGTGGGGATGACCCGGCCGGTGAAGGCGGCGTCGGCCGCGAGGGCGTCGTGCGGGGCCAGGTCGTCGGTCGGGTCGTCGGTGGTGGCCATGACCTGGATCTTGAACTGGTCGAAGAGCGCACGCGGCCGGAACTCGGGCCGGGTGAGCTTATCGGCGAGCTCGTCGTACATCGCGTCGGCCGTGCGGGGGTTCAGCACCGTGGTCAGGCCGAAGACCTCGGAGAACTCGTGCTCCATCCAGTAGCGCGAGGGCGTGCCGGCGAAGGCGTGCCAGTGCTCGGCGAGCAGGCCCCAGGCCTTGCGGGAGTCCTGCTCGTCCAGCGGGCCGCGGCCCACGCCGAGGTCGGCGAGGTCGACGCCGCGGGCGTGCAGCAGGCGGTTCACGTAATGGTCGGGCGTGATGAACAGCGAGGTGGGGTCGCGGAACGGCTCGTCGTCGAGCAGCAGGCGGGGATCGACGTGGCCGTGCGGCGAGACGATCGGCTGATCCTTCATCTCGGCATAGAGTCCACGCGCGATGTCCCGCACGGCGGGGTCGGAGGGCAGGAGGCGATCAGGGTGCGGCACATAGGCGTCGTTGCTCATGCCCCCATGATGGCGCGAGGGGGCGCGGGCCGCCGCCCTGTTGTCACTGGTTGCCGACAGAATCGACTCGCGAGCGACTGATCCAGCAGGTCAGAGGCCCCGCGTCAGAGCGTGCCTCTCAGAGCGTCCGCGTCAGTGGCTCCGCATCAGGGCCTCCGCGTCGGAGGCGTGGCGCGTGCTCAGCTCTTCCTGCGCGGCCCGGTGGTGCCGCGCGGCACCAGCCGCACCGGGAGGGAGCCCTCGACCGGGGTGCGATGGGCCGACGGGTTCTCGATGCGGCGCACCAGGCGCTCCACGGCGGCGCGGCCCTGGGCACGCTTCGGGGTCACCACGGTGGTCAGGCCCGAGCCGATGAACCGCGACAGCGGGATGTCGTCGTGCCCCATGACGGAGAGTTCGGAGGGCACCCGCACGCCGGCGCGCAGGGCGGAGACCAGGAAACCGAACGCGACCAGGTCGTTGTAGCAGACCACGGCGTGGGGCAGGGAGTCGCGCAGCTCCTCGAAGGCCTGCTCCCCGCCGGCGGTGGTGGGGGCGAAGGGTCCGTGGCGCTGGATCGCGAGGCCGTGGATGCGGGCCGCAGCGCGCGCGGCGCGCCAGCGTTCCCCGTCGGACCACGAGTTCACGGGACCGGCGACATAGGTGACGGTCTGGATGCCGTTCTCGGCGAGATGCGCCATGGCCTGCTGCATCCCGTGCTCGTAATCGGGGGTCACCGAATCCAGACCGGCCACGCGCCGATTCAGGACCACCAGCGGGATCCGCTTGGTGAGGTGGTTCAGGGTTGCGTCCGACAGCCGAGTCCCCGACAGCACGAGGCCGTCCACGACGTGGATCGCGCTCTCGAGGCTCGAGCGCTCGCGCACCTCGTCCTCGACGGTGTCCAGCAGCAGAAGCAGGAAGGCCTGCTCCTGCGCGGATTCCTGCATGCCGGAGACGAGCTCGGCGAAGTAGGGGTTCGTGAGGTCGGCGATCTCGATGCCCAGGCGGTGATGGCGCTCGCCGCGCTCCTGGGAATCCGGGGCGGCGGTGCGATACCCGAGCTCCTTCGCGGCTGCCATCACCTTCGCGTGGGTGGAGGCGCTGACGCGGCCCGGGCGGGAGAAGGCACGGGACACGGTCGACGGGGCCACCCCTGCCGTCTTCCCGACGTCATAGATGGTCACGCGCTTGTCCGCCACCTGGCCGGCTCCCTCCTCGCCTGCTCGGCGATGCCTGTCGGATGAGGGGCTCCACCCGCATCGGCCAGGAGCCGACGCGGTCTTCGCACCCGCTGTGTGCGCGATGATCCTACCCCGGGGTCACGGGCAACCAGCGGCAACTCCACGGGGGTGCGGTGGGGTGCGCAGCGTGCGAGCACGAGACGCGAGGCGCCGGGCGAAAAGCGCGATGCGAGATCCGCGAGGCATGAGCACGGGCACGGGCACGGGCACGAACACGGTCAGCCGCGCATGCCGTACTCCTCGTCGAGCCGCGTCGTCACGAGATACCGGGTGTCCTCGACGTGCACGGAGGTCGCGGCGTCCTCGGTGAAGAGCTCGGGCACGGCGAGCAGTCCGGTGAGGTCGGCGTCGTAGGGCTGGACCATCTCTCCCTTCGAGGTGTCCAGCACGACCAGCGTGCCCTCCTCGGGACGCTGCGCATAGGCGAGCCGCTCCCCCGCAGTGAGGAACACGAGCTCCTCGGGATCCTCGTGCCGCCAGGCCTCGGTGCCGTCCCCCTCGAGACCGCGGACCAGTCGCCCGGAGGCCACGACCGTGACGTCCAGGCCGTGGTCGTAGGCCGCGGCGGAGACGTCCTCGGCGAGGAGGCGACCCTCGGCGAGGTCCACGAGGACTCCGGAGTGCGCACCGTCGACGAGCACCGCCCGCTGCCTGGAATCGTCGACCGGCCCGGCGACCCGCACGGTCGAGGCGTCCACCCCCTCGGGGAGATCGAGCCGCCAGCGATCGGAGCCGTCGGTTCCGTCCGCCCCGTCCGCCCCGTCCGCCCCGTCGGCCCCGTCCCCGCTGTCACGCGCCACCAGCTCGGCTCCTTCGGTATGGAGCACGAGGCCGCTGTGCTCGGCGAGCAGGCGGCCCTCGTCGAGCGCGTCGTCCGTCAGGAGCACCTCCCCCGTACCGGCGGACAACGCGATGCGCGCACCGTCGTCGCTCTCCGGGGCCGCGGAGAAGATCAGGCCCGGGGCGACCAGCGGTCCCGGCACCGCCACCGGGCCCCAGAGCGTCTCGGCGGTGCGCAGGTCGTAGCCGGTCGCGGTCGTCATCGGGTCCGCGCCCCCATCGGCCGCCCGGTCCGTGAGGACGGCGACGGCCCGACCGTCGGCATCCCGGGACAGGGCGAAGCCGGTGCAGCTGAGCGGCCGCTGCGCGGACCACAGGGCGGTGCCGTCCTGGTCGAGCGCGGTGAAGCGGAGCCGATCCTCGCCGTCAGCGCCGTCCTCACCGTCAGCGCCGTCAGCGCCGCCTGCATCGTCCCCGACCTCTTCGTAGCCGAGGAAGATCCCGTCCAGCACCTGGGGCATCGCCGTCCACCCGGGGTCCACCACGATCATCACGCCCATCTCGAGCGGGAGGCGCACCGTGGTGGGGTCGACGGGGTCGGCGAACTCCCCGATGAGGGTCGGCTCCGGATCCACGGCGATGTCCGGGCGACCATCGGACTCCGTGCCCGCGCCGGAGCCCGGCGGGTCCTCCGGAGGGGCCGGGGCATTCGGGTCGCACGAGCCGAGAGCGACCGCACCCAGCGGAAGGGCCAGGAGGAGGCCGCGGCGCCTCATCGTCGGCCCCCTGCCTGCGTGCGGCGACGGCGGTCGGCCCGCCACCACAGCGCCAGGGCGAGGGCACCGAGCGCGAGGATCACGATGATCTGAAGGCCCGTGCCGGACAGCGCCGCAGTGCTCTCCTGCCACCGGGCCAGGACGGCCGTCGGGATCAGAGAGGGCATAGTGACCAGTCCGTTCGTCGCCCAGAACAGGATCCCGACGGCGATGATCACCGCGCCGGTGAGAACGGTGGTGGTGTGCAGGGTGCGGCCCAGCACGGTGAACGATCGACCTCGCAGCACCCAACGGGCTCGGGGGCCCACACGCTCCCAGAGCGCCGCGAGCACCATCAGGGGAACGACCATGCCCGCGCCGTAGACGGCCAGCAGCACGGCCGCCAGGGGGATGCTCCCCTGCCCCATGGCCAGCGTGAGCACGGCTCCGAGGATCGGTCCTGCACAGAATCCGGCCACTCCACCGACGGCGCCCAGCAGGAAGGTGCGCGGCAGGCCGGCGCCGCGCAGGGACGCCTGCTGCGCGCGGTCCGCTCCCGGCAGGATCCGCGCGAGGTCGATGCCGAACCCGAGCGCATGCATCGCGCCGAGCACGATCAGCACCAGCGACGTCGCGGCGATGAGCGCCGAGCGGTGCGCGACGAACAGGGTGCCCAGTGCTCCGGCGCCGACGCCGAGCGGGACGAGCGTCAGCACGAGTCCCAGGTAGAACACCGCTCCGTGCAGGAGGAGCCCGGCGCGCGTGGTCACCGTCGAGGCGAAGAACCCGGGCAGCAGGAGGGCTCCGCACGGGCTGAGCAGGGCGAGGGCCCCGCCGAGGAATGCCGAGAGCAGACCGATCTCCATGTCAGGCGTCCGCCTCCTCGAGGGCCTCGTCGATCTGGTCGGTGAACACCTCGGTGGGCTGCGCGCCGACGCTCGGAGTGCCTCCGATGACGAACGACGGGGTCGTCATGGCGCCCAGCTCGATGCCGCGGGCGGCGTTGTCGACGATGGTGCTCCCGACCTGCTCGGAGTGCATGTCCTCCGCGAACTGCACGGGATCCAGCCCCAGGTCGTCGGCGAGCTCGATCAGCGCCTCGTCGCTGAGCTGCGAGGACGATCGGATCTCGCCCCCGTCGAAGAGCGCCTGCTGATAGTCGGCGTGCCGTCCCTGCATGGCCGCGGCGAGGGCCGCGCGGGCGGCGCGCACGGAGTCCTCGCCGTAGACGTTCACGTCGCGCCATTCGATGCGCAGCTCTCCGCGCTCGACGTAGTCCTGCAGGGCGGGCAGGGTGTCGTGCGTCCAGCGGGCGCAGTAGGGGCACTGGTAGTCGGTGAAGACGACCAGCACGACGGGTGCGTCGACCGGTCCGTCGGCGAGGAGGTCCTCGGGGTCCCGTGACTCCGCGTCGCTGAGGTCCGGCACGGCGACCTCGGAGGGAGGCGGAAGGTCCGAGACGTCGACGGAGGATCCGGCCGTGCTGACGGAGTCGCCGTCGGCCTGCTCGCCACCTGGCCTGAGCCAGAGGACGGCTGCGATGAGCAGCGCGACGACCACGATGATCACGGCGGGGACCAGGAACCGGCGGCGCGGGGGAAGCTGCCGACCCGTGCCGGGTTCGGACTCGGACGAGTTCGCTCCGGTCATGTCGCCTCCGCTCCTGCTCGCCGGGCCCCCACGAGCGAGGGGTCCGGTCCCCCGCCACTGTGCCAGACCCGCAGGACTGCCGCCCTCAGCCGGCCCCTCCGAGCTCGACGAGCAGCACCCCGGCGACGATCAGTCCCATTCCGGCCATCATCACCGGCGTGAGGGCCTCCCGGAACAGCAGTCGGGAGAGCAGGGCGGTCAGCACGATCCCGGCCGCGGCCCAGACCCCATACGCCACACCGAGCGGCATGCCCGCCTGCAGCGACCCGGACAGCAGAGCGAAGGCGATGGCGTATCCGACGATGACCAGGGCGTACCAGGATCGTCGGCCGCCCGCGGCGACCCTCAGCGCGAGTGTCGAGACCACTTCGCTCGCCACCGCGCCGCTCAGCAGCAGCCAGCTCATGCGTCCTCCCTCCGTCGCGCGGGCGCCGCTGCGCCGAGGGCATCCGGGGCGTGGGGAGCGTCGGCGGCAACGGAGCCGTCGGAGCCGTCGGAGCCGTCGGAGCCGTCGGAGCCGTCGGAGCGAGCATCGACGGTTCCGCGGGCGCGGTGGGAGCCGATCTCGACCACCGCCACACCGGCCGCGATCAGCACGATGCCGCTGGCCTTCAGCACGGTGAACGCCTCGCCGAACAGCAGTGCGGAGAGGATGGCCGTGAGCACCACGCCGCACGCGGCCCAGATGCCGTAGGCGACTCCCAGACCCATCCCCCGGCGCAGCACCAGCGCGAGGAAGCCGAAGGAGAGCGCGTAGCCGGCGACGACCACCACGTAGAGCGCGGAATGGTCGAGGGCGCCGCGCAGCGAGAGGGTCGCGGTGACCTCGCTGAGAATCGCGCCGATCAGCAGGAGCCAGGCACTCATATGTCGCCTCCCAGCAGGTCCACGGCGATCTTCCGCAGCGTGACGGCCTCCTCGGCGGAGGTCTCGAGCAGGCCGCTGGCACGGTCGAACCAGAGGCCGTCGGCCAGGAGGCGCACGGCGAGCAGGCGCCTCCGGAGGCCGACGGACGTTCCCGCGGGAACGTCGAGCCAGCGATCCACCTGCTCCTGCCAGCGCTGGGTGAGCGCGACCCGCAGCTTCGGATCCGCGAAGATCACGAGGTCGGCGGAGCTCAGCGAGGCCCGGCCGGCCCACTCGAGGTAGGCCAGGAAGCGCTGCGGCGCGGTCGCCTCGGCGAAGACGGCGTCGTGGGTGCCGGCACCAGCACCGGCCTGGGCGTCGGCAGGACGTCCCTCCTCGGGGGCACCGTCCGACGGGCTACGGTCGATGGAGCCGAGCACGGCCCCCGCCGGAGGGCGCCCAGCGGGCGCCCTCTTCACCAGCGTCGACACCGCCTCCGCCATCTCCTGCTCGTAGCGGGCGGCGAGGCGGTCGAGGATGGCTGTGAGCAGCTGCTCCTTCGTCGCGAAGTGGTACATCAGCCCAGGCTTGGTGACGCCGGCCGCGCGGGCGGCGGAGTCCAGGCTCAGCGTGCCGTCGGCCCCGAGATGCGCCTCGGCGGCGTCGAGCATCGCTTCGCGGGCGGAAGGTCGGTGCGCGGGGCGGGCCGACGTCGCGGAGGCCATCGGGTCGGACGAAGGGGACATGCGTGTTACTTTACCTGTTGGCTAGGTAAGCGGCGCACGCCGCGGAGACGATCTGCACACCCTCATCGAGGGCCTGGGAGCAGGGCCGGTCAGGGAGCTCGGTCTTCTCGACTCCGCCGCCCATCGGCCGACAACGGCCCTGTGAGGTCGCGAGGTCTGCCCATCCATAGATCTGCAGGCCGCCGTGGCCCTCTCCCGCTGGCGCCGACCCGGCCTCCGCAGCGCTACTCCCCCGCGGCGGGGGCCCAGCGGGCGATCTGGGCGGCGAGGTGACCGGCGCCGTAACCGTTGTCGATGTTGACCACGCCGATTCCGGGGGCGCAGGCCGAGAGCATGGTGAGCGCCGCGGTGACGCCGCCGTGCGCGACGCCGTAGCCCACCGACGTGGGCAGGGCGACCACGGGCGCGCTGATCTGGCCGGCGACCACGGTGGGCAGTGCGCCGTCCATGCCGGCGGCGACCACCACGCAGGCCGCCTCGCGCAGCTCGGGAAGGCGGGTGAGCAGGCGGTGCAGACCGGCGATGCCGATGTCGGCGATGAGCCTCGTGGGCCGGCCCAGGTAGCGGGCGGTCAGCTCGGCCTCGCGGGCCACGGGCAGGTCGCTGGTCCCGGCGCAGGCCACGATGACCAGGCCTCCCGTCGGCTCCGGGGCCTCGGCGGGCCAGGCGAGCAGGCGGGCGTCCGCATCGTGGAAGGCACCCGGCAGGGCGGCGAGGACCGCCTCGGCGCGGGCCGGATCGGCACGCGTGAACAGCACCGGCCCGAGGTCCTCCCACCCGGCTGCGGCCAGCCGGGCGTACTCCTCGGCGATCGAGGCCACCTGGTCCACGCTCTTGGCGTCGCACAGCACGGCCTCGGGGGCGCCGCGCCGACGGGTCCGGTCCAGGTCGAGCTCGAGGACGCCCTCGATCTGCCCGTCGGCCGCTCCACCGTCCGGAACGGGACGCCCGTCCGGTCCCGGAGCGCTCTCAGCCACGGCTGCTGGAGTTGAGGATCTGCAGGGAGAACAGGCCCGAGCGGATGCCGTCGAGGTCGATGGTGACGTGCGAGAAGCCCGTCTCCTTGCCGGCGGCGACGAGGGCGGCGCGGATCTGCGGCTCCATGGCGCGTGCAAGCTCGTCGGTGGGCAGTTCGATGCGCCCCACCTCGCCGTGATGGCGCACCCGGCAGTCGCTGAAGCCCTGCTCGTACACGGCGTCCTCGAGATCGTCGATCTGGCGCAGCTTCTCGGGGGTGACGCTCTGCCCGAAGGGGACCCGGGAGGCCAGGCACGGCGCGGCGGGCTTGTCGGCGACGGGCAGCGAGAGGGCCCTGGCGATGCTGCGCACCTGCTGCTTGGTGACGCCCACGGTCGACAGGGGCCGCAGCACCTGGTGGCGGGTGGCGGCGCCGGCGCCGGGACGGTCGTGCCGGGTGGCGTCGTCGGCGTTCTCCCCGTAGGCGACGGCGTCGAGCTGGTGGGCGCCGACGATGTCATCCCCGATGCGGGTGAACAGCTCGTTCTTGCAGTGGAAGCAGCGAGTGCCGTCGTTCTTCTGGTAGTCGGGGTTCTCGCCCTCGTGGGTGTGGACCTCGACCACGTCAGCGCCGATCACGGCGGCGACCTCGTGGGCGAGGCGGCGTTCCCGACGGGCGAGGGACGGGGAGACGCCCAGCAGCGCCACCACGTTCTCGGCGCCGAGCGCGCGGACGGCCAGGGCCAGGAGGGTCGCGGAGTCGACGCCGCCGGAGTAGGCGACGCCGAGGCGCTGGACGCCCTCGAGCTGCGCGGAGACCTCGTCGGCGAGCGCGAGCTCCTCTCCGCCGAGCGCCGCGACGGTCATCTCGGTGACCTCGAAGGAGGGGCGCCCGGGGGTGAACAGCGATGCGGTTCGCGTGGAGGGGTCGGCAGCCGGTGGGGAGTCCGGGGCCGACGGGGTGGTCGCAAGGGTGAGGTGGCCGGTGCGGCGGTCGGTGGTGGTCACAGGTCCTGCTCCTCTCCACCGTCACGTTCCGTGGCCAGGCGGAAGAGCACTTCGCCGGCGTGGTCGATGACGAGGGTGTCGGGGTCGGCCCGCAGCGCCTCGAGGTCGAGGGAGGCGGGGTCGATGTAGGGCACGTTGTACTCGGCGCACACCTCGGGCGGGATGGAGGTCGCGAAGGAGCGCTTGACGCGCTGCTTCTCCTCGCCGGTCGCGGGATCGTAGGTGCCCAACCCGGTGACGTGCGTGGAATGGGCGAGCTCGCCCCAGGGGTGGTCCTTGAACCGGTCCCACTGCTTCGTGAAGTACTCGATGTTGTGATAGCCGATGTCGCGCAGGCCCGGGTGCATGGCGGCGACCTCGGTGATGTGCGGGGCGTAGAGGATGACCTCGCCGCCGTCTGCGCACACGGGCTCGGATTTGTAGAAGCCCTTGGCGCCGGTCCAGATGTCCTCGTACATCTCCGGGACCAGCGCGACGATCCGCTGGTAGGGCTTGTCGACGTACGTGATGTGCGTGAGCGCGGAGATCTTCGCGCAGGCGGCCCAGGCGGCCTGGGGATCGCCGTAGGCGATCGCGCCGAGGTCCGCTCCGCCCTCCTTGACGTCCATGGTGAGGCAGTATTTCTCGGCATCGATGAGGTCGCTCGCGGCGTCGACGAGCTGGCGCACCGGGGTGATGCCGAGAGCGCCGATGATGCGGCTGGCGGTGATGAGCGCACCCACCCAGTGGGAGATGTCGATGACGTCGTGCACCGAGCAGCCGGGGAAGAAGTACTTGTTGCCACCGGAGAAGCCCACGACCTCGTGCGGGAACACGGGGCCGACGATGAGGTTCACGTCGCTCTCGACGCACAGTCTGTTGATCTGCACGCGCATGGGGACGTCGGTGAGGAGGCCACCAGTGAGCTCGCCGATGCGCTCGGCGGAGATCTCGCCGAGGTCGGCGATCTGCTCCGGGTCGTCCCAGGCGTGGTTGACGACGGTCCATTCGGGATAGGCGGCCTTCGCTCCGCGCTCGGTGGAGCCCAGGAGCTTGTCGATCGCTTCCTCGCTCATCGCGGCATGGGTGCCCAGCGCGATCAGCACGGTCACCGAGGAGGCGCGGCCGGCGAGCGCGTCATGGATGGCGGGCAGCACCTTGGGCAGCGGCACGGAGCGGGTGCCGTCGGGGATGATCAGGCAGACGCTCTTGCCGTCGTAGTCGGTGCCCGCGAGCTGCTCGGCGACGAAGTCCCGGATCTGTTCGTCGGTCAGCGTGCCCTCCGGGCCTCCGAGCAGGGCGGCGCGTTCCGCGAGACCCTCGGGGATCGGCTGGATGGTCGGCACCGTTGCAGTCTGCTCGCTCATCGCTCCATGATGCGACGCCTGAGCAGGGAACGCCAAGGATGGGCTGGCTGTTGCCACCGGGGCGGTGTCCCGGGCCTGCCCCCGTCATCGCAGACCCTCCGGCCGCTGCGTGCCGCGTCGCACTCCCACCGGGCCGGCGAGCATGCGCGGACTCCTCGACGGTCGCCCTGCCTGCGGTCTAGGCGAGCTCGGACAGCAGTGCGCGGACGCGGGCATCGATGTCGTCGCGCACGAGACGCATCCGCTCCATGCCTTCGATGCCGCGTTCGGAAGGCTCGTCGGTCTGCCAGGTGAGGATCGGTGCCGTCATCCCGTCGACAGGTTCGACGACGGCTTCACTGCCGACGACGACCACCCGATCAGCGCTGCGCAGCAGTTCTGCGGTGACCGGCTTCGGGGTCGCGCCGGACATGTCGGCACCGGCTTCGGCGATGGCGTCGGCCGACTGCGCGTTGAGCTTCGTGCCGGGCAGAGTTCCCGCCGAGTGCACCTCGACGGCCTCGCCGGCGTGATGGCGCATGAGGGCCGCCGCCATCTGCGACTTTCCGCCGTTCTTCACGCAGATGAACAGAACTGTCGGAGGGTCGGTGGTCATCAGGAGCTCCTGTGTGAGGCGGTCAGCGGGCCGGGACGGTGGCATCGTTCGGGAAGAGCCGCTTCCCCAGCCACAGAGAGACATAGACCAGAGCGACGAGCACCGGGACTTCGATCAGGGGGCCGACGACTCCTGCCAGCGCCTGCCCGGACGTGACGCCGAACGTGCCGATGGCGACGGCGATGGCGAGCTCGAAGTTGTTGCCCGCGGCGGTGAAGGCCACGGTGGTCGACTTCGCGTAGTTCAGCCCGACCCCGCGCGCGAGGAACAGTGAGCCCAGGAACATGAGAGTGAAATACAGCAGCAGTGGCAGTGCGATGCGCGCGACGTCCAGGGGGCTGGTGGTGATCGCTTCGCCCTGGAGCGCGAACAGCAGCACGATGGTGAACAGCAGCCCGTACAGGGCCCACGGACCGACCTCGGGCAAGAACCGTCCCTCGTACCAGGTGCGGCCCTTGACCCTTTCACCGATCAGGCGGGTGAGGAACCCGGCTACGAGCGGTATGCCCAGGAACACCAGCACGCTGATCACGATGGTGCCGATCGAGAACTCCGCTGAGGCGGTCGGCAGTCCCAGCCAGGACGGCAGGACTTGCAGGTAGAACCAGCCCAGCGCCCCGAATGCGAGGACCTGGAACACGGAGTTGAGCGCCACGAGCACAGCGGCCGCCTCACGGTCGCCACAGGCCAGGTCGTTCCAGACGAACACCATCGCGATGCACCGCGCGAGCCCGACGATGATCAAGCCCGTGCGGTATTCCGGCAGGTCCGCCAGGAAGAGCCAGGCAAGGGAGAACATCAGTGCTGGGCCGACGATCCAGTTCAGCGCCAGCGACGTGACCAGCAGACGCCGGTCCGCGCCGATCCGACGGGTCTCGTCGTAACGGACCTTCGCCAGCACCGGATACATCATCACCAGCAGCCCGATCGCGATCGGCACCGAGATCCCGCCGATCTTCACCGACTCCAGCGCAGCGTTCAGGCCAGGAACGAACCGCCCCAGCAGCAGTCCGACGGCCATGGCGAGCAGGATCCACAGCGCCAACCACCGGTCCGTGAAGGACATCTCCCTCATCACCGGAGCGGAAGGCTCCACCGCAGCCGCCTTGGTACTCACGAGGTCCAGAACTCCCTTGCATCGATGGTTGTCGATGCGAACGGTACGCAGACACATTGATGTTCGTCAATGTAAGGTGAGGGCATGACTGCGAGTTCAGCAACGAACCACGCCCCGTCGGCAGCCGGCGGCCAGGGGTGCTGCTCACTCTCGACCGGCCCCCTCGAGATCGCAAGCGCCGAGCGCCTCGCCGCACTCCTCAAAGCCCTGTCCGATCCCACGCGCCTGCGGCTGCTCTCCCACATCGCCAGCCAAGGCTGCGAGACGGTCTGCGCCTGCGATCTCACGAAGGAGCTCGGCATCAGCCAGCCCACCGTCAGCCACCACACGAAGAAGCTCGTCGACGCCGGACTGCTGACTCGAGAACAACGTGGACGCTGGGCCTACTACTCGGTGATCCCCGCCGCCTTCGCCGAGCTGCAGGCCTTCCTCGACCTCACCTGAATGACTGCGTCGCGACGTGGGCCTTCACGAGATGGGCGATACTCGGAGCACTTCGAGGAGAGGTCGTGCGGGCATGAGTGACGAAGCCGATTCCGGATCCGAGGTCTCCACGGTGGTGCGCCAGCGCATCCGGGGGCTGAGGCAGGCGCGCGGGTGGAGCCTGGAGGCTCTCGCGGGTCGCTGCCAGCTGAGCGCGTCGACCTTGAGCCGCATCGAGACCGGCCATCGCAGCATCGGTCTGGAGCAGCTGGCGCCCTTGGCCCGGGCGCTGGAGACGACGATCGATCAGCTGGTCGCCTCGGATCAGGACGACGACGTGGTCATCCGCCCGATTCCCCACGAAGAACCGGGCCTGACCATGTGGGCTCTCTCGCGGGACTCCCCGCAGCACGGCGGGTCCCTGGTCGCCAAGATGCGGATCACCAGCCAGCGGCGGCACGGGCCCGGCAGCCTGGCCGTCCATCCTGGCCGGGAATGGTTCATGGTCCTCTCCGGCGTCGCGCTGCTGCATCTGGGAGAGCGGCGGATCACCGTGGAAGCCGGCCAGGCCGCCGAGTTCAGCACGATGACCCCGCACTCCATCGGCACCCTCGAGGGGACGGTCGAGATCCTGACCATGTTCGATGCGGACGGCGAGCAGGCCCACCGGCGGTCTACCCGCTCCGAGGCATAGATCCGCCCCGTCCACCAGTTTTTGCGGTTACCGCAAGAGTCGTTGCGAGCTATGGGATGTCTCGACATTCTGGGTGCATGCACCCAGAACCTTTTGACCTCCACCAGACAGCCTCCGAGGGCCACGGCGACCCCACCGCGTCCCTCCCTCCCGCCGAAACCGTCCGACCAGACGACGGCCCGACCTATGACGTGGCAGTGATCGGCGGTGGCACCGCGGGCCTGAGCGCCGCGGTGGCCCTCTCGCGCTTCCGACGCTCCGTCGTCGTGATCGACGACGGCACGCCGCGCAATGCACCTGCCGGCCACATCCACAACCTGCTGAGCCGCGATGGCGTCTCACCCGAGGAGCTCTACCGTCTCGGCCGGGACGAGGTGGACGACTTCGGAGGCGAGTTCGTGAGGGGGACGGTCGACGCGGTCCGCGGCGAGCTGGGCGCATTCACCCTGGACGTGGCCGACGAACGGCTCACTGCCGGTCGCGTGATCGTGGCGACCGGTGGCTGGGATGAGCTTCCGCAGCTGCCGGGCCTGGCGGAGAGGTGGGGCAAGGACGTGATCCACTGCGGCTTCTGCCACGGCTACGAAGTGCGGGACCAGCGGGTGGGCGTGCTCGCCACCAGCCCCATGGCAGCCCACCAGGCCATGATGTTCCGCCTGCTCAGCCCGCACGTGACCCTGCTGGCGCACACCGCCGCGCCGAGCGCTGAACAGCACGAGGATCTCGCTCGTCGGGGAATCGCCGTCGCCTCAGGGACCGTCACGGAGGTGCTGAGCGAGAGCGATCACCTCAGCGGTGTCGTGCTCGAGGACGGAACGCGCATCGAGCTGGACGCTCTGGTCGTGGCGCCCGTCGTGCATGCTCGCGCTGACTTCCTCGCGCCCCTGGGACTGCAGCCCACGGAGTTCGCCGTGGACGGCCACACCATGGCGACGCAGATCGAGACCGGGCCGAGCGGATCCACTGACGTGCCGGGCGTGCGGATCGCCGGAAACGCCAGCGAGCCCATGGGCCAAGTGGTCAACGCTGCAGCCAGCGGCCTTGCCGCGGCCTCCGCGATGGTCGGCGAGTTCGTGCTCGCGGGGGCGAGCGCCCAATGAGGACGACCACGCCCCACCAGCACTCACCTCATGCGCACGGCCCGACGGCCCACCCTCATGCCGATGCGATCCAGGCGCAGGTGCTCGATCTGGACGCGAAGGTCATGGCCGACCATGTCGATGCGGTGATCGAATGGATGCCTGTGCACAGCGCTCCGACACGGATCGTCGACCTCGGCGCCGGGACCGGTGCCGGCACCTTCGCGCTGCTGCACGCGTTCCCCGACGCCGTCGTGACTGCCGTCGACTCCTCCGCGGAGCACCTCGAGTTCCTCCGCTACCGTGCACGCCGTGACGGGCTCGACGACCGCATCCGGACCCTGCAGGTCGATCTCGACGCGGCCGACTGGCCCGATCTGGGCAGGCCCGATCTCGTCTGGGCTTCGGCGTCGATGCATCACCTCGCCGACCCGGACCGCGCCCTTCGCACCGTCCGAGACGCTCTCGGCGACAAGGGTCTGTTCGTCGTCCTCGAACTCTCCGGACTCCCCAGATTCCTCTCGCCGGACACGCCTGAGGGCCGTCCCGGCCTGGAGGAACGCTGCCACGCCGCCCTCGAGCCGTCGACCTCCGCCCGCATGCCTCATCGGGGCTCGGACTGGGCGCCGAAGCTCACTGCCGCCGGCTTGGAGGTCGCTGCCCACCTGGCTTTGGACGTCGCCATCGACAGCACCGAGAACGAGGCGATCGGGCCCTACGCCCTCGCCGCGCTCACAGGACTCCGCCGAGCGGGCGCGGAGCTCCTGCCCGCCGAGGACCTCGCTGCTCTCGATGAGCTCCTGGACACCACGAGCCCGCACAGCATCCTGTCCCGATCCGACCTCACCCTGCGCACCACGCGACTCGTCTGGGCCGCTCGCAGACCTGACACACCGGACGCCGACGAGGCTGACGATCCGTTCTCCCCCGCTGCGGAGGCGGCGAACTGCGAACGGGTGCTCGGGAGCAGGCGGCACGGCCTCGACAGCACCGTCTGAATCGTCCGCCTGCGCCGCACCGTCCGGGCGGCGCGCCAGGAAGTCCGCCGGGTGACAGCGAACTGTGCGGCACACCAGGGAAGGACCCGCTCCGACTGGTCGTCATCGAAGATCGGACGGCGGCTCAGAGCGGCGGTCTCGGGCAGACCGTCATCCTGCAGCGGGCTGCACTGCCAGATCTCCCCGGACGGAGGCTCACGCCGAAGGCCTGGGTGACCTCTGATAGCGCGCCTGAAGGCGAGACCAGGCAGCTGGCCAGCCGATGCTGCCCGCACAAGCAGGTGTCCCACCCCGGCCCAGATCTGCGAGGTTGAGCGCAGCTGCAGCGCCTCCCGGTCGGTGCAGATCAAACTGTGTACGCACTACGTCACCTCGGGATCGGGACCCGGCGAGGCTCCGCGTCGGCAATAGCGCTGGCCAACGACTGGTCCGGGCTGAATACTGCAAGGATGGTCCCTGCCGATCCGATTCGACGCGCTCCACAACCCCTCGCCGTTCTCCTGGCCGGCCTCACGGGCTCCGGGAAGACAACCGTCGCCACCGCTCTCACCGAACTGGGTTTCCAGCGGCTTTCCGTCGACGAAGAAGTGTTCCGTCTCCATGGACGCTACGGAATCGACTACCCGGAGGACACGTACTTCGAGCGAGAGCAACCTGTCGTCGACGCCGTCCGCAGGGAATTCACGACTCTCCTGCACGACGGCATGAGCATCGTGCTGGATTACGGCCTCTGGACGCGGGCCGAGCGGACTCGATGGCGCGACATCGCGCGCGGCTCCGGAGGAATACCAGTCCTGATCTACCTGCCCGTGGAACGCGATGAGCTCTTGGCACGGCTCACGCTCCGCAATCACCGCTCTGACGCCAATTCCCTCACGGTGACCGAGAGCGCACTCGATGACTTCATCGACCGATTCGAACCTCCGCAGGACGACGAGCCGCTCCTGGAGTACAGCAACGACCTGGAGTCGCTGGGTTCACGAATCCTGTCCGTCCAGGCGGACCCTCAGACTGCGACGATCCGATGAACTGCGCGCGGGGGCGCCCTGGCCACGGCTCGCCATCCGCGCTGTCGCACGCAAGGATGGGCCCATGCCCGCTCCCCTGCCCCAAGCCGTCCACGATGATGTGCTTGCGGTGGCTGAGAGGAGTCACAGGTCATCCCGCTGGTCCAGGCTGCTGGGGTGCCGACTCCGGACCTCGTCGGCTACGACCAGGTCACGTCACACATGCCGTTCGGCCGGTGAGGCGAGAACTTCCGGGGCGACATCATCGCGGCCGCCACGATCGACCTGCTCGCCACCATGCCGCCCCGACAGTACGGACGTTGCCCTGGGCGACCCGGTCGGCTCGGGCTGCTAGTGCCAGAGCCAGCGGAGTGCGTCGGGAAGGAGAACACCGCCGTGGTTGGGACTATGCCCCCCGTCGCCGACCACCACGCGCGAGTCGTACCCCGCACGAGACAAGGCCGCCGCCGTCTCCAGGTTCTCCGCGAACCAGTTCATCTCGCGCCGGCCCCAACCGAGGTCCCGCTGTGCTGCGTGGAGGAAGACGCGAATCGGCCGATCGACCCCCTGGGCGAGCTGCCGCGGGTAGGGATTGCCGTCGGGCATCTGGGCGAAGCTCGCATTGAACGTGATGACCTTACGGAAGACGTCCGGCCTCTGCCAAGCGGCGGTGAAGGCGGCGTCACCGCCGGAGCTGCCTCCGCAGATGCCCCGCCCGGACGGGTCATCCGCCAGTGAGTGCATCTCCGCGACCCGCGGGAGCACCTCGGTGGCGAGGAAATCGCCATAGCGGCCGTCGTCCGCGTCGTACTCGACGTTGCGGTTCTTCGGATTCTCCGCGTCGGGGAAGACACCCGGGTCGACGAAGACGCCCACCAGAGGCGGCACGTCCCCGCTGTCGGCCAGGTTGTCGAGCACGGTCCCGCCGCGTACGTCCCCGTCCGGATCGAGATACCACCAACCGTCGTTGAAGACCATCACCGCCGCCGGAACAGTGGAGTCGTGGCCCCCGGGCGTATGCACCCAGACACGGCGGGTCGTTCCTGGGTAGGCCCGGGGGTCGACGATCTCGAAGGACCGGGTCTCCCCTGGTGCTCGGGTCCGCGGCACGGAGAACGGGCCGTACTCGTAGCGGACACCGTCGTCCGGATCAGGAAGGGGCCGGTAGGGCTCACAGTGCGTCACGGAAAGACCCTAGGCCCTGCGCACGGAGGCGCCCAGCGATTTTTGTGCACGGGAGGGGGCACCGGCGTCCGACGAACAAAGGCCGTGGCCGACGACCTCGGACACTCAGGCTCGCCCTGTCACTCCGAGGGGACGGACCGACTGAAGCGCCTGCACACGTAGACCCGCGAGAACCGAGCGCGGAGGTCAGACTCGTCCTCAAGCCTCGCATGGCAGAAGGCCGCCAGCGGGGCAGAGAGCCGGTCCGGGCTGGTCCAGCCATCGTCCGAGTCCTCGCAGGTCTTGTAGACGTGGAGGTAGTGCTCCGATTCCACGAAGCCCTGGGCGTGGTACGAACCCAGTGCGGGCTCGTCCTCGCGGGTCCACGCGTCCACGGTGGTCACGGTGCTGGGCAGCTCGCGCCGCGCGTGCGTGAGCAGTGCTGCGGCGATTCCTTCGCCCTGGTTGTCCGGGTGCACTGCCACGGTGTCGATCGTTGCCAGATCATCCTCGATCTCGACGTCCAGGATGCCGACGACGGTGTCACCGCACCTCGCCACGAGCTGCACGGCGGGGCTCGCCGGGCGCTGCGTCCACACATCGTCGTAGTAGCAGGTGCTCAGGAAGGACAGGGCTCGACATCGCAGCCAGCTGGTTTCGTCAGTCGGCTCGTAGCTGCGGATCGTGAAGGACATAGATCTCCTGCGGATCGGGGTCATGGACTCGGAACCTCACGCGAAGAGCATGCGACGAGGGTATGCGCTCATCTCCTACGGGTCAGACCTTTTCCGGCACGGTGCAGACGCGACACCTCAAGAGGCAGAATCGAGTGATGACCCCAGAGCGCTGCGTGTTCCATTCCCGCACCACGCACAACGCCGACGCAGACGAGCTGCACCCTCTCAGTGCGCTCGAGCGGACGGACCCTCGTGCCTTCGCCGCCGCGATCGCCAAGTACGACGACACGCCAGAACGCCGACGGCTCCGGGAGACGTGGATCCCGGTTCTCGAGGCGACGTGGACCGGGGTGGTCTTCCTGTCCCCGATCCAGCCGCACGCGATCCGGGAAGCGTGGCGCGCCATCGCAGGGGTGGAGCTGCCCGCGCAGGAGTTCTGGGCGATCCCTGTCGACGACCTCGGCCCCGCGGTTGTCTTCGACCGGCATCTGAGCAGCACGGGCGATCCGATCGATCCGCAGGAGATCGAGGTCCTCGACGTCGCCGCCTACCGCTCCCGGGACGAGACTACGCCGCGAAATGCTCGGTGGATCGACCAGCTCGCGAGAGCGGGCAAGCGCGGGGCCTGGTTCAACGGGACACCGCACATCCTCGCGAAGGGTCCCGTTCCGCTCCACTCCGCCGAAGTGATCGACTGGCGGGCGCCGTAAACGCTCTCCGACCCTGGGCAGGAGCGCGTCAGCACACGCCGCCAGTCGCGCCCTGACCGATACGGGATCTCGACTTCATCGGCAGTCTTCGCACAGCTCGTTCAGATCGGGCTGGTACTGCGCGATCAGGCCTTCCGAACACGCGGGAAACGACATCGACGAGCGCGGCGAGTATCACTGTGCCTGGTTGGACGCCTATCGCAACGAGGCGGATCGCCACGCGCACCTCTTCCGCGTTGGGTCGCATCCCGCTGGGTTCGCGCTCATCCGGCGCGGCGAGCCGACGATGGTGGCGGAGTGCTCGCGGACCGACGGACCGGCGACAGCGGTGGAGCTCGGATGCGGTATCGGTGTCGAGGCACGCTTCCTGGCCGAGAGCGGCTTCACCGTGCACACCGTCGACGGGGACGCGAGCGTCGAGCGCCCCATGGCGGCGCTCTCTGCGCAGCTGCCGATCCATCACACGAGCGTCGACCTCGCTCAGCTGCGAGAGCTGCCTCCGGCGGATCTGCTCCCGTACGAACTCGAGATCCTCGAGCTCACCGAGGACGAACGCGACGGCCGCTCCTTCAGCGGCCCCAAGCACTGGCACACCTTTCGCGTGATCGCCCGTCGGCCCTGAGCAGAGAGCTCATTCAGACCCCTCGGTCGGCCGAGGCTCGACGATGGCAGTCAGAGTCAGCGAGCGGCGGCAGCTGTCGCCGTCGTGCCCTGCACTTCGGAACCCTCTGCCGCGAGGACGGCGTCGAGCAGGCCCGGGAAGCGTTCCGCCAGCTCCTCATCGCGCAGGCAGTTGAGGATGGCGGTGCCGCGGTAGCGCTGCGAGATGATGCCGGCCTCCCGGAGCACCCGAAAATGATGGGTCGACGTCGACTTCGTGACCGGCAGGTCGAAGGCTATGCAGGCCTGATCGTCATGCCCGCCCGCGAGCTGACTGACGATCACCCGGCGGATCGGGTCCGCCAGTGCGGAGAGCACCTGATCGAGGGCGATCTCCTGGACGTCGGGGTGAGGGAGTGAGCGCACCGTCGCCTCCTGGTCTCTCGGAACAACCTCCATAGTACTATTCTTCTCGTAGTACGGTGACCCTCGTACTATCCGACGACCTCTGGAGACCCCTCCTGTGACGACCCTGTTCAGCCCCATCCGGCTCCGCGACCTCGAGATCCCCAACCGGGCTTGGATGTCTCCCATGTGCACCTACAGCGCGGATCCCTCGCCGTCGGCGGCCGGGCGCCCCACCGACTTCCACCTTGCCCACTACTCGGCCCGAGCCGCCGGTGGCGCCGGACTGGTCATGGTCGAGGCGACGGGCGTGGCCCCCGAAGGCCGCATCTCGCCCTTCGACCTGGGGATCTGGGACGACGCACAGACCCCCGACTTCGCGCGCATCGCCTCGGCGATCCGCGCACAGGGAGCGGTGGCGGGCATCCAGCTCGCGCACGCCGGCCGCAAGGCATCCACGGGCCGCCCGTGGGAGGGCGGCGACTGGCTGAGCACCGAGGAGTACGGATGGATGCCGTACGGCGCCAGCCCGGTCGCCTTCCCCGGCGGCCCGGTCCCGCATGAGATGAGCCGTGAGGACATCGCGGCCGTCGTGACCTCGTTCGCCGAGGCGGCCCGCCGCGCCCTCGAGGCCGGCTTCCAGGTGGCCGAGGTGCACGCCGCGCACGGCTACCTGCTGCACTCCTTCCTCTCCCCCATCGCCAACCAGCGCACCGACGAGTACGGCGGCGATCTCGCCGGCCGCGCCCGGCTCGCGCTCGAGGTGATCGACGCCGTCCGCGCGGTCTGGCCGCAGGACGCGCCCGTCTTCCTGCGCATCTCCACGACCGACTGGATCGAGGAGAACCCCGAGGACTCCCGGGAGAGCTGGACCTACGAGCAGTCCGCCCAGCTGACCGCCTGGGCCGGCGAGCACGGCGTGGACCTGGTCGACGCCTCCTCCGGAGGGACCGACATCGTGCCGATCCCACATGAGGAGGACTATCAGACGCGCTACGCGGCACGCCTGCGCACGGACACGACGGTCCCCGTCGCCGCGGTCGGCCGGGTGAAGGACGCCCGCCGCGCCGCCGAACTGCTCAGCAACGGTGAGGCCGACGCGGTATTCGTCGGCCGCGAGATGCTTCGCGACCCGTCCTGGGCCAATCACGCGTCCCGCTTGCTCGGGGAGGCTCCCCGATTCCTCGAGCAGTACGCGTACGCGCTGTAGCGCGTGAATCCGGCGCGCCCGTCGGCCGCCTGACCCACACGTGGAACGAGCCCGGTGAGCACCGCTCGCCGGGCTCGGCACGCGGCTACGCTCTGCCCATGCAGACCCCACCGATCCGCGTCCGTGATGCGACGAGCGATGATGTCGAAGCACTGACCTGCCTCGCGGTTCAGGTGCAGACGCTCCACGCCGAGGGGCGCCCGGATCTCTTCCGCCCGGCCGACGAGAGTGCGCTGCGCGACTTCCTGGTCGCCCGCCTCGCGGACGGCGCGATCCTCCTCATTGCGGGCGATCATGACGGGAAGGCCCTCGGATACCTGCTGGCGGAGGTGGTCTCGCGGCCCGATTCGCCCTTCCTCCTCGCCCACAGGTCTGTGTACGTGCATCACATCGCGGTCGATGAGGACGCTCGCCGTCAGCACGTCGGCGCACTCCTCATGGAGGAGATCGCCCAGAGGGCGCGGCAGGCATCCGCCGACACCGTGCGCCTGGACTCATGGTCCTTCAACAAGCAGGCTCACCGCTTCTTCCAGGCTCAGGGGTTCCTGGAATCGCGCGTCATCTTCGAGCGTCCGGCCGGCACGGCGGACTGACGCAGAAGAGGCGGATCCGGTGCGGCGCCTACACTCGCCCGATGGACCGTGACGGCATCTTCGAGCACATCTCCTCTCTCCGTCGCACGACGCGGCAGCCCCTCATCGTCGGGATCTCCGGATACGCCGGATCGGGAAAGTCGACCCTGGCCCGTTTTTTGGCGGAATCGCTCCCCGGCGCGGTGCGACTTCGCGGGGATGACTTCCTGGACCCGTGTCGATCGCACCAGAGGTCCTCGGACTGGGACGGCGTCGACCGCACACGCCTTGTCACGGAGGTCCTGGACCCGCTACGCCAAGAGCGGCCTGGCACCTTCCGTCGCTTCGACTGGTCCACACGGTCCCTGGCCGATCCCGAGCCTCTCCCTCGCACCGATCTCCTCATCGTCGACCTCATCGGACTTTTCCATCCGGACGCACTTCCCCATCTCGACATCCGGATCTGGTGCGACGTCGAGCTCGACGTCGCCGCACGACGTGGCATCGCACGGGATCGAGCGCTCGGTCGGGATCACGAAGCGTTGTGGCACGACGTCTGGATCCCAAACGAGCGTGACTTCGATCGGCACCACACCCCGCGTGAGCGCGCTGAGATCCTCTTCGAAGCCTCGTCCGCGTCCCACCGCAGACCTTCGGAAGCGAGCCCACCTGATTCAGCGACGATTGAGCCCTCGAAGCGAAGTAGGCCATGACGACGGCACAGCGATAGACCCGGATGGTTGCCCTCATCGTCACGGCGGTCCGTGCACTGCTCTACGGGATCCGCGTTGCCTGACTGTTCATGGGTACTACTGAGGGGGTTGTTGAGGGACACCCTCTGGAAGGCTGGGCGCTCACCACCCTGTTCAACCCGGAGTCCTTCTCCTGAACGGCGAGGAGATCGCCGAGGCCTCGGCACTCTTGTTCGGGCGGCGCAGCTACGAGCACTTTCGCGCCCGTGTGGTCGGGATCCGACGACCATGCCGCGCACCAGGGCCTCGCGAAGCTCGAGCTCGTCGTGTCCGAGCCGCTCGACGAGGCGGACCTCTTCAGCGTATGGGGCGAGACCCGGCTCCTCCGCAGCGTCGAAGACATCGCCGAGGTCAAGTGAGAGGACGGCAGTGCGATCTTCATCCACGGGAGTGCCGAACTCGCCCGCAGACCCAGAGAAGCGGACCCCATCGACCGATACGACGCCCTCCTGTTCCGCATGATGCTCGGCGCCGGGAAGCGTGCGCTCCCAGACACCTGTGCACTCAGGGAGCGCAGTCGATGCAGGTGGTGACCTCGGGGCGAACGGCCAGCCGGGCCGGAGCGATCAGGTTCCCGCAGGATCGGCACACACCGTCCTCCCCACGTGCCAGGCGCTCCGTCGCGTCGTCGATCCCGGCGAGCGCTTCGAGGCGTGCGAGCCGCAGGCCCTCCAGGCGGGACCACTGCTCCGACAGCGGCACCCCGTCGGGGTCGTGCTCGTCATCGTCCGCCGCACCCTCACGCGAGCGCCTCAAGGCAGCGAGTTCGCGTTCGATGTCCTGCAGCTGCGTCTGCATCTCGCGGCGCCTGGAGGCGAGCTGCCCGGCCCGGTCGTGCGGGGTGCCGGCCCCTCCTGGTGGATCGTCCATCGATCCAGTGTGCCCGGTCGCCCACGGAGCACTCATCACTGGAGTGTCTCCGCGCTGAGCGGCCGACCGCTCTCCGCACAGCACACGCATCAGCCCCATGGTCCTCGGTCCGCCATGGCGAGCAGAGTTCGTCGCGTCGTACTTGCGACTTTGCTTCACCGTAGTTCTGCGTGCTACAACTAGATCTAGGGCCCCAGCCCGTCCACATCACTACATCTAGTGCCGCCCGGCGATCGAGAGGATCTCCGAAGATGTCACTTCCATGGCGCCACGACAGCGGCGCGAGCGCTGCGACGGAGTCCGTCGTTCCCGAGACGCCCGACCTCGTGCACTTCTCGAGCGTTTCGGAGAACACGCACCGGTTCGTCGAACGGCTCCGACGCCCGTCGGTGCGGATCCCCCTGCGGCCCCGGATCGAAGGTTCGCTGCACGTGACCCGCCCCTATGTCCTGGTCGTCCCGACCTACGGCGGCGGCACCCTGTCGGGAGCCGTCCCCAAGCAGGTCATCCGCTTCCTCAACGACCCCACCAATCGCGGTCTGCTGCGCGGGGTGATCGCCGCCGGCAACACGAACTTCGGCGCCGACTACTGCTTGGCCGGCCCGGTGATCTCCGCGAAATGCCAGGTGCCGGTGCTGTACCGCTTCGAGCTGCTCGGCACGCCCCAGGACGTGGCGCGCGTAGACGATGGCCTGGACCAGTTCTGGGAACGATCCGCAGCGACCGACGTCCCTGCGTGAACCGCGCCGCCGACCACTCAATCCCCTCCACCCTCACCGACGAAGGACACCGATGACCACTCCGACAGCTGCCGTCGCTCTCACCGAGCGCTCCGTCACTCCGCCCACCTACCGCCACGACCCCTCCGTCCGACTGCGTCCGATCAACTGGAATCGCGTGACCGACGAGAAGGATCTCGAGGTGTGGAACCGGCTGACCGCGAACTTCTGGCTCCCCGAGAAGGTGCCGCTGTCCAACGATCTCCAGGCGTGGAGGAGGCTGGGAGAGGAGGAGCGCACCTTGACGATGCGCGTCTTCACCGGGCTCACGATGCTCGATACGGTCCAGGCGACCGTCGGAGAGGTCTGCCAGATCCAGGACGCCCGCACCGAGCACGAAGAGGCCGTCTACACGAACATCGCCTTCATGCAGTCCGTGCACGCCCGTTCGTACTCGTCCGTGTTCTCCACGCTGACCAGCACTCCGGAGATCGACAGCGCCTACCGGTGGGCTGTCGACAACGACCTGCTGCAGGAACGGTGCAAGAAGGTGCTGAAGCACTACTACGGGGACGATCCGCTCAAGCGCAAGGTGTCCTCGACACTGCTGTCCTCGCTGCTGCTCTACGCCGGCTTCTACCTGCCATTGCACTTCTCCGTCCGTGCCACCCTGACGAACACCGCCGACATGATCCGGTTGATCCTGCGGGACAAGGCCGTGCACGGCTACTACTCCGGCTACAAGTACCAGCGGGGCCTCGAACACCACGACGACGCGACGCGCGAGCACATGCGGGAGTTCACCTACTCCCTGCTCGAGGAGCTCTACGAGCTCGAGCTGCAGTACTCCGGCGAGCTGTACGAACCGCTCGGCCTGATGGACGACGTCGCCGCCTTCGTCCGCTACAACGCGAACAAGGCGCTCATGAACCTCGGCTATCCAGCGCGCTTCCCCGCCGAGGAGACCCAGGTGAACCCCGAGATCATCGCCGCCCTGTCCCCTGGCGCCGACGAGAACCATGACTTCTTCAGCGGATCCGGCTCGTCCTACGTCATCGGCACGGCAGAGAACACCAGCGACGAGGACTGGGACTTCTGAACGAGCAGACGCCCGTATCCCAGGAAACCGACGCGCGGTTCACAGATCCGGACCAACGTTGAGCGCATGACCTCAGCGGATGGCCCGGTCGTGGCGATCGTCACGCCCGTCACGCCCGTCACGTCTCAGGCCGCCGTGCGTTCGAGAGACCGCTGCTGAGCGGGGATGCTGGCGCGGATATGGACGGGCCGACTCGCGACGACACCGGCTGTGAGCTGGGCGATCAGCAGGACGCCGAGCGCGATGAGGGGGACGTCCCAGCCGCCCGCGAGGGCGTGCACGGCCCCGAGGCCGATGGGGCCGAGGCCCGCCAGGAGGTACCCGAACCCCTGCGCCATGGTGGAGAGCTGGCCGGTGTGGTGCGTGTCCGGTGAGCGCCACACGATGTATGTCAGCGACAGGCTGATCGAGGCGCCCTGCCCCAGGCCCATCATGGTCATCCACGCCCAGGTGGCGCTGGTCGGGACGACGGCGAGGCCGAGGTACGCGGCAGCGGTGAGCAGCACGGCGATCAGGACAGGGAGCCACAGAGGCCGCAGTCGCCTGGCGATCGTGGGCGTCACCAGCGCGGCGAGGATGCCAGGGAAGGCGGAGTAGGACAGCATCCATCCGGCCGTCCCGCGCGCCATCCCGGCATCCTGGAGGATCGTGGGAACCCAGGTCAGCGCCGCGTAGTAGCTGGTGCTCTGCAGGCCCATGAGCGCCGTCACGGCGAGAGCGGTCGGGTGGGTGAAGATCGAGCGCAGCGGCGGCTCACCACGCTCGGAAGGGGCGTCCGCGACGTCGCTGCCGGCCCTCATACGACCGGGGGCACGCCGGATCTGCGGGATCCAGACCACGGCGGCCAGCACGGCCGGCACCGCCCAGAGCGCCAGCGCAGCACGCCAGCCACCGCCCGTGAGCGGGAGCATCGGCACCGTCAGGCCGGATGCCGCGGCCGCTCCGACGAACAGCGCCGTCGAGTACAGCCCCATCATCAGTCCTGCCCGGTGCGAGAAGTCCTGCTTGATGGCTGGCGGCATGACGACGTTGCCGATCGCGATTGCGGCGCCCACGATCACTGTGCCGAGCAACAGGGCGATGAGGCTGGGGTGAAGTCTCAGAGTGATCCCCACGGCCAGGGCGATCATCGTCGCTCCCAGCAACCGATGCATCCCTATGCGGCGCGTCAGCGCGGGCGTGAAGAAGGCGAAGGCCCCGAACGCGAAGACCGGGATCGTGGTCAGCAGGCTGGCCATCGTCGCCGACAAGCCCAGGGAGGCACGGATGTCCCCGAGGACGGGCCCGATGGAGCCGACGCTGATGCGCAGGTTCAGCCCGATGAGGATCAAGCCGGCGCCGAGCAGCAGCAGTCCCCAGCGGCCGCGCACGGCCTCGGGTGGGGCCCCGATCTCGACAGGCTCCGGCGGTTGCCCGCCCGGGATCGGGTAGTCGTCCAGCGGGGAGGGGTCGTCAGCGGGCACGGGCTGTGCTCCTTGTCAGTCATGAAGGCCACGGAATGCTGCCAGCGGCGATGCCCGGGCCCACTGGGGCTCACACGACGACCACGGCGGCCCCTCCATTGGACACTCCGAACACGGGGCGCACAACCGGTACGCTGACCCATGATGCTCGAATCCCGCCTTCACTCCCTGGTTCCCGAGCAGATCCACGTGCTCGGGCACGACGAACGCACGCCGTCGCACGTCCACGACCAGGGTCATCTCGTCTATCCCGCCAGCGGGGTGCTCTCGCTGGTCACCGAGGACGGCTCCTGGATCGCGCCGCCGAATCGCGCCGCCTGGATCCCGGCAGGTTCGGTCCACCAGCATCGTGCGCACGGCGCGACGGACATGCGCATCGTGTTCATGGCGGATGCCGTCGCCGAACTCCTGCCCGCACACCCCTCCGTGCTCGCGGTGACGGCGCTCGCGCGCGAGGCCACCCTCGCCCTGACCAGCGACGCTCCGCGAACCGCGAGCAGTCGGGACCGGCTGCGGCGGGTCATCATCGATGAGCTCACCGCCGCCCCGGAGCAGCCGCTGCACCTTCCCGAGCCCCGTGACGAGCGCCTCCGAAAACTCACCCATCTCGTCGAGCACGACATGGAGAACCCGGCCACGCTCGAGCAGCTCGGACGACGGATCGGGGCCGGCGAGCGCACCCTCAGCCGCCTCTTCCAGCAGACCACGGGCATGAGCTTCCGCCAGTGGCGCATCCAGCTGCGCATCCACCGTGCTCTGCTGCTGCTCACTGACGGCCTCTCCGTGGTGGACACGGCGACAGCGTGTGGATGGGCAAATCCCAGCGCCTTCATCGACGCGTTCACCGCTCTGGTGGGGCAGACCCCTGGTCGGTACCAGCGCTCGCTGCGCGGCACCTCGCGTCCGCTCCCGGATATCCGGTCCTGCT
The DNA here is from genome assembly GCF_003335205.1 of Brachybacterium sp. JB7. Classification (NCBI taxonomy): domain Bacteria; kingdom Bacillati; phylum Actinomycetota; class Actinomycetes; order Micrococcales; family Dermabacteraceae; genus Brachybacterium; species Brachybacterium sp. JB7. The sequence goes on along the minus strand of NZ_QPGN01000002.1, from coordinate 167,673 downwards.
GAGGCTCCGGCCGACGCCGGGCTCCTCGGTGTACGCGACCGTGAACCGTGCCGTACTCGCCGTGCCCGTCGCCTTCGCGCACTCCGGTCCGGGGCGTGATCCATGCCCCAGGGCCGCACCGGCTCGCACTGCCCGACCGCGAGCGGACGTACCGTGTCGGAGGCAGATCCCTGCCTCCCTGTTCCTCACCGCGCCCGGTCTCGGCGAGCGCGCATCGCATCTCCGGAGCATTCCCCACGATGAGCACGACCACGCAGCCGTCGTCCGCCCCCGACACCGCCCGCCGGGCACCGGGGCTGAAGGCGCGGCACATCCACTTCATCGCGCTCGGCTCCGCGATCGGCACCGGACTGTTCTACGGCTCCGCCGGGGCGATCCAGGCGGCCGGGCCGTCGGTCCTCCTGGTCTATCTGCTGGGCGGCGCGGTCGTGTACTTCATGCTGCGGGCGCTCGGCGAGATGGCGGTGCGGATGCCGATCTCGGGCTCGTTCGCCGAGTACACCCGGCGGTTCCTGGGCGGCTGGGCCGGGTACATCACCGGCTGGATGTTCGCGTTCGAGATGCTCATCGTGTGCCTGGCCGACCTCACCGCGATCGCGATCTACATGCGGTTCTGGTTCCCCGACACCGCGCAGTGGATCTGGGTGGCCCTCACGCTGCTGATCGTGGGCGCGGCGAACCTCGCCAGCGTGCGCTGGTTCGGGGAGCTCGAGTTCGTGTTCACGATCATCAAGGTCACTGCCGTGATCGCGATGATCGTGGGCGGCGCCGCGATCCTCGTGTTCGGTCTCGGCGACGCGGGCACCGCCACGGGGCTGGCGAACCTCACGGCCGACGGCGGCTTCTTCCCGCACGGCGCCGGCGGCATGATCTCCGCGTTCATCCTGGTGCTGTTCGCCTTCGGCGGCACCGAGATCATCGGTGTGGCGGGCACCGAGGCGGAGGACCCGGGCACCGCGATCCCCAAGGCCGTCAACACGGTGCCCGTGCGGATCCTGCTGTTCTACGTGCTCGCGATCGGGGTGATCCTGCTGCTGAACCCCTGGCGCGAGATCACCGGCGAGGAGTCGCCGTTCGTGCAGATCTTCGACACCCTCGGGGTGAACTGGGCGGCCGCGCTGCTGAACGTCGTGGTGCTCACCGCGGCGCTGTCCGCGATCAACGCCGACCTGTTCGGGGCCGGCCGCGTGGTCGCGGGGATGGCCCGCGAACGGCTGGCCCCGCGCGCCATGGCCCGTACGATGCGGGGCGTTCCCGTGGTCACGACCGTCGCCCTGCTCGGAGTGCTCGTGGTGGGCGTGCTGCTGAACTATGCGCTGCCGGACGAGGTCTTCACGATCGTCGCCTCCCTGGCCACCTTCGCCACGATCTTCGTGTGGCTGATGATCCTGCTCGCGCAGGTCGCCTCCCGGCGCGGCATGTCCCGCCAGGAGCGCACCGAGCTCGCCTTCCCGGTGCCGCTGTGGCCGTTCGGGCAGCTCTTCGCGATCGCCTTCATCGTGTTCACGTTCGGGATCATGGTGTGGCAGCCCGCGTATCACACGGCGCTCGGGGTGGGCGCAGGATTCCTCGTCGTGATGACGCTGCTCTATGCCGTGACCGGCCGCCATCGGGCGGGCCGCGCCTGATCCCGGGCCGACCGACGGGCGCCCGAAAGCGCCCCGCGGGAGGTCCGACGGTGAGTGCGCCCGTCAGCGCCGCGCCGTTCCGTCGTCGCTGACCGTCTCGGCCGACTGCTCGGTGACGGCGAGACTGCCCAGGAGCCTCAGCCGCTCCTCGGAGGGAGTGCCGGGCTCCGCCGTGTAGGCGAACATGAACCATTCGGGGTTCGCCGGCAGGTCCATCGCCTCGTAGCTGAGCTCGAGGTCCCCGACCACCGGATGATGGAGCCGCTTCACTCCGCCGCGATGATGGCGCACGTCGTGCACCGACCAGCGCTGCCGGAAGGCGTCGCTGCGGGTCACGAGCTCGCCGATCAGGTCCGTCAAGCCCTTGTCCAGGGGGTTCTGCCCGGCATAGGTGCGCATCGTCGCCACGATGCTGTCCGCGTTCTCCTCCCACTCCAGGAAGAAGGTGCGCGCCGCGGGGTCGAGGAACGTGAACCGTGCCGTGTTCGCCCGGCCCGTCGGGTCCTCGAACAGCGGTGCATACAAGGCCCGCCCCAGCGGATTGGCGGCCACGAAGTCCATCCGTCGGTCCCGGACCCACACCGGAGCACCGGTGACCGCATCGAGGAAGCGCTGGAACGCCGGGGGCACACCGCGCGCACTGGGCTTCCTGCGCTTGCGGACAGGGCGCGGGCCAGCGGTGCGCGCCAGGTCCGCCAGATGATCGATCTCGGCCTCATCGAGCCTGAGGGCGTGGGCGATCGACTCCAGCACCTCGGTGGACACCCCGGCCAGCTCACCGCGCTCCATCCGCGCGTAGTACTCGACGCTCACGCCGGCGAGCAACGCCACCTCCTCCCGGCGCAGGCCGGGCACGCGACGCCGGGAGCCGCCGATGATGCCTGCCTGCTCCGGCGTGATCCGGTCCCTGCGGGTGCGCAGGAACTCCGACACCTCTGCTCGATGGTCCATGCACCCCACGGTAGGGCTGCCGTGACGCGGCAAGGAGGAACTGCCAGTACACGGATCAGCCGTTCCTCGCACCTCGGCATCCGGAGGACATACGGTGCCACCACCGCCCTGGCGACGCACCGGTCGTCGCAGGGCGCCCGCAGTTGACCACCACACCGCCCGACCCGAGGACCTTCCCGTTGAACCGCTTCCTGGTGCCGACCTCCGCGTTGATGTGGGGACTGCAGATCGCCTTCCTCAGCCCTTCGCTCGCGCTGATCCTCTCCACCCTCTACGGCGCGACCACGGCAGAGATCGGCTGGGTGCTGGCGATCTACAACGTCAGTGGCTTCATCGCCTCCCTCGTCGTGCCCGCCTGGGCGGATCGTCACCTGGACTATCTGCGGCCGATGCTGCTCAGCGGCGCGCTCACCCTGCTGCTCGTGCTGGTGCTCGCCGTGGTGACCACGCTTCCCCTCGTCACGATCGTCCTGGTGGTGGTCGGCGGCCCGGCCGGTGTCGGCATCTCCATGCTGTTCGCGCACCTGCGCCATGCCGGTGCGCGGCCCTCCCAGATCGTCGACACCCGCGCGATCGTCTCGGTCGCGTGGGTCGCCGGCCCACCGATGGCGACGCTGATCATCGGCTGGTTCGGGCCCCGCGCAATCCTCCTCGCGATCGGCCTCGTGGCCCTGGCCAACATCGCCACCACGATGCTCATGATCCGCGGTCACCGCGCCGCGCTCTCGGCCGACGACCCCTCGACGCCCGCACCGGCCGACGAGGAGCTGCCGCTCGGGAAGATCGGGGTCGTGCTCGTCACCGCGGCGTTCGTGCTGCTGCAGGCGACGAACGCGACCAGCATGTCGTTCCTCGCCGTGTACGTGCCGCAGACCGTAGGGATCGACGTGGTGTGGGCGGGGGTCGCTCTCGGTGTCGCCGCCGGTCTCGAGGTGCCGGCGCTGATGATCGTCGGCCGGCTCACCGAGCGGTACTCGAGCCTGGGCCTCATCGTCACCAGCTGCCTCGCCGGGATCGTCTACTACCTCGGTGTCGCCGCCGTGACGGGGCCGTTCCTCCTGATCGCGCTGCAGGTGCTCAATGCCTGGTGCTTCGCGGGCATCGGCGGGGTGGGGCTCACGCTGTTCCAGCAGATGATCCCGCGGCCTGGTCTGTCCACCGGGCTGTACATGAACACCCGACGCGTCGGCGCGGTCCTCTCCGGGCCGCTGATCGTGCTCGGCGGTGCGACCGTCCTCGGCCAGCGCGCGACCTTCTTCGCGTGCGCCCTGCTCACCCTGGTGGGCCTGCTGATCATCGGCGCGGCGGGCCGGCACAGCACCTCACGCGCTCCCGCGGAGTCTGCCGCACCGGCCCGGTGAGGACCCCGCTGCCGTCGGCTCGTCAGATCGTCGCGACCGACCCCGCATCGACCCGGTAGTTCGAGCCGGTGACGAACGAGGCCCGGTCCGAGCACAGGAAGGCGACCACCGCGGCGACCTCCTCGGGCTCGCCCCGGCGCTTGAGCGCGAGATGGGGTCGCTGCTCCTCGAGGAAGGAACGGATCGCCTCATCGCGGTCGACGCCGAGCTCCGCGGAGCGCTTGTCCATCATCGCGTCGGTCATCGGCGTGTGGATTAAGGCCGGGGAGACCGCGTTGACCAGCAGACCCTCCCGCGCATAGGTGCGCGACAGACCCTTGGACAACGCGAGCAGACCGGCTTTGGAGGCGCAGTAGGGCAGTTCGTCGTCGTACGGCTGCACGGCGTCCTCCGACGTGAGGAACACCAGGCGGCCCCAGCCGCCGCGTCGCAGCGCGGGCAGGAACTGCCGGGTGATGCGCACGGCGCCGAGCAGGTCCGTGGTGAGGGTGTCCACCCAGCCCTGGTCGTCGATCTCGTGGAACAGCCCCTGCGCCCCGGTGACCCCGGCGGCGTGGACGAGGATGTCGATGTCGCCGACGGCTTCCTGGACCGCCGCGTCCAGCGCGCTGATCTCCTCGAGGCTGGTGACGTCGGCGGCGTGGTGCAGCACCTGGCCCTCCGGCGCCTCGAGAGCCTCCGCGGCGCGGGCGAGCTCGTCGGCGTCACGGTCGGTGAGGAACACCGTGACGCCTTCGCGCACGAGCTCCTGGGCGGTGTGCCAGCCGATGCCGGAATCCGCTCCGGTGATCAGTGCCTTCTTGCCGGTGATGTGCAGATCCATGGTCAGCCGATGCTCCCTCGCAGCAGGTCCCGGTCCGTGATCGCGTCGGCGATCACCGTGCGTGCGGCGTCCCGCGCCCCGTCGATCTGCCACATCAGCACGCCGACGGGTCGCCCGTGGTCGTCGAGGTAGTAGACGACGCTGTGCGCGGTGTCGTGGTGCACCTCGAGGGTCTCCAGGGAGGGATCCAGGGTGCCCACCGCCTCCCAGCGCACCCCGTAGACCATCGAGTAGAAGTAGGGGGTGTGCTCGTAGGGGGCCTCGGACCCGGCCATCGATCGCCCTGCGGCCGCGCCGGATTCGCGCGCGTGGTCAACGTGCTCGATGCGGGTGCGGCCCAGGATCGCGTCGGGGTACTCGATGATGTCGCCGGCCGCCCAGATCGACGGGTCGGACGTGCGCAGATGCTCGTCGACCACGACGCCCTCGGAGACCTCCAGCCCGGCCTGGCGGGCCAGGTCGAGACGGGGTTCGGCGCCCAGGCCGACGACCACGATGTCGCCGCCGACGGCGGTCCCGTCATCGAGCGTCACGCCGACGTCCGCGTCGTCCTGCACGGTGAGCGCCTCCGCACGTCGACCGGGGAGCAGCTCGACGCCGTGGTCCGTGAACAGCTTCTGGTAGCGCTCCGCGATGCTCGGCGGGAACTGCGAGGCGCCGAGCACCTCGTCGGGGAACACGAGGGTGACGTGGGCGCCGTTGAGCGAGAGGGAGGCGGCGATCTCCGCACCGATGTACCCGCCGCCGACGACCACCGCGCGGGCCCCGTCGGTCATCAGATGCCGCAGGGTGCGATAGTCCGCGAAGCTGCGGAAGTGGATGATGCGCTCGTCCTCCGGGCCGTCGAGCCGACGCGGCTCCGAGCCGGTGGCCAGCAGCAGCGTCCCGTAGTCGATCCGCTCACCGCCCTCGAGCTCGACCTGCTTCGCCGTCCGGTCGATCGCGGCCACCACGGTGCGCACGCGCAGGTCGGCGCCGGTGTCCTCGGCCGTGTTCAGCGGAACGGAGTCCTCACCGAAGTCCGGGTCGATCCACAGCTTCTTGGTCAGGGCCGGCCGGGTGTAGGGAGCGTCCTCGTCAGAGCTCACGATGCCGATGGTGCCGTCCGCATCGTGCTCGCGAAGCGCCCGGGCGGCGTCGTCCGCCACCTGGCCTCCGCCGATGATCAGATAGTCGTACGAGGTCATCTCAGAGATCTCCTTCGTCGCGGCGTCGCTGTGCCCCGAGTAGACACGTTCGGCGCGCGAACTTCGACCCCTGAGCGGGAAATCGACCGTTCGGTCTCACTCTGCCGTCGCGCATCGAGCGCTCGGGCACGAGGAGCACCCCGATCACCTGCTCACCGGCTGCGGCGCGAGCGCGGACCGGCAGGTCAGCCGAGCCTGGTGGTCTCTGCGCAGCCCGTCCGACCGCCCGGACCGCACCCGTGACGTCGGCATGGGGGTGACGTACCGTCGGGGCCACGCGGCTCGTCCCGCACGGGCGATCACCCGCCGCTGCGCGAGAGGAAGGCATCCCATGGACCACATCCGTCTTGGCCACTCCGGTCTCTACGTCTCCCGTCTGGCCCTGGGGACGATCCCCTTCGGGTCCGGGGGCGGTTTCGAGAAGATCGCCGGACTCTCGGTGGATGAGGCTCGTCGGCAGCTCGACGAGGCCCTCTCCTGCGGCGTGAACTTCCTCGACACGGCGAACATCTACTCGGCCGGCGACTCCGAGCGCGTCCTGGGCAAGGCTCTGGGGACGCGCCGCGACGACATCATCCTCACGTCGAAAGCCCGCACCTCCACGGGCGAGGGCCCGAATGACTCCGGCGCGAGCAGGTACCACGTGACCCGCGCGGTCGAGGACAGCCTGCAGCGGCTGGGCACCGACCACCTCGACCTGCTGTACATGCACCAGTGGGACGGTCAGACCCCGATCCTCGAGACCATCCAGACCGCCACCGATCTGATCCGCGCCGGCAAGGTCCGCTACTGGGGCGTGTCCAACTACAGCGCCTGGCAGCTCACCAAGACGGTCTACGAGGCACGGCAGGCCGGGCTCGAGGCCCCGATCGCGCAGCAGGCCTACTACACGCCCGAGGCGCGGGAGATCGAGTACGAGATCATCCCGGCCGCCCGCGACCTGGGGGTGGCGACCTTCGGGTGGAGCCCGCTGGGCGAGGGCCTGCTGAACGGCAAGGTGCGCCGCGGCAAGGAGACCCCGCCCGATACGAGGCAGGGCGCCGGATGGCCGGAGCCGCACGTGACCGACTGGGAGCGCGCCTACGACCTCATCGAGCTGTTCGACGAGATCGCCCGCGACCTGGGATGGACGATCCCGCAGGTGGTCATCTCCTGGATCCTCGATCGCCCCGGCGTGGACGGCACGGTGATCGCCGCTCGGTCCTTCGAGCACCTCCAGGAGGACCTGGCCGCCGCCGACCTCACCCTCCCGCAAGAGGCCCGAGACCGGATCACCCTGGCCTCGCAGCAGCCGGCCTACTACCCGCTGTGGCACCGCCTGCTCAACGGCCAGGACCGCCCCGAGCCCGCCGAGACCGAGTTCTACGAGGAGCACCAGCGCGCGTTGGATGCCCGCCAGGACGGGTGATGCAGCAGGAGGCGCGCCGACGTCACGTGCGCGAGGCCGACTCCGGGAAGACGTCCGCATACTCCTCCAGTACGCGCGAGAGCCGCCAGCGGTCCCGGAAGAGCGCGACGGGATCGCCGCTGGGCCGGTAGAGCACCTCGACCCCGCTGATCGACGCGATCCGGGAGACCTCTGAGCGCGAGAACGGGCGCGAGTGCCCATAGGGCATCGGCGGATCGAGCGCGATCTCGACCCCGAACTCACGCCGCATCCGCTCGAAGGCGACCTCGAACTGCAGCTCCCCGACCGCCGCGAGCACCGGCCCGCCGGGACTGCCGTTCGCGTCCCGGAGCAGCTGGATGGCGCCCTCCTCCTCGAGCTGGGCGAGGCCCTTGGTGAAGCGCTTGTGGCGAGCGGTGTCCAGTGATCGGGCGACGCGGAAGCGCTCCGGGTCGAAGCGGGGCATGCCTGGGAAGATGACCTGCCTGCCCTCATGGAGGGTGTCCCCGACGTGCAGACCGGTGGTGTTCACGAAGCCGACGATGTCGCCGGGCCAGGACTCATCGACAGTGGCTCGGCTCCGCCCGACGAGGTGATGGGCGTACTTCGAGGACACCGGGCGACCGGACTGCGCATGACGCAGCTCCATCCCCCGGCTGAACACCCCGGAGTTCACGCGCACGAAGGCGACCTGGTCACGATGGGCAGGGTTCATACCCGCCTGGATCTTGAACACGTAGCCGGAGAACGCAGCGTCGAGCGGCCGGGGCACCCCCGCCTCGTCGGGCCGCGGCCGGGGCGCCGGCGCGTGGTGGAGGAGGAAGTCCAGCAGGTACCGCACGCCGATGTTCCCCGCGGCGGCGGCGAACAGCACGGGGGTCTGCTCGCCGTCGAGGAACGGCTGGGCATCGAACGTTCCGTTGAGCTCGGCGGCGACACCGGCGCCCTCGACCGCATCGCGCCAGAGCTCCTCGCCCAGGCCGCTGTCGGTGGCACCGTCGACGAGCTCCTCGTGGGCCAGGCGCGCCCCCGAGGCGACCACCTCGTGCCGCAGATAGCTCGGCGATCCGGGCTCCATCAACCCGCGGAACTCCCCGGCATACCCCACGGGCCAGTTCACGGCGACCGGCGTACGGTCCGTGGCCTCCTGGATGTCGTCGAAGAGCTCGAGGGCGTCCAGGCCCGGTCGGTCCCATTTGTTGATCACGGTCACGACGGGCAGTCCGAGTCGCCGGCAGGCGTCGAAGAGCTTGCGCGTCTGGACCTCCATGCCTTTGGCGGCGTCGACGAGCATGACGGCGAAATCCACCGCGGTCAGCACCCGGTAGGTGTCCTCGGAGAAGTCCGAGTGCCCCGGGGTGTCCAGCAGGTTGAAGACCACGTCCTGGTAGTCGAAGCGCAGGGCTGTCGAGGTGATCGAGATGCCTCGTTCGCGCTCGACCTCGCCCCAGTCGGAGAGGCTCGCCGCACGGCTCGCCTTGCCGTGGGTCGCGCCGGCCCGGTCCACGACGCGGGCGTGCAGCGCCAACGACTCGGTGAGCGTCGACTTGCCCGCATCCGGGTGCGAGATCACCGCGAACGTGCGGCGTCGCATCGCCTCCTCGAGCACGCGGGATGGGGTCGACGTGGTGTCCGCAGTGGTGAGCATCGTGGGCACTCTACGCGCGGGACCGGAGGATCCCGCCGGTTCGGATCGTCATCGACGCGCTGATCACAGCGGCCCGGCAGCGTCGCCCTCGACAGGGAGATGCCGGATGACGGTCGCCGGGCTGCCCACGGCGACGACGTGGTCGGGGATGTCGCGCAGCACGACGCTGCCGGCACCGATCACGGTGTTGCGCCCGATCGTGACGCCGGCACCCACCGTGACCGAGGCGCCGAGCCACGTGTTCTCCCCGATGGAGATGGGAAGCGCCTGCTCCCAGCCCTCGCGGCGACGTGCATGGTCCTCGACGGGATGCAGCGCCGTCATCAGCTGCGCTCCCGGCCCGAGCCGGGCGTGCGCGCCGATGCAGATGGGCGCATCGTCCATGAAGAACGCGTTCGCGTTGACGAAGGCGGATTCCCCGAGCTGGATGTTCGTGCCATAGGTGCACTGGAAGCGGGGAACCACCACGGCGCCCTCCCCCGCACTGCCCAGCATGGCGAGCAGGGTCTTCCGGCGCACCTCGTCCTCGTCGGCCGCCGCGGCGTTGAACGTGTCCAGCAGCCGCCAGCACTGCCGGCGCCGCGCCTGCAGCTCGTCGCCGTCGAGATACCACTCGCCACGTGCGAGGCGCTCAGGGTGCGTGTCCATGTCTCGATGATGGCAGGCGATGCCTGATGGCCGACGATCCGACCAGGTCGGGCCCCGGGCGACCCCCATACTGGACCGATCAGTCCAGATGGCGTAGGTGCTCATATTGGACCGATCGGTCCCGATAGGAGGAGACGATCCTGTGGCACGCACGCCGGAATTCGATCGAGACGCAGTGCTCACGAGCGCCATGGACGCGTTCTGGGAGCACGGCTATGACGGGGCGTCCATGGCGGACCTGCTGGCGGCGACGGGGCTGAGCAGGAGCAGCCTCTACGCCGGCTTCGGCGGGAAGCATGACCTCTTCCTCGCCTCCTACGACTGCTATCGGCAGCAGCAGGCGGTAGGCCTTCACGACGCCCTGGACGGGCATGCCTCGCCGCACGGGATCCGCGTCTTCTTCGAGCGGATCGTCGACGGCGCGAGCGATCCGCGGCAGCAGTTCGGGTGCATGAGCACCAACCAGGCCGCAGAGCGCGGCGCACGGGACGAGGCCGTGCGCGCTCGCGTCGACGAGGACTTCCAGCAGCTCGAGGACGCCTTCGCCGCCCACCTCCGCGCAGGACAGTCCGCGGGCACCGTTCCCGCCGACGTCGACGTCGGCGCAGCTGCCGGCGCGCTGGTCACCGCCTTCTCCGGCTTCCAGCTCACCGTGCGGGCGGGCCTGGATCGCACCCGCCTCCACCGGGCCCTCGACCACCTCTTCGCTCCGCTGATCGCCCGATGACGCGTCGAGCGCCCCAGAGCGCACACCTCCAGACCTGACCGCACGACCTCTCACCGAAGGAGCACGCCATGACCCACCTTGGAACCATCGCCGTCTACGGAGCCACCGGCCAGCAGGGCGGCGCCGTCCTCGACGCACTGCTCGCGAAGGGCGCCAGCGTCCGCGCTCTCGTGCGCAATCCCTCCTCGGACCGCGCCCAGGCCCTCGCCCAGCGCGGCGTGGAACTCGTCCAGGCCGACGCGGACGAGCCCGCGAGCCTCGTTCCCGCCCTCGACGGCGTGCAGGCTCTGTTCTTCATGACCACCCCTCCCGGCGGCGTCCAGACGGAGGACACCGAGGGCGAGACCCAACAGGGCATCGCCCTGGCCGACGCCGCGAAGCAGGCAGGCGTGCCCCATGTCGTGTACAGCTCCGTCGGCGGTGCCGAGCGCGAGACCGGGGTCCCCCACTTCGAGTCCAAGCGCCGCGTCGAGGAGCACCTGGAGAGCCTGGGCGTACCGACGGCCCTCGTCCGGCCCGCGTTCTTCATGGAGAACCTCCTGGGCATGAGCCCGTCGCTCGAGAACGGCGAGATCGTCGTGCGCCTGCCGCTGCCCGATGCTGTCCCGCTGCAGATGATCGCGGTCAAGGACATCGGCGCCGTCGCGGCGACCGCCCTTCTGGAGCCGCAGAGCATCCCGGACGGCGCCATCGAGATCGCCGGCGACGAGCTCACCGGCTCCCAGATCGCGGCGACCTACGCGAAGCACACGGGGATGCCGGCCCGATACGAGGCGCTGCCGCTCTCCGTGCTCGACGACTCCTACGACATGCAGGCCATGTTCCGCTGGTTCGCCGATTCCGCGGCCTACCAGGCCGATCTCGCGCAGGTGAGGGCACTCATCCCGGAGCTCCTGGACCTGCCGGCATGGCTGCGGACCGTCGAGGTCCAGCCCGGAGCCTGAGACCCCTCCGCCGTCCACGGCGAGCGCACCGCCCCTCCTCGCCGACGCCGTCCCAGGCCTCTGTGGGCGGGACACCCCGTCGGCCTCAGGAGTCGTCCTCAGTCCGAGCAGAGATCCACGTCCGCCGTGCGGACCGTGGTCCCGGTGGTCGAGGTCGAAGACTCCTCGGCACGCCCGTCGGCCGGTGCCTCGGCGTCCGACGTCGGCTCCTGCGAGGACGACGCCTCGCCACTGTCCGACCCCTCGGTGCCCTCCGGCTCCGACGACGTCGTGTGTCCGCTGCCGGTGCCTGCGACCGTGAGCGGCACGTCGCCCGCCAGATCCTCGAACACGGCTTCGGCCTCCGCGGACGGCACCACCCGATTGGGGTCACCGGGCGCCGGCTCCCACGGCATGGTCACGAAGGTGATGCTCTCCGTGGGCACGCGGGAGACCCTGCTGCCGAGCGACGCCATGTCGCTGATCGCGCTCAGCCCCGGATCGACCGTGAGCGCCGAGGTCGTCGCATCCAGGAAGGAGTACAGCCGGTCGGGGCGGGCGACCACCTGGCGGCTGGTCGCCTCCTGCACCACGGCGGACATCACCATCTGCTGGTGCCCGAGCCGCGCGATGTCGCTGCCGTCGCCCACGGCGTGCCGGGTGCGGGCGAGGGCCAGGGCGTCCCTGCCGTCGAGGGTCTGCTCGCCGGCGGGCAGGTCGAGATCCGCTGCGGGGTCCTCCATCGACTCGGGCAGGCAGACGGGCAGGCCTCCCAGGGCATCGATGATCGCGATGAAGCCCTCGAAGTCGAGCTCGACGAAGTGGTCGATCCGCACCCCGGTCAGCTCCTCCACCGCGGCGACCGAGCAGGCCGGGCCGTAGTTCAGCGCCGAGTTCAGCATCCCTCGGCCGCCGGAGAAGGATCCGCGTCCCGTATCGGCGCAGGCCGGGAGGTCCAGGAGGGTGTCCCGCGGCAGCTGCACGGCGTCGATCCGTCCGTCGTCGGCCGAGAGGTGCGCGAGCACCATCGCGTCGCTGCGCCGGGAGCCGTCGGCCTCCCCGAAGGACTCCTCGGCGAGGTCGCGGCTGTCCGAGCCCAGCAGCAGGATGGTCAGATCGCCCTCCTCCGCGTCACCCTGCGCGGCGTCCGTCCCCGTGCGCAGCGGCGCCGTGGTGATGTTCCCCCGCAGATGCGTCACGGTGCCCGCCATCCCGCCGGCCAGCACCAGGACGGCGACGAGGGCGACCACCGCGAGGATCCGCCCCGGACGCAGCACGACGCGGGCATGCTCCCGGCGGAGATGCTGGGGCTGCGGTCGGTCGAGATGGCGGATACTTCTCGGGGCAGCGGCCACGGTCGCGCCCTCCTCCCACGGGTGTCTGGTCCAGGTCCGCGGACCAGGTCACCACGCGCCGCCCCTCCGCCTCCAATAGGTCCCGGGGCACGACCCATGCACCGGCGCTATACGGGCGGTGTCCCTGCAGGTGGGTCGCCTTCCACGGGCTCCATCAGCTCCATCAATCCGTGCAGCGCCGGATTGGCCTGCGCGACGGGTCGGTGGATGATCCCGATGGAGCGCTGCACGGGTGAGCGGAGCGGGACCAGACGGCCCCCGAACGCAGGGGCGGTCCGCGCGAGCACCTCGGGGACGAGCGTGAGGCCGTCGGCCGCGACGCTGAGCGGCACCAGGCTGTCACGCTGCGTGGTCGTGATGACCCGAGATGCGACGACCCCCAGGGACCGGTAGACGGAATCGGTGAGCTGACGGATCGACGTGCCCCGGGGCAGGGTCACGAGGGTCCTGTCCGCCAGGTCCTCGGCGGCCAGCGGCCCATCATCGCCCACTACTCCCTCGGCGGTGGGGAGCACGGCGGCGAATTGCTGCGCGGGCAGCGGTGTCACGGCGAGGTCGGCGGGGACCCGGTCGATGACCCCGGCGGCGGCATCCGCCCGGCCCACACGGACCGCATCGAAGAGCTCCTCGGCGTCGTCGACCGTGAAGACCTCCACCCGCACCCCGGGATGCGCTCGGTGGAAGCGCCCGACCAGGTCCGTGACGATGCTGGCCACGAGCGACGGCAGCCCGGCGACCCGCAGCGAGCCGGTGGTCAGGGAGCGGGCGGAGGCGGCCATCGCCTCGATCGACCCCATCTCCGCCAGGGCCCGACGGCCGGCCGCGACCACGCCGCGGCCGCTCTCCGTGACCTCCATCCGCCGGCCGAGCGGCGCGAACAGGAGGAGGCCCAGAGCCTCCTCGAGCGTATGGATGCGGCGGGAGAGCGAGGGCTGGGAGATCTGCAGGGCCTCGGCGGCAGCGGTGAACGATCCGTGGTCGATCACCGCGATCATCGCCTCGACCTGACCGAGGCTCGGAGCGACACCCCGGCCACGGGCGGGAGGGGGCAGTGCCTCCTCGTCCCGCTCGGCGCTGCCGATCATCGCCCTCCCTCGCTCGTCGCTCGCCCTCGCATGCTGCGCCGAGGATACCGGCCCGGGTCAGGCTCGCTGCGTCGCCGCCGGGCAGGTGGCCACGCTCACCGCGTCACGGCCGGGCCGATGGCAACGAGCTCTGGCAATATCGCCACGTGGCGTCACCACCGGCCCGCGCGCGACCGGACCGCACGCAGCGCCGGCCCGATGACCGCGAACTGCGACCCCCGGCCCCCGGCCCGCGACCCGCTAGAGCACCAGCTGCAGGAACGCGAGGTCGAGCCAGCGGCCGAACTTGGTGCCGACCTCGCGGAGCACGCCGGTGCGCTCGAAACCCAGGCGCTCGTGCATCCGCAGGGACGCCTCGTTGCCCGCATCCACCCCCGCGATCATCACGTGCCGCCCTTGCGCCCGCGCTCGATCGATGACGGCCTGCAGCAGCAGGGTGCCGATGCCGCGCCCGCGCAGTCCCTCGCGCACGTGGACGGAGTGCTCGACGGTGTGGCGGTAGCCGTCGTGCGGGCGCCACGGCCCGTAGCTGGCGTAGCCCAGCACGGCGCCCGCCTCGTCGACCGCGACCAGCACCGGGAAGTCCGCCTGCTGCCGGGCCGCGATCCAGTCCGCGCGGTTGCGGACGTCCACGGTGTCGTCGTTCCAGATGGCCGTGGTGTGCTGCACCACGTGGTTGTAGACCGCGGTGATCCCCGCGGCGTGCGCCGCGGTCGCGTCGAGGATCTGCATGGGCCCCTCCCGAGGATGGCGAGAACCCGGCGAGCATATGTCGTCCCGGGAGCTGCGCAGGCCGTCAGCAGGAGCATCGCTTCGTTCCCTCGAGTTCGGGTGGGCGAACTCGAGGGTTTGCTAGCGTTCGAGCATGTCCGTCACCGAACTCTCCATCAGCACCCAGAACTATCTGAAGGCGATCTGGAGCCTGGGGGAATGGTCCGAGGAGCCGGTCACCGCCTCCGCCCTCGCCGCTCGCGTCGGCGTGAAGATGTCGACGGTCTCGGACGCGGTGCGGAAGCTGACCGAGCAGGGCCTGCTCGAGCACACGCGGTACGGCGCCATCCGGCTCAGCACCCAGGGGCACGAGTATGCCCTGGCGATGGTGCGCCGCCACCGCCTGATCGAGACGTTCCTCGTCGAGGTGCTCGGGTACAGCTGGGATCAGGTCCATGACGAGGCCGAGCACCTCGAGCACGCGGTCTCCGACTTCCTGGTCGAGCGGATCGATCAGCATCTCGGGCATCCCGTGCGCGATCCGCACGGCGATCCCATCCCCGGCGCCGACGGGCAGGTCGCCCGCCCGGATGCGGTGCTGCTCTCGACCGTCCCTGCGGGGTCGAGCGCTCAGGTGGAGCGGATCTCCGACGACGATCCGCGACTGCTCACGTTCTTCGCTGAGCAGGGCATCGGCGTGGGCACCGTGCTCGACGTCCGCCCCGGCGCGCCGTTCTCCGAGGCGATCGAGGTGGCCGTCACCGGGGCCGCGGCGAGCATCTCGCTGGGACGGTCCGCGACGAGCTCCGTCTGGGTCGCGGTCACCGGGGACTCGGCGACTTCCTCCGCGTCATGACCTGCTCGTCGCAGGGTCCGGCTCTGCGGCGCCCGGCTCGGCGGGGTCCGCAGCGCTCCTGCCTCGCGCGCGACGTCGGCGCGCGGTGACGACCCTGCCCAGCAGGCCCCGCCGCGGCTCGAAGAGGTGGACGAGGGCGAACACGCCGCTCTGGACGAGCACGACGAGGCCGCCGGAGGAGGCATCCAGCCAGTAGCTCAGCAGGATCCCCACCACGGACGAGGCCACGGAGACGGCCGGCGCGATGAGGAGCATCCGGCTGAACCGGTCGGTGAGCAGATGCGCGGTGGCACCGGGGACGATGAGCATCGCCACCACGAGGATCACCCCGACGACCTGCAGTGCGACCACGGCGGTCAGCGCCAGCAGGCCCAGGAGGAGCGCCCCGAGCGCTCGTGGCGACAGACCGATCGCCTGGGCGTGGAGAGGATCGAAGGCGTAGAGCGTGAGGTCCCGGCGCTTGAGGAGCAGCAGCACGAAGGCGATCGAGGCCAGCACGCAGATCTGGAGGAGATCGCCCCGGGAGACCCCGAGGATGTTGCCGAAGATGATGTGGTTCAGGTCGGTCTGGCTGGGCGTGATGGAGATGAGCACCAGGCCGAGGGCGAACAGCGCGGTGAACACGATGCCGATCGCGGCGTCCTCCTTGACCCGGCTCGTCCCGCGGATCACCCCGATGAGCACCACGGCCAGGAGCCCGAAGACGAGGGCGCCGACCGCGAACGGTGCGCCGACGACGTAGGCGAGGACCACTCCCGGCAGGACGGCATGGGAGACGGCATCGCCCATCAGGGACCAGCCGACCAGCACCAGCCAGCACGAGAGCAGGGCGCACACGATCGCGGCTACCACGGTCGCGACCAGGGCGCGCACCATGAAGTCGTACTGCAGCGGCTGGACCACCAGCTCGAGGATGCTCATGCGGCACCGTCCTTCCCCAGCGCACCGAGCGGGTCGAGGCCGAAGGTGAGCGCGAGCTTCTGCGGGGTGAGGGCTTCGGCGACGGACCCGTGGAAGAGCACCCTGCGCTGCAGGAGCACCGTCTCGTCGGCGAGCTGCGGGAGGGCGTGGAGATCATGGGTGGAGACCAGGATCGTGCGACCCTCCGCCGCGAGCTCGCGCAGCAGCGCGACCATGGTGGCCTCGCTGCGCTTGTCGACGCCGGCGAACGGCTCGTCCAGCAGCAGCACCTGCGCCCCCTGGGCGATGCCCCGCGCCACGAAGGCCCGCTTCTTCTGCCCGCCGGAGAGCTGCCCGATCTGGCGGTGGGCGTACTCGGTCAGCTCCACTCGCGCCAGCGCCTCCTCGACCGCCGCACGATCGACGGCCCTCGGCCGACGGGTGATGCCCTGCAGCCCGTAGCGCCCCATCATCACCACGTCCCGCACGGAGACCGGGAAGGTCCAGTCGACGTCCTCGCTCTGCGGGACATAGCCGACGATCCCGCCGGAGCGCGCCGCGCGCGTGTCCGCACCATTGATGAGGACAGTGCCCGTATCGGGACGCACCATGCCCATGATCGCCTTGAACAGGGTCGACTTCCCCGAGCCGTTCATCCCGACCAGACCGGTCACGCGCCCGGCGGCGACCTCGACGCTCGCGCCCTCCAGCGCGACCACCTCGCCGTAGCGGACCGTCACGTCCCGCACGTGGATCGCGGCCGTCATGCCGCGCTCCCGGAGAGGCCCTCGACGATGACGTCCGCGTCGTGCCGGAGGAGATCGAGGTAGGTGGGCACCGGGCCGTCGGGGCCGGAGAGGGAATCGACGTAGAGCGTCCCGCCGAAGTCCGCGTCGGTCGCCTCGACCACCTGCTGCATGGGTTTGTCCGAGACCGTCGACTCGCAGAACACGGCGGGCACCCCCTGGGAGTCGACGTAGTCGATCACTTCGGCGACCTGCTGCGGAGTGGCCTGCTGCTCGGCGTTGACGGGCCAGATGAACTGCTCCGTGAGACCGGCATCCCGGGCGAGGTAGGAGAACGCCCCCTCGCAGGTGACCAGCGCGCGCTCGTTCTCCGGCAGCGCGGCCAGCTCCTCCTCCAGGCCGTCCTGCACCTCCTGGAGCTCGGCCCTGTACTCCTCGCCGTTGGCCTCGTAGTCCGTCGCATGCTCGGGATCGAGCTCGCTGAACGCCTCGACCATGTTGTCCACGTAGATCTGCACGTTCACCGGGCTCATCCACGCATGCGGATTCGGCTTCCCGGCATCGACGTCACCGGTGATGTCCAGGACGTCCACTCCCTCCGAGACGACGACGTGGGGGACGTCCACGGACTCCACGAACTGCTCGAACCACAGCTCGAGGCCCAGGCCGTTGTCCACGATGAGGTCCGCCTCCGATGCCTTGGCGATGTCACGGGGCGTGGGTTCGTAGCCGTGGATCTCCGCCCCGACCTTGGTGATCGACTCGACCGCGAGGTGGTCCCCGGCGACGTTCTGCGCGATGTCCGCGAGCACGGTGAACGTGGTCAGCACGACCGGCCTGTCGGCCTCTCCAGCGCGGGATCCGCCACCGCACCCAGCGAGCACGAGGGCCCCGGCGAGCACCAGTCCCGCCGCCCGCCACCACTGTGTACGCACTCCAACACACCCCTCTTCGTCATCTTCGTCATCTCGGCCTTGAATAGTTCGTCGGCACGAACTTGCCAGATGCTACACCTCCACCGCCGCCGGCGCGCCGGGACGTCTCGCAGGCTGCGGAACCGACGTCGCCGAGGCGGGCGGCTGTGCGACACTCGTCGCCGCCCACTGCCCCGCACGCCCTGGAGGAACCCATGCCCGCACCCGGAGACCCCCTGACCACGGCGAGGCGAACTCCGTCGATGATCACGATCTTCAGCGGCTCCGCGACGGGCAGCTCGGACGTGTTCGCACACGGGACGACGGCGCTCGCCCGCGAACTCGCAGCGGCAGGGATCGGCATCGTCTACGGCGGTGGTCGCGTGGGGCTCATGGGGACTCTCGCCGGAGCGGCCATGGAGGCCGGCGGCGAGGTGCACGGCGTGATGCCGCAGTCGCTGGTCGACGAGGAGATCGCCCATGAAACGATCACGCACCTCGACGTCGTGCCGGACATGCACTCACGCAAGCTGCGGATGGCCGAGCTGGGGGATGCCTTCGTAGCCCTCCCCGGTGGTGCGGGCACGCTCGAGGAGCTCTTCGAGGTCTGGACCTGGCAGCACCTGGGGATCCACCACAAGCCGGTGGCCCTGTACGACATCGCGGGCTACTGGCAGCCCCTCCTGGCGGCCCTCGACTCCATGACGTCCGCCGGATTCCTCGCGGAGCACCTCCGTGCGTCACTGATCGTCTCCGACGATCCGGAGCAGCTCGTCACCTCACTGAGCACCTGGACCGCGCCCGCCAGGAAGTGGGCGCGCAGCTCGTAGAGCCGAGCGGGCGCATGCGGACTGGACCACGCCTGTCCGGTGCGCCACTCCGCCCGCCACCCATGTTGCATCCATTGATGCATGCATTAGCCTGGAGCGCATGGAGTCCCTCGAACTGCCCTGGCTCGACGTGCCCGAGAGCCGCCCGATCGCCGATCGCATCGCCGCGTCCGTGGCCCGGAAGATCGCCGAGGGCGACATCGATCCCGGCGACCTGCTCACCGAGGTCGACGTCGCCGCCCGGCACGGGGCGAGCCGCACCCCGTCCCGCGAGGCGATGCTGCAGCTCGAGAGGTGGGGGCTGGTGCGTCTGGTGCCGAAGAAGGGCGCCCTGGTCACGAACCCCACGGCACGGGAGCGTCGCGAGCTGCTGTCGGTGCGCTCGATGCTCGAGAGCCATGCGGTCGCCCGCATCGTGGGCGACGACGCACTGCGGGAGAGCCTGCTCGGCCGGCTCGAACCGATCCTCGCCGCCCAGGCGGACGCCGTCGGCCGGCCGACGGACTTCGTCCTGCACGACTACTCGTTCCACCTGCAGATCGCCGCGCACGACGACAACCACGTCGTCGACGAGATCCTCCGCACGCTCGCCCCGCGCCTGGTCCGCCTGACCCGCCTCGCGGTCACCGCTGCGTCGGCCGACCTCGCCGCGCTCCACCGCGAGCACGTCGAGCTCACCGACGCCATCCGCAGGCAGGACGTCGCGACCTTCCGCGAGCTCATCGACCACCACCTCACCTCCGGTCACGAGCACTACGAGGTCATGCCGTGAGCCGCCGCCCCGTGCCCGCCTGGCTGCGGGTGGCCCCGACGGGCTTCGTGCTCGCCTGGGGCGGCAATCACTTCACGCCCCTGCTGCACGTGTACGAGACGGTCGGTGGCTACGCGCCGTGGCAGGCGAACCTGCTGCTGGGCATGTACGTGGTCGGGCTGATCCCCGGCATGCTGCTGGCCGCCGCGCTCTCGGACCGCTGGGGCCGCAAGCCCCTGGCGATCGTGGGCCTGCTCGGCGCCATGGTCGCGAGCACCCTGCTCGCGGCGGGGATGAGCAGCTTCCTGGTGCTGTGCATCGGGCGCGCCCTCGCCGGGATCGGGGTGGGCGTGGGCATGTCCGTCGGCTCGAGCTGGATCAAGGAGCTCTCCGCCCCGCCGCACGATCCCTCCGCCACGGCGACCGCCGGGGCCCGACGCTCCTCGATGACGCTCACCCTCGGCTTCGCGATCGGCGCGGGCGTCACCGGATCGCTCGCCCAGTTCGTCCCGCTGCCGGGCCAGATGCCCTACCTCGCCCATCTGCTCCTGTGCCTGGTCGCGGCGGCGGCCCTGGCCACCGCGCCGGAGAGCCTGCCGCGCGCGCTGCGAGCCCGCGGCTCCCTGCGCGACGATCTGCGGGTCCCGTCGGCCGGGCACCCGGTCTTCGTGCGTCTCGTGCTGCCGGCCGCCCCCTGGGTGTTCGCCGCCGCCGGTGTCGCCTACGCGATCCTGCCCAGCACCGTCGAGGAGCACCTCGGGGACTCGGCGACGATCTACGCGACCGGCCTGACCGTGCTCACCCTCGGCGTCGGCGCCCTCGCACAGGGGGCCGTCGGGCTGCTGAACCGCCTCACCCGTGGCCGCGCGCTGCTGGTGGGCATGAGCGGCATGACCGTCGGGATGGTCCTGGCCGCGGTCGCGAGCGACCTGCACGATCCCGTGCTGGTCGTCGCGGTGGCCGCGCTGCTCGGTGCGTCCTACGGCGTGTGCGTGGTCTCCGGGCTGATCATCGCCCAGTCGCTCGCGTCCCCGCGGGACCTCGCCGGGATCACGGGCGTCTACTACTCGCTGTCCTACCTCGGCTTCCTGCTGCCCACGATCCTGGCCGCCCTCACCCCGGTGCTGTCGTACACCGGCGGGCTCGTGATCGTCGCCGTGATCTGCGCGCTCTGCCTGAGCACGGTCGGCATCGGGCTGCGCCGCCCGCCCCGCACGGCGGCACCGGTCGAGATCGACGAGGCCGACGAGGCCGACGACGTTCTCGAGGGGGCGCCCTCGCCGGCCGAGGACCTCACCCTCAGCCGCTGACCCTCGCCGACGCAGCCGCCTCGCCGTAGTGTGTGTGCAACCGCATTCCTCGCACTGCATCGGCCAGGAGGCCATCACCATGAGCAGCCCCGCATCCCCCGAGGTCCCCACCACAGCCTTCGCCGACGGCTCCCCGATCCCGCTGATCGGCTTCGGCACCGGCGGCGCCCAGGGCCCCGCCGGGGTCGAAGTGATCGTCTCCGCACTGCGCACCGGCTATCGGCTGCTGGACACGGCCGCCCAGTACGGGAACGAGACGGCCGTGGGTGAGGCCGTGCGCCGCAGCGGCGTGGATCCCGCCGAGGTGCTCGTGACCACGAAGGTCGCCGGCGGCGATCACGGCCGGGAGGCCGCCCGCACCGGGATCCTCGAGTCCCTTCGCCGCCTGGGGCTGAAGAGCGTGGGCATCGCCCTGATCCATTGGCCGAACCCCTCGCGCGGGCTGATGGTCGACACCTGGCGCACTCTGCTGGACCTGCGGACCGAAGGCCTCGTCACCCACGCCGGCGTCTCCAACTTCCGGCCCGAGCAGCTCCAGGAGCTCTTCGACGAGACCGGGCAGTGGCCCGAGATCAACCAGATCCAGCTCTCCCTGGCCCTCCCCCGCCAGGAGCCGGACGCGTTCCACCGCGAGCACGGCATCGTCACCGAGGCGTGGGGTCCGCTCGGCACCCGGGACGGCCTCTCCGAGCAGTTCGCGCTGCGCACGGTCGCCGCGAAGCACGACGTCTCCGTCGCGCAGGTCGCGCTGCGCTGGGCCGTGGACCGGGAGATCGTCGTGATCCCCCGCTCCTCCGATCCGGGCCGGCAGCGCCTGAACCTCGACCTCGCAGCGCTCCATCTCGACGACGAGGACCGCCATCTCCTGGCGAGTCTGGACCGCGGCGAGGAGAAGGCCTGGGACTCGCGCGAGCACGAGGAGTGGTGAGCGTGCCTTCCGTCAGCCGGTGACGGTGCGCGCGATCGCGTGCATCTCGTCGAGTCGGCCCCACTCGTCGTCGTCCGTGCCGGCGTAGACGTATGAGATCCGGCCCGCGTAGCCGACGTCGCGCAGCACGGTGAGCGCGCGGGTGAGGTCGACGGCGTCGAGCACGCCCGGGGCGGATTCGCGGGCTTTGACCTGGGAGCACTCCGCCCGCCCGGCCACGGCCGCGATCTGGTCGTACTTGTCCTCTCCGGTCCAGTTGCCGGTGTCGATGAGCAGGCCGACCTCGCCCTCGAGCTGCTCGAAGAGCCGCTGCGTGACGTCCGCGTCGATCAGCAGCGACTTCCAGTTCTCGGTGATCACCCGGATGCCCTGGTGCTCCGCCGCGAGGGCGCGGAGCCGGCGCGCACTGAGCGCGATCGTCTCGTCCGACGGGGCCTGGTCCCCGGCAGGCACCCGCACCCGAGGGGCACCGAGCTGCTCGGCGACGTCGATCCAGCCCGACAACCAGCGCTGCTGCTGTTCTCCGTTATCGGGGTGGAGCACGTCCCCGTCGTCCACGAGGAAGCACTCGAGGTCGACGCCCGCAGTGTCGAAGGCGTCGCGCACCTCGGCGAGGTAGGCGGACTCGGTGCGAGGCAGGTAGAAGTGGCACAGCTGCGCGCTGGCGAAGCCGTGCTCCGCGAGCTGCCCGGGCAGCTCGAGCAGGTCCAGACCGCCACCGGAGGTGTTCTCGGTCAGCACGCCCGAGGGCGCAGAACCCGGCGCGACGAAACGCCCCATCGTCCGGAACACGGACCAGGTGTGCAGGGCCTTGGTGGGATCGAGCGTGTGGGCCATGGGATCTCCTGTGATCGAGGTGGCGAGGGCGGCGTCGCCGTGCGGCACCGGACCATCATGTCGCACCGGGCCGTGGTGCCCGCCAGTTAGCGTAGGCCCATGTCGCCGATGACCACCCGCCCCGCTACGTCCGCCGATACCGCGGATTCGTCCTTCGACGATCTGCTCCCGGACCGCTGGCGCGAGGGGGACAACTGCCGTTCCGTGGTCGCGACCGACAGCTCGGGTCGAGTGCTCGGGCATTGTCGAGGCATCGACAACAGCTTCCATCCCGACTCCCGCAGCCTCGTGCTCGAGGTGGCCGAGGAGGCCCGAGGCGAGCACTCATGGGCCGAGATCGCCGACGCGCTGCTCGAGGCGCAGATCGAGGTCTCGCGCTTGCCGCTTCGCTTGAAACCCGCGACCCATGAGACCGAGCTGCTGGAGCTGTGCGCCCGCCACGGCGGTGTGCTGGTGCAGCTCATGCCGCCGTGGCGCTACGTGGTCGACGAGGCGATGCGCACCTGGGCGGCGGCGCACCGCACGACACCCGACGGCCTCCACGCCACCCCCATCGACGATGCACGACGACAGGAGATGCTGGATCTCTACGTCGAGCACTACACCGCCCAGCACGCCCGCTGGTCCCCGGCCGCCGCACCGGCTGAGCTGCGGGCGGAGAACGCTCCGGACTTCGCACCGGGCGGCGCCGGCAGCTTCGATCCCGACCGCAGCGTGGTGCTGCTGCGCGACGGAGCGATCGCTGCGCAGGCTCTCGCCTGGCCGCCGGAGCCCGATGGCGGCATCGAGATCTCCATGGAGTCGCGTCCGCACGAAGGGCCGACGGCCCGGGAGGACATGGAGGCCTGCGTCGCGGCGGTCATCGACCGCAGCGCCGACGAGGACGTGCTGCTGATCGACTCGCACGTCACCGAAACGCTGGAGTCGGCGATGATGCGCGACCTGCCCGGCCCTCCCCCGCATCCCGAGGACACCTGGACCGCGATCGTCGGGATCCCCGTCCCGGGCGGGCCGACACCGATCCCGCTGCCCGCAGCGCAGATTCCGCTCGACGCAGTACCGCTGGCCGAGCGGCTGCGACGCTGACCGGCGGCGTCGAGGCGTCGCGCATACCCTTGGTGCCATGATCCCCGACGTGGAGGACGCCGAGAGCGCGACGCCCCAGGACAGGGCCCGGGCGGCCGCTCAGGCGCTGGGCACGCAGGAACTCGCGCACTGGTGCGCCGAGATCCTGACCGGCGAGCTCGACCTCGTCGATCAGGACCTCCATGACCCCCGCTGGATCGCCGGACGAGCGTGGGCGGCGTGGGGCGATCCCGCCGGCTGGAGCTCCCGTGGGCTCGACCACTGGCCCCGGACCTGGGCAGCTCGCACCCTGCTGCACGCCTGGGACCCGGTGGCGATGTCCGCCGTCATATCGGGGCTCCGCGACGAGGCCTGGAGAGTCCGGGAGATGTGCGCGAAGATCGCCGCCCGTTACGAGGTGGTCAGCGCGGCCCCCGAGTGCGCCCGCTGCGCGCAGAGCGACGCCGTGCCGCGCGTGCGGGTCGCGGCTCTGCGCGCCCTTGCCGTCGTCGGCGAGATCGAGCAGGTTCCCGCGGTCCTCTCGGCCCTCCACCATGAGGACCCGAGCGTCGTGCGCGCCGCAGAACGAGCGGTCGATCAGATCGAAGCCCGTCTCGACCGGCCGCTCAGCTGACCGCGGTCACCGCCCCGAACCCCATTGCACGTCCGGAGCGCCGGACCTACTGTCGATGCGTGCACACCGCAGCGGCCACCCGCGCCCGTCGAGCCGCCGCCGAACTGGCGCGGTCCCTCGGCCTTCACGTCGACGACGTCGTCGACCTCCACGACTCCAATCGCCTCACCGTGCACCTGCTGCCCTGCGATCTCGTCGCGCGCGTCGGACGGCTCGAGCAGGGCGGGGCGCAGATCGAGATCGATCGAGCGCTGCGCCTCGCCGAGGCCGGCGCTCCCGTCGGCCCTCTCGATCCACGCACCCCGCCGCAGGTGCACGTCCGCGACGGCTTCGAGATCACCCTGTGGACCCACTATCCGCCGTCGCGTCCCGAGCTCCCGCCCGAGGAGTTTGCGGGCGCCCTCGTGCGCCTGCACGCTGCGATGCGCCGCACCGATCTCGACGCCCCGCACTTCTCGACCCGCGTCGCCCACGCGATCGCGCTCCTCGACGATCCCGAGCGAACTCCGCGGCTGCCCAGCGCGGATCGCAGCTTCTTGCGCGGGGCCCTGGCGCAGCTCGGTGCGGAGATCGACCGACTCGCCCACCAGTGCCAACAGCTCCTGCACGGGGAGCCCCATCCCGGCAACGTGCTCGACACCGCACAGGGCCCGTTGTTCATCGACCTCGAGACCTGCTGCACGGGCCCTGTCGAGTTCGACCTCGCTCATGCCCCGGCAGCCGTCGCGGCCCATTACCCGGAGAGCGATCTCGAACTGCTCGAGGACTGCCGGATCCTCACGAAGGCGCTGGCGACCACCTGGCGCTGGGACCGCGAGGACACCCTGCCGGACGGGGAGCTGCTGGGCATCGGCTGGCTGCAGCAGGTGCGCGCGCTCATGGCACATCGCCGCAGGCCGGAGACGTCCCGGCCGACGCTCACGATCCTCTGCGGGTTGCCCGGCAGTGGGAAGACCACCGAGGCGAACAGGATCATCGAGGCCACGGGCGCGTCGCGCCTCAGCGCCGACGACTGGATGGCGCAGCTCGGCAGATCGCTGTGGGACGAGGGGCTGCGCGACCGCATCGAGCAGCTGCAATGGCAGGTCGGCCAGGAACTGCTCGCGCAGGGCGTGAGCGTGGTCGTCGAGTGGGGCACCTGGGGACGCACGGAGCGCGACCGTCTGCGCGAGGGAGCCCGGGCGCTCGGCGCCCGCGTCGAGCTGCGGTTCCTGGACGCCTCTGATGACGAGCTATGGCACCGGGTGAACGCACGGAACCTCGAGGATCCGCCGCTGCACCGCGAGCAGATCACCGAGTACCGGGCCCTGTTCCAGGCTCCGACCGCCGACGAGCTCGCGCTCTACGACGCGCCAGGTCACCTGCGGCGGGCACGGGCCGCGTGCGGTCCCCTTGACCAACCCGGTGTTCCCGAGTGGGATGGCCCCATGACCTCACTGAGCGAACGCGCCGATTCTCTTCTCGCCCTGCACCACCGTTCGACTCCGGTGGTGCTGCCCACCGTGTGGGATGCCTGGTCCGCCCAGGCCGCCGTCTCCGCAGGTTTCGAGGCGCTCACCGTCGGCAGCCACCCCGTCGCGAACTCCGTCGGCGCCGGCGACGGCGAGGACATGAGCCTCGAGGACGCCCTCGCAGGCATCGCCCGGGTGGCCCGCGCCGTGGACGTCCCGGTCTCGGCCGACGTGGAGTCCGGCTACGACACCGCAGCTGCCGAGCTCGTCGAGCGCGTGCTGGAGGCGGGCGCCGTCGGCGTCAACATCGAGGACACCGTGCACTCGGAGGGTCGGCTGCGCGGGGCGCAGGAGCACGCCGACTACATCGCCGGGGTCCGTCAGGCGGCCGACGCGGCCGGGGTCCATCTGGTCATCAACGGGCGCACCGACGTGTTCAAGACCGACGAGCAGATCCCGGACCGTCAGGCCGAGGCGATCACTCGACTGAATCTGCTCGAGGGCGCCGGGGCCGACTCGCTCTACCCGGTCGGGCTGCCGGACGTGGCGACGCTGAAGGCGCTGCTCGCCGCGGTCAGCACTCCGCTGAACGTCACCGCCCACCCGGTGAACGGCTCCATCCCGGAGGGCCTGGATCTCGCGCGACTCACGGAGCTCGGTGTGCGCCGCGTGAGCTTCGGCCCGCTGCTGCAGGCCGCTCTGGCCGACCACCTCGACGAGATCACGAAGACCTGGCGCTGACCTCCTCGCGCCGGACCGATCGGTTCTCCTGCGCGAGCGAGCATCGGGCATAGGGTCCTCGTGGCGGGTCCCGGTCGCGACGTCGCGGCACCGCCGGCCGGCTCGTCCTCGGCACCATGAACTTCGGCCCCCACCCCACAGAGGACGACGCCTTCGCGATCATGGATCGCGCCCTCGAGCAGGGCGTGACCTTCTTCGACACCGCGAACGTCTATGGCGGGAGGGAGCACAGGGGCTGGACCGAGGAGATCTGGCAGGCCAACGAGACCGCCCGCGCCCGCCCCTCGCCGGGAGGCCTTCTGCGACGTGGCTCCTGCACCGGCCCGGTGCGCTCGGTCCGGGCGGACCGGCCCGGGAGGCCTACGCCTGGTGAGCCCGTTTCAGCCGACGAGCAGGCAGAACGGGTGCCCTTCGGGAGCACCCCTCACCGAGAGCGGTTCGAACCGTCTATATGCAGCTGAGCACCGGAGACTTGGGCATAGGACCTCTTCGTCCAGGCTCTTCATCCTAGGCATGTCGGCCCTTCGTCCTACGATCAAGGCATGCCGGATATGGAGTCCCTATCAAGGACCGAGCCCGAGGACTCGACGTCCCGCCTGACCCTGCACCGACCCCGCCGCGAGGACGTGCCGGAGCTCTTCGCGATCCTGTCGGACCCGCGCGTGTGGACGCATCTGCCCTCCGGGCGGCACCGGGAGATCGAGCGCACCGCGCAGGCCGTGGAGCGGTGGGACGCCGAGTGGGAGCGCGACGGCATCTCCACCTGGGTGGTGCGGGAGCGCGGGGGCGCGCAGGTCATCGGCTACGGCGGGCTCTCGTCACTGGACGGCGTCGCCTGGAACCTCGGCTACCGCTTCGCGGTGCGAGCGCAGGGGCGAGGCTTCGCGACGGAGCTCGCCCGCCACGCGGTGGCGCGCGCCCACGCCGAGGGGCCGGCGCTTCCGGTGATCGCCTACCTGCTCGAGCACAACGCGCCCTCCGCGGCAGTGGCCCGCCGGGTCGGGCTGGAGCTCGTCGACCGCGGGCCCGACGCCGGGAACCCGGATCCGGAGGCGGTGCGGCTGGTCTTCGCCAGCCGTGCGCTGAGTCCGGAAGAGCTCACGGCCGCCCGGCGCTGACGGGACGACCGGCGTCAGAGCGCGACCGGGACCACCTCGGCGCCGGCGAGCTCGGCCAGCTCATGGCCGGGGACGAGGATCTTCGACGTGCGCACTCCCCCGCCGATGAGCACCTCGTCGAGCACGGCCACCGCGGGATCGATCAGCACCGCGCTCGGCACCGCACCGGCGCGAACGGCCTCGGCCGCGGGAAGTGCGACGAGATCGAGGGAATCGATCAGCGGGGTCCAGGTCAGGGGCAAGGTTCCGTCGTTCGCCATGCCTCACTGTAGGAGCGTCACGGGCCGAGGTGGAGAGGGAGGGAGTCAGCATCCCGACAACGCGGCTCACCGCTGTTCGCGCCAGGCACGTGCCTCGTCCATCAACCGATCCACGACTGCCTGCTTCTCGTCGACGTAGACGGAACGGCGGTCCGCGTATCGCCGTGCGAGATCGAGCTTCGCGGCCCCATAGCGGCACGCCGCATCCGGATCCGCCCTCAGGAAGCCGCGGAAAAGCAGGTAGTCGGTGAACGTGACCGAGCCGCTGGGCACGACGTGCACATGATCCGTGCGGTGGTCGTCGACGATCCGGTGGAGGAAGGCATGGTCGGGATCGTCGGCGAAGGACCTCGGCATGTAGGCGAAGCCCGCTGCCCCCAGAGCTGCAAGCACCGGCCCGGTCAGGACGGTCCCCACATCGCGCACGCCGACCGCGATATCGATGGTGTCCTTCGAGGAGAGGCCCGGAACGCTCGTGGAGCCGACGTGCTCGATGACGGCGTCCGGAAGCACAGCGCTCAGCTCCGCCGCGCTCGCAAGGAATCGGGACGGCCACCCGTCGTCGTACGGGACGATTTCCACCACCGTGTGCGCTCTGTCCTTCATACCTGCACGCTACGCGGGGCCGGGCTCTCCCTGTGCGGGCCTGTAGGTAGTCTCGGGCGATGCTTCTGCTCCTCGATCTCGACAACACACTCATCGACCGTGATGACGCCTTCGCCCGCTGGGCCGCAGAGTTCCTCGACGAGCTCGGCGGGGGGCCGGAGGATCTGAACTGGCTCCTCAAGGCCGACGGGCATGGGTACACGCACCGGGCGGTTCTGGCTGACGGGCTCCGTGACCGGCTCGGGCTCACCACCTCGCGGGAGGACCTCGTGCAGACCCTCCTGCTCGGCCATGCCCCTTTCGTCCGCTGCTACAGCGGAATTTTGGATCGCCTGGCCGGCCTCCGTGCCGCAGGGACGACGCTCGTGGTCGTCACCAACGGCATGATCGAGCAGCAGACCCAGAAACTGCAGGTCACCGGATTGGATGCCGTGGTCGATCGGGTCATCATCTCCGAGGCCATCGGCGTCAAGAAGCCCGATCCGACGATCTTCGCAGCGGCGATCGAAGGACTGGCCCGCACAGAAGACCCCTGGATGGTCGGTGACCACGCGGAGGCGGACATCTCCGGCGGCAGAGCCGCAGGGTGCAGAACAGGCTGGGTCAGCCATGGCAGGCGGTGGGCGGGCGATGAGCCGCCGGCGGTCTCCGCGACCACCACGCTCGATGTCCTAGACCGGATCGAGGAGACCGAGCGGGCTGAGTCCGCGCGGCCGGACGGGAGCCATGCCTGAGCCGCGGGAGATCACCCTCCTCGGGAAGACGGTGCGTCGCCCCCGGAAGCCGTGGACCGAGACCGTCCATGCGCTGCTGCGGCATCTGCGCGAGCAGGACCTCCCCGTACCCGAGCCGCTGGGGATCGACGACCGCTTCGAGTACGTGACCCTCGTGGCCGGTGTCGCCGGCGACGAAGCCTGGCCGGACGGTGTCCCGGCCGATGGTGCACGGTCGATGGGCCGCCTCCTGCGCGCGGTCCACGACGCCACCCGGGCGTGGCTCCCACCCACCGAAGCACAGTGGTCGGTTCCCCACAGCCCCGGAACGATCATCTGCCACGGCGATCCGAAGCCTGGGAACGTCGCCTGGCTCGATGGGCGGGCGGCGGGCCTGTTCGACTGGGACGCTGCCCGGCCGGGCGACCCCTTCGACGACCTCGCCTATGCGCTCCTGTGGACGATCCCCCTCAACGCTGTTCCGCGGGACGGCCAACCCTCCGCGACCGAGCAGGCGCGTCGCCGGGAGCGCGCCGAGGCACTGCTGGAGGGGTACGGCTGGTCCGCACCGCTCGACATCGTCGACGCCGCAGTGCGCCGTCACGAGCTGGCGATCGACGAGGCGGAGTGGCTCGGCGAGCGCGGTCACGAGCCCCATGCGAGCTGGGTGGCGCAGGAGTGGCCGACGCGCTGGCGTCACGACCTCGACGCCTTGCGAAGCGCAGGCCGACGAGCGTTCCCCGCCTGACCGCACCCGCAGACGTGCACCGTCACCCGCGCTCGACGATCTGGCCGCCCTTCATGATCATCGTGAACGCCTCGTCGGGGCGGGCGAGGAGCGAGATGTCCTCGAGGGGGTCGCCCTCCACGAGCACGAGGTCAGCGATCGCCCCCTCCTCGACCACGCCGAGCACCCCGGGGTACGGGTTCCTCTCCCCGCACAGTCGCAGCAGCTCAGCATTGCGGATGGTCGCCTGCTGGAGCGCCTGGGCCGGGGTGTACCAGCGGGTGAGCTTCGCGAGCTGGGCGCCCTGCCGGGTGGCCAGGCGCGGGTCGAACAGCGTGTCCGTCCCGAACGCCACCTTGATGCCGTGGGCGATGGCGAGCTCATAGGCGCGGTCGGTGCCGGCGACCATCGCCAGCTGCTTCTGCCGGCTCGGCCCGGACATCGGGATCACGTCCTCGTCGTCCAGGAACGGCTGCAGGCTCCACCACACGTCGTGCTCGGTGAGCAGCTCGGCGGTCTCCTCGTCGATCAGCTGACCGTGCTCGATGCAGCGCACGCCGGCCTCGACGGCGGTCCTGATCGCTCTCGGCGTGTACGCGTGCACGGTCACGTACGTCCCCCAGTTCTCCGCGGCGGAGACCGCCGCCCGCATCTCGGGGACCGTGTACTGGGAGACGTCCAGCGGGTCGTAGTGGGAGGCCACGCCTCCGCCGGCCATGAGCTTCACCTGCGTGGCTCCCTGGCGGAGCACCTC
This sequence comes from Brachybacterium sp. JB7, assembly GCF_003335205.1. NCBI lineage: Bacteria > Bacillati > Actinomycetota > Actinomycetes > Micrococcales > Dermabacteraceae > Brachybacterium > Brachybacterium sp. JB7. The sequence continues at coordinate 137,098 of NZ_QPGN01000002.1, read as the reverse complement.
GCGGGAGGCCCGCAGCACTTCCGCCTCGCCGTCGGCGATCGCGGCCACGCCGAGCAGCTCGACACGGCTGAGGTGACCGGCCGCGCCACGCGGCACCTCGTGCGGCATGCGGAAGTCGCCGTGGCCACCGCTCTGCGAGATGAAGGCACCGGACGGATAGATGCGCGGCCCGGGCGTGACGCCCTCGTCGATCGCCCGCTTCAGTCCGTGCGTGGGACCGCCGAGGTCCCGCACGGTCGTGAACCCGCGCTGCAGGGTGTTGCGGGCACTGACCACGGCCTTCGCATAGAGATACCCGGGATCTCCGGACATCATCGCGGCGGGCGAGATCTCGGTGAAGGCGGCGTGCCAGTGCGCGTCGATCAGTCCGGGGATCACCGTGCGACCGGTGCCGTCGATGACGCTCGAGGCACCGTCTCCCGAGCGTGAGCCCGACCCGGCGCTGGTGCGAGCGCCCGACGCCCGCGAGCCGTTCGACGGTCTGATCGAGCGGATCGTGGACCCGGCGATTTCGACCTCGTGAGGCCCGGAGTTCACCCCAGCCCGACTGTCGAACACTCTGACGTTCTCGATCTTGGTCCTGGTCGTTCCGTCCACCGTGAACTCCTGTCTCGTGGCGATGCGCCCGGCACTCTACGCCTGGGTAACTGATCGTGAGGAGCCACTGTCCGTCCCCGTGCCGAGCAGTCCGGCCGCAGAATCGCCGAAGTATTCTCTGGCCTCGCCGCGGTGGATCCCGGACGATGAGCGACATGCAGACCTGCGACGTGGTCCTCCGACCGTGCACGACCGCCGATCTTCCCGCTCTGGAGGCCTGGGCGCCCACCGGCAACAGCCGGACCCATGCGATGCGGTTCTCCCATCAGGAGGCGGGCACCAGCACGTACTTCCTGGCCACCTGCCGAGCGGATCCGGACACCTTCGTCGGATCCTGCGAGATCCGGTGGGACGGGTGCGCGGCGCCGGATGTACCGCGCTGTCCGGAGATCAACGGACTCCAGGTATGGCCAGACGTTCTGCGGTCCCAGGGAATAGGCACACAGATGCTCCGCCTGCTCGAGCAGGAGGCGAGGGTGCACGGACACGACTCTCTCGGCCTGGGGGTCGACGACTCAGGCCCGAAGCGTCTCTACCTGCGACTCGGCTACGTCGACACCGGGCACGACTATCTCGACCGGTACACCTTGATCGACGGCTCCCACCAGGAGCACCACGTCGCCGATCCGGCCCGCTGGATGATGAAGTCGCTCGGCGGTGAGGGGCCGGAGTGCGCTCGTAGCTGAGCACGCCATCGACCTATCGCCCACATCTTGTCCGTGGACTCGGGCCGGGGGACGGCGTAGCCTCGGCCTCGTGCATCTCATGACGCGAAGTAACGCGGGCCGCTAGGTCCGCCCCGTCCCACCCCCTGCTCACGGAGACGTGCGGGGGGCTGGATGATGCGCCGGCCAGCGGCAACGCTGGCATTTCTCCCGGTCATCGCGGACCCTCCCGCGCGCTCAGAGATCAAAGGCGCTTCATGTCCTCTGCACGTCACCTTTCGTCGTTCCCACCCGTCATCCGGGCTGATTCCCTGTCGAAGTCCTATCGCCGCCACCATCAGGATCCCGGGATCCGAGGCGCGCTGAACGCCTTCGTGCGCCGCCGCACCGAAGAGCGGCAGGCCCTGGCCCCGCTCGATCTCGAGGTCGCTCCCGGCGAGTTCGTAGGCCTGCTCGGCCCCAACGGCGCCGGCAAGACCACTCTGGTCAAGCTCTGCTGCGGGCTCATCCGCCCCACGACGGGCTCAGTGAGCGTGCTCGGGTACGAACCCGCGCGGCGCCGCGCCGAGTTCCTGCAGTCGATCGCCGTAGTGTTCGGCCAAAAGTCGATGCTGTGGTGGGACGTCCCCACGATCGACTCGATGCTCGTACACAGGGCAATGTATGCCCTGGACAGCCCGACATTTCGGCGCCGCGTCGGCGATCTCACCGAGGTCCTGGACCTCTCCGGGGTGATCGACGTCCCCGTTCGGCGGCTCAGCCTCGGCGAGCGCATGCGCTGCGAACTCGCCCTGTCGCTGCTGCACTCCCCCCGCCTGTTGTTCGCCGACGAGCCGACCATCGGGCTCGACGTCACCGCCAAGCAGGCCCTGCGGGCGATGCTCGCACGCACCAACGAGACGCTCGGCACCACGATCGTGCTGACCAGCCATGACATGGACGACGTGGAGGCGCTGTGCCGTCGAATCCTGCTCGTCGCCGACGGGCATCTGACCTCGATCTTTCATGGGGTCGGTAGGTCCGCTCGGTCGGCGTCGTTGCCGATCTTTGCGGACTCATTCTGGCATGAGGGTGTGACGGTCCGCCGCGTGTCGGTCGCGGTGGTCGGGCGTCCAGGGCCGTGGGTCCTTCAGAGAGTGCGGTCAGTGACAGGGCCGTGGGCTATCCAGCGGGGGCGGGCAACTGGGCGAGGCGGGCGTGGCCGGCCTGGACGATCCGAGCCCAGATCGACCGCTCCGAGAAGTGCAGGACCTGCTGTCGAGCATGGCGCGCGATAGTCGCGGGGATCTGGAACAAGCGGTGCCGGGCGCGTTTAGGCTCCCACCTCCTTGCGGGCTGGCCGGCATAGCCGAGCATCCCCATCCAAGCAGTAATCTCGCTGGCCAGGGCCACGATCTGGCACCAGATCCGGTTCTGCGCGAACGACGTCAGGGGCAGGTTCCGCAGGCCCATGTCCTTCGCCACGCGGATCCGGTCCTCGCAGCGAGCACGGCGACGGTGACGGAACTCGAGGTCCGCGAGCTGACCCTGCGTGGTGTTGGTCGCGAACGCCGTCAGGCGGTAGCCATCGACGTCATCGAACCGCAGTTGCGCACCGGGATGAGGGCGCTCGCGACGGACGATGACACGCATCCCGTCCGGCCAGTCCTCATCGAGGCCGAGCAGCCCCGTCAGCTCCGCGACGTCCGCTCCCTCCCGCACCTCGCCATCAGAGTTATAGGCGGGTTCCCAGACGTGCTTCGGGATCAGGCCGAACAGCTCCGGCGTATTCGCGGGCAGGGTGAACCCGACCGAGTACGAGACCCGCCGCTTCACCAACTCCTGCAGCGTCTTCTTCGTGCCGCCGGCCCCGTCGATCCGGACCAGCACCTTCCGCCCCGGCCGGGATCCCATCCCGACTTGGGCCAGCGCATCGGCGATCACGCTCTTATGGTCCGCTGCGGTGTTCGAGCCGGCGTTCCCGGGGCGCAGGAGACAGGCCAACATCTCTCCGGACCCGCCGGTGCCGTGGTCGACGAACGCGAGCAACGGATGGAATCCGAAGCCCTTCTTAAACGTCGGCCGCGCGAACTCCTTCTCGCTGTGAGAGGTCACCAGCGAAGCGTCCAGGTCGATGACCAGCGGGCTCTTCGCCGTGACCCCCGCGCTGGGAGCATACTCGCCGGCCAGGGCCCAGGCTCGACTGCGTGCTTTCCGGCGGGCGGCACTGATCGCATTCTCGACCGCCCGGGCGTCAGCCGCGAGGGTCGTCAGCAGGCGAGAGATCGTCGGATCCGAGGCCACGGACCCATACACATCAGGCTCCGCTCGGAGCGTGGCGACGTCAGCCAGGCAATCCCCACCGACCGCCAACATGAGCGCGAGATCGGTGAGGATCTTCCCCGGATCATGCCGCGAGAACGGCTTCCGCCACGGCGCCAGCGCCCTCGAAAGCTCGACGGCCAGGCCCGTCGCGCGGACGGTCTCGGTCAGCAACACACCACCGGCCTGACCGACCGCAGACACCGGCGCGACATCAACATGAGGACGTGGATACAACCCGGTAGCATTCACCCTGAAGGTGCTCCCTGAACTGGCGTGAAATGGACCTTAGACAAGCCCTATTCTTCCAGGTCAGGAGCACCTTCACCCATCACGACCCACCCCTCGGACACCTCAACGATGAAAGCCCGAGGCTGACCTTCGACGGCGACCTCGCCGGGCTGCGGTCGCGAATCGCGCCGCGACGCCAGATCCGTGCCGTGCTCGATCGTCCTCTGCGACACGAGGATCTGCCGACCGGGGCAACTCTCGATGATCCCCGCACCGCGCTCCTGGAGGCGTCGGAGGAGGAGCTCGAAGGGGCCGTGGCCTCGGTCCTCGCCCTCGGCGGCATTCGCGACCTGAGCGTGCAGGAAGTCGACCTGGACGTCGTGATGGCCAACGCCTACGCGGAGCAGGCCGACAGGGATCAGGAGCAGCGATGAGCGCGGCGATCTCCACGGCGCGTCCGCCAAGGCGCCACCGCACACACCTCGCGACCGTTGCGGCCCTGTTCGGACGGGACTTCACGGTGACGCTCACCAATCGGGCCTGGGTGGCGTTGCTCCAGCTCGGCGCGGTCGCCCCGCCGGTCGTCTCGCTCCTCGTATGGACCGGCGCAATCGCCCGCGGAGCCTCCCCACCGGTGCCGGCCGACGGCATCGTCACCTGGTTCGTCCTGGTCGCGGTGGTCTCGATGGTTACCTCGAGCTGGACGGCGTCCTTCCTCGCCGAGGACATCCGCGCCGGCGGCCTCTCGATCTGGCTGGTCCGTCCGTGCCCTGCGTTCGCCCACCTCGTGGCTAACAACTTGGCGGAGAAGTCGGTGAAGAGCATCGTGCTGCTGCCCATGGTAGGTGTGCTCGGACTCGTGTTCCGCCAGCAGGTTCGGCTCCCGACGGACCCTGCCGTCTGGGCAGCGGCGCTGGGTGCGCTGGTCTGCGCAGCGGTGCTCGCCTTCGTGCTCGACGTGCTCGTCGGCTGCCTGGCCTTCTGGTTCGAGGACGTCGAGGGTGTGCAAGGGATCGTGGGCCTCAGCCAGAGGCTGCTCTCCGGAGCGGTCGTCCCGTTGATGCTGCTCCCTGCCGAGGTCCAGGACGCGGTGCGCTTCCAGCCCTTCCGCTTCACCCTCGCGTTCCCACTCGAGGTCCTCACGGGTTCCGGCTTCGCCCATCTTGCGGACTGGGTCGCCCTGCTGGGCTGGACCGGTGCCTCGCTCGGGGTGCTTGCGCTGGTGTGGTCGCGCGGCGTACGACGTTTCGAGGCGGCCGGGGCATGACCGGGCGCATCGTGTCGTGGTGGTTGGCGTGCTGGCGCCAGGCGATCAGCCGCGACCTGCAGTTCCGCGCCCAGACGGTTCTCATCGCGATCGGCGCCCTGGTCGACGTGGCGATCTCCCTCGTTCCCGCCCTGGTCCTCGCCCAGACCGCACGGACCAGCGAGAACGGTTGGGACCAGTCCACGGCCGTACTGGTGGTCGCGCTGTTCACCCTGTCCACCGCACTGCTGGACACCGTTCTCGGCCCGAACCTGCTGCGTCTGGACTCAGCCGTGCGCACCGGCGAGCTCGACCTCCTGCTGATTCGGCCGATCCCAGCTTTCCTCGCCCTGAGCCTGCGCTGGGTGCGCCCCGCAGAGGCCACGCGACTGCTGGTAGGGCTCGCGCTCGTGATCGGGGCGCTGACGACGGCCGACGAGGCGCCCACGATCGGCGGCGTACTCGGCAGCCTGGTGATGATGACCCTCGGGGTTGGCGCGTGGACCCTGTTCTGGATCAATGCCAGCTTCCTGTCCTTCTGGTTCGCCTCGGCCGCCCCGGTGCAGGACATCGTCGGAGCGTTGCGCGAGGCCGGCCAGTACCCACGGGCCGCATTCCGCCGGTTGCCGCTGCTCGGGTTCACCACGTTCGTCCCTGCCCTGCTGCTTGCCACGCTCCCGGCGCAGGTGCTGCTGGGAGGCGAGTTGGGCGGGCCCGTGCTCGGCGGCGTGCTGGTCGTGGTCATCGGGAGCACCCTCACCGCGGCGCACTGGCGGCTCGCTCTGCGCCGCTACGACAGTGCAAGCAGCTGAGAGGCAGGACGAGGAACCCGTCTCCGCGGGATCCGGGGCGGAGTGGCGCCCGGCCAGCAAGGAGCTACCTACAGCGGTGGTGTCGCTCGTACTGCGCCACTACTGACGATGCCCCGCTCCTCACACGCTCCAGGTGGTGGTTCCCGGACCGATCTCCTGCTCCACGGCTCCGAACCGGATCAGGCCAGTCACGTTCACGAGGATCTCCACCTCGAACAGCCCCTTCGCCCGATCGAAGCGCACGTGCGCGTCCCCGCGGATCATCGGCACTGCGCCCTTCATCCAGCAGGCGGCCGGGCGGTGGCACTGCTAGGTTCACCGCCATGGATCAGGCTACGTCGCAGGACGAGTTCGTAATCGGTATCGATGCGGGTGGGACCCACACGCGTGTGGGGTGCTTCGGCCTCGACGGGAGATGCCTCGGTACCGCTGTCGGCGGAGGCGGGGGCCCGCACCACAACGACGATGCGCTGCAGAACGTCCGCGGCGCGATCACTCACGCGCTGGATTCCGGCAGGCTCGACCCGACCCGGGCCGTAGCCCTCGCCGCCGGCATCGCGGGGGTCACCCGCACGGGATCCAATCAGAGCCACGGGAACAACGACCGCATCGCCGGCTTGGTCGATGCACCGGACCTGACCTGCCCGAAGGCCGTCGTCAACGACGCCGTGATCGCCCACCGCGGTGCCCTCTCGGGCCGGCCGGGAATCGTCGTGGTCGCGGGTACCGGGTCGATGATCCTCGCCATCGACGAGGACGGAACCGAGACCGAGAGCGGCCAGATGGAGCACTACGCCGGCGCCGCGAGGCACCTCGTGCACGATGTGGTCCAACGGATCCTCCTAGGTGACCATCACCCTGCGGACCCGCTGGTCACGGCAGCTCTGGAGCATTTCGGCGCAGCTGACGTCGAGGGACTCCGGGAGAGCGTCCTGGCCCGCTCGGCGGCCCATCGCAACGACGCCAAGCGGACCTACGGGGGCTTCGCGCCACGTGTCACTGCCCTCGCAGGGGAGTCCGACCTCGCCGGCCTCGCGTTGACAGCCCTCGCCGCGCGAACGGCCCGCGGGGTGCGCCTGCTCGCCCCGATGGCCGGCTCCCGGCCCGTGCCCGTGGCATGCACCGGTGCTCTGGCCGCCGATCCCAGCTTCCGCCGCCGGCTCGAACATCTGTTGATCGAGACCGATCCGGAGGCCCTCACTCTGGCACTGCCTCGGCTCGATCCGCTCGGCGGCGCGGCGATCGTCGCCCTCGAGGCCGCTGGCATCACGGTCGACGACACGATCATGGACCGCCTCGCCGCCCGAGCCGGCTCGATGGCCGCAGTCTGACGGCCGGGTCCCGCGAAGTCCACGTCAGCCGGAGTACGTGCTCGACGCGGCGGGCTACGTCCCGTCGGCCCTCGCCTCAGCCGATCACCGTGGTCGCAGCGGAGTAGATCCCGAGCGCGATGATCGCGAACGCGCTGATGATCAGCGCGACATGAAGGAAGCGACCGCCCCGCAGCGCGGGCTCGATCCGTCCGCGCAGGTAGAGGGCGGACACGGCGACGGCGGCCAGGAAGATGCCGCCGGCGATGCCGCCGACCATGATCATCACCAGCGGCTCGTTGATCCACAGGAAGGTCAGCAGCCAGATGATCGGCAGCAGCGCGATGAAGAACCGCATCCAGCCGTTGCGCTTGCGGGCGTCGGTCCAGTCGAACACCCCGATGATGGACAGGGCATTGGCCCAGGATCGTGACCACGAGGGGATCGCGGCCCAGATCGTGGAGCCCAGCGCGGCGAGCGCACCGATGAGGAAGATGATCCGGCCCGGCTCGTCGAAGACGCCGGCGAAGGTCTCCGACAGCGTCAGGATCATCTCGTTGCCCTCGGGGACCAGGCCCTGCGGGTGCAGGACCGCGGCCCCGAGGATGTAGAACGCCGCGGTGGAGACGGTGTAGACGACCCAGGAGACCATCGCGTCCTTCTGCATGACGGCGATCCAGCCACGGGCCCGACGGCGGTAGTCCTCGGTGCCGTCGTTCGGACCCGACCAACGGGCATAGCCCTTCTCCAGGCACCAGTAGGTGTAGGCCGTGATCTCCTCGGAGGCCACGCCGGTGAGGCCGAACATGGTCAGGGCGATGCCGATCGCCCCGAGGGGGAGCTTCAGCCCGAAGCCGGAGGCGAGGTCGCCGCCGGAGTACGCGAACTCGCTGAACGGCAGGGCGATCACCACGAGCACCGTGACGAGCACGAACGTCATGGTCAGGATGGTCGCGACGTTCTCGATCAGCCCGTATCTGTTCGAGATCAGGGTGGCGATCGCGATGACGGTGACGACCACGGCCCAGAGGGTCACGGCGGCCGGCGAGAGCGGTCCGAACCCCAGCGGCGCGAGGATCGACAGAGCGGCCGCCATGCCGCCGATGAGCCCGCCGGTCTGGACGAGCTTGCTGATCGCCATGAGCGCCCACATCAGGAACACCCAGCTGACGGGTCCGATCCGCGGAGGGACCCGGTTGTAGCCCTCCATCCCGCCTTCGCCGGTCACGATGGAGTAGCGCGCCATCTCCATCTGGACGGCGACCTTGACGATGGTCGAGACGAACACCAGCCACAGCAGCACGAACCCGGCCTGGGCGCCGAGCGAGGTGGCGGTGATGAGCTCCCCCGCGCCCACGACGGACGCGGAGACGATCAGGCCCGGCCCGAAGAACTTCGAGGAGGCGCGCCAGCCGACCGGCGGCTCCTTCACCGCAGCAGGGTCGAGGGCGTACGGATCGCCGCTGACGAAGCGTTCGGGAGGCAGGTCCTGCTGGTCGGGTGCGGGGACGGACGCAGTCACGAGGGGCTCCCAGGAAAGAGGTCGGCGCCGCCATGCGCCGTGGCTGCGTCGAGCCTAGTGCGCACCTCCTGGCGGGGGCGACCCGACATGCTGCACCGCGACCCGGGCGCCCTCCGGCACGAGGGCGAGGTCGTCGACACGGTCCAGCGGGATCCAGCACGGCTCGTACACGTCGGCCGCGTCTGACCGGTCCGCCTCCGGCCCGCCGAGCACCGGCGGCGCGAACTCGGTGCGCACCACGAAGTACAGAGCCGGCGCTCCTGACTCGAGAGGGATGGGCAGGAGCACGCCCAGCTCCCCCTGCAGACCGGTCTCCTCGACGAGCTCGCGCAGGCAGGCAGCCTGAGGACTCTCTCCGGACTCGATCCCGCCGCCCGGCAGCACGACGTACTCCCGGCCGCCCCGTCGGCGCCGCATCACGAGGAGATGGCCGTTCTCGACCACGACGGCGACTGCACGGATCCGCATCGACTCAGGCTAGCTGTGGCGAGATCCCCCTGCGGGTGGACCCGCTCGAGACCGCGGGCTGACTCACCGCGGCAGGGCCGGTTCCTAGGCTGGCGGCATCGCCCGGCACACCGGGCACCATCTCGACCACACGAAGGGATCTCCAGTGACTGCCTACGGCACGATCACCCACCACGGAACCGGCAAGGGCACCGCGAGCCTGCTGCTCGGCATCCTCTCGCTCCTCGCGGGATGGACGCTGATCGCTCCGCTCGTGGGCCTGATCCTCGGGATCTCGTCACGCGGGAGCGAACCCTTCGCCCGCGGCCGTGCCGGCTGGGGGATCTTCCTGAACGTCCTCGCGATGATCGGCTGGGTCATCGCGTTCGTCCTGCTCGCCGCGGCCGGCGTCACCGTGACGCTCGGGAACGTCGACCTCGGAGCGCTCGTCGGGGGCTGAGATCAGCACCGCTCCACCGGTTCGGCTGTTCCACTCGTCGGCCCCGAGGTCTACGCTCGGCGACGAGCGTGCGGCATCGAGCCCGCGCCGGCGTCGAGGAGGACACCATGCCCGCAGCCCTGCACCCCTACCTCAACTTCGACGGGAACTCCCGGGAGGCCTTCGAGTTCTACGGCCACGCCCTCGGAGCCATCCCGCAGTTCGTGACCTTCGGGGAGGCGGGCGCCGTCCCGGTCGACCATCCTTCCGCGGACAAGGTCATGCACGGCTCCCTCGAGGTCACCGAGCTGATCCGTCTGTACGTCTCGGACGTCATCGAGGGCATGAGTCCCGACGGCTTCACCCCGGGCACCAACGTCACCCTCTCCCTGATGGGCGACGACGAGACGCTCCTGCGCAGCGCCTACGAGAGGCTCTCCGAGGGCGGCAGCATCACGATGCCGCTGGAGAAGCAGATGTGGGGCGACGTCTACGGCTCGTTCACGGACCGCTTCGGCATCGTCTGGCAGGTGAACATCAGCGCACCGGCGCAGGGCTGATCAGCCGACGGCGCGGTTCAGCGCGTGCATCGGCGCGTTGCCCCACGCGGTATAGGTCTGGATCCACCGGGCGTCGTTCACCTCGTCGAGCATCATCAGATTCTCGAGGTTGGCGAGCTTGAGGGCGGGGCCGCCGGCTCGTCGCGTCGGAGCGGCTCAGCGGGTGCGCGCGAGCTCCTCGTCCGCCACGATGCGGGGCGCGGTCGACGGGGCGAGCAGCGCAGCCACCAGCACCACGGCGAGCGGCACCACGAGCGCATGGCGCAGTCCGACGTGCTCGCCGAGGAAGCCGAGCGTGGGCGGGCCGACGAGGAAGGCCAGGTAGCCGATGGTCGAGGCGAGGGCCACGCGGGCGGCGGGGTTCGCACCGGAGTCCCCCGCGGCGGACAGCGCCAGCGGGAAGCCGAGCGACGCGCCGAGCCCCCACAGCACCACGGCGGCCACGGCCACCGCTTGGCTGTCGACGAAAGCGATCAATACCAGCCCGGCGGCGGCGAAGAGCGCGCTGACCATGAGCACGCGGGAACGGCCCACCCGGGCGACGATCGGTCCGCCGGCGAAGCGGCCGACGGTCATGGACGCGGCGAACAGGGCGAACACCGTCGAGCCCATGGTCGCGCCGAAGCCGTGGCCGTCGACCATGATCAGCGGCAGCCAGTCGTTCGCGGTGCCCTCGGCGAGGGCCATCGCCAGCACGATGCCGCCGATGAGCACCAAGCGGGTGTCCTTCCAGATGGCGGGTCGCGGCGTCGCCGTCTGCTCCGCCCGCTCCTCGGCGGAGATGAGCCCGACGCCGGAGGGGATCGAGCGCATCGCCCAGACCAGCAGCACCGCCCCGATCGCGGAGGTCAGCACGAGGTGCGGCAGCACCGGGAACCCACCCGCGTTGGCGAGGATCCCCAGCCCCGCACCGATCACGGTGCCGAGGCTGAAGCAGCCGTGCAGCGCGGGCAGGAACGGTCGCCCGCCGAGCCTCTCGACCTCGGCCCCCTCGACGTTCATCGCGACCTCGCCGCCGCCCATCCCGGCCCCGAACAGGGCCAGGCCGAAGGCGGTCAGCAGCGGCATGCCGGCGACGGCACCGAGCGAGATGACCGGCAGCGCGATGACGATCAGGGTGGATCCGGCCAGGACCACGGGACGCGTGCCCAGGCGCATGACCAGCGGACCCGAGGAGAGGATGCCGATCATCGAGCCGACGGACAGGCCGAAGAGCACCAGCCCCATCTGCGCGGTGGACGCATCGAGCAGGTCCCGCACGATCGGGGTGCGGGTCACCCATGCGGACATGCTCAGGCCCGGCAGCAGGAACAGGGCGTACAGCGCCCAGCGACGGCGACGCAGGGGGATGGGCACGAAGGCTCCTCAGAAGGTGTGGGAGGGCGGCTGGACCGCAGTGCACGGTCGTACACACCGTGCGGAGCCAATCTAGCCTCGTTCGCGCGGCGGCGGGAGAGGCGCCCGAGCCGTGGGAGAGCGATTGCACAGCCGATCTCCTGCACCGGTGGCGCAGGTCCGTCGCTGTCGGCTCGGCGGAAGGGCTTAGTGACGTGGGTCGCGGAGTCGGCATGACCGATCATTCCGTCGGCATGGACTGCTTGATGGACGAGCAGATGCCAGGATGCGGGGATGGCCGACGAGCGACTCCTGACGATCAGCACCTTCGCCCGCACTGTCGGGATCCCGGCGAGCGCACTACGGCATTACGCCTCTCAGCGCGTGCTCGAGCCTGCCGACGTGGATCCCGTATCCGGCTACCGGTACTACTCGACCTCGCAGATCGACAGCGGTGTGCTCCTGCAGCGGATGAGATCCGCCGCCGTGCCGCTCCCCGTGATGCGGGAGGTGCTCGCCGGAACACCGAGGGAGGGCGCACTCCGGCTCGCGGAGCTGGCAACACACCACGGCAGGACCTCCCGGCGGCGCGAGGATGAACTGGTTGCGCTGAGGTCTCACCTCGACCCCGCACGCGCCGACCACGTATCCGCACAGGCCACAGTGCTCGGAACCGTTCTGGCCAGTGCGTTCTTCCAGGTGCTGCGCGCAGCTGCGAACGCCGCGACCGATATCTCGGGACTCGTGTGCTCCGTCGGCGCGCAGAGGGTCGAGCTGATCTCCACGGATCGCTACTGGCTCGCTCACCGCCGCCTCGGGGCGAACACCTCGGGGGACGCGGTCCGAGCGATCATCTCCACCGAGGACGCGGCCGACGTCGCTGCAGAGTGCGCCCGTCACGGCACGATCCACTTCGCACTCACCGAGCAGGAGCTGACGATCCGCTCCACGGAGGGATCGTTGGTCGCACGCATCGCCACCGTCGAACGCACGGTCCCCGACCTCGGTCTCCTGGTCTCCACACAGCCCCCCGCCCGTGTTCTCGCGTGGTTCCCCCGATCGGAGCTGCGCACGGTCTTCGACCACACGGGCCAGAAAGAGAAGCTCCTCGTCGTATCGGGCGAGGGCACCTCCACCCTCCACGCGGGCGACAGCCGGTCGGCCCCTCCCATCCTGCACGGCTCGGCAACCTCCGGAGAAAAGGTCGAGGTCCTGATGGGGCGCCGATTGCTCTCGGCAGCAGTCGCGACCTGCCCCGGCGATGACGTCATGCTCACCCTCGTGGACACCACCACTCCCGTGCGGGTCAGCTCCCCCGACCAGGAGAACCTGACCTGCCTGGTGATGCCGATGCTGCCTTGACCTTCAAGTCGCTCGAACCCTCAGATTCGAGGCCGTGAGAACACACCCCTCGATCCCGTCCCGCCTTCCCGCCCGATTCCACCTGTGGTGGGCAGCCTCCACCCTTCAGTCCGCCGGCGGCTCCATGCTGGGCTTCGCCCTGATCTGGATCGCGACGAGTCACGGTCCCGGCGCAGTCGCACTGGTCAGCATGCTCGGGATCCTGCCCCCGGTGATCCTCACGCTGCTGGGCGGCGTGCTCGGGGACCGTCACGGCCCGCGGCAGACGCTCCTGGTGACCTCGGGCGCCGAGCTGACCGCGCTGGTCGCCCTTCTCGCTGTCGCGCACGGGGAGCCGACCGTCATCTTCCTGGCGACGGCCGCAGCGGTCACCTCCACGATCTCCGCGATCTCCCGACCTTCCGCGACGGTGTACGCCCGGCTGCTGATACGCGACGACGAGCAGCTGCCGCGGGCCCTCGCACGGATCTCGGGAAGCCTGCATGCCGCACGCATCCTGGGTGTCGCGGCAGGGGGCATGACCCTCTCCTTCTCGTCCCTGAGCACGGTCCTTGCCGTGAACGCCGTACTCACCGCGCTCTGCTTGGCCGTTCTCAGCGCTCTACGCTCTCAGAGCCCACCCTCATCCCCGACGCCCCTCAGCGAGGACGGAGGAATCTGGAGAGCTCTCAAGCTCGCGATCAGCTCCGCCCACGCTCTGCGCATCTGGCCACTCCTGGCAGCAGTCGCCCTCGTCTGCTCCGCGGTGCTCCCCGTCGTCGCCGTGGTGCTGCCGTCCTGGGCACGGGCAAACGACTGGAGCGCTTCGCAGGCAAGCCTCCTGGAATCGGCGTGGGCCGCGGGAACACTCACCGTGACGCTCCTGATCTCCGCCACCGGCACGCTGACCAGACAGAACATAGCTCTGATCGGCGGCCCGGTGCTCATAGCGGGCGCCCTGGCAGCTCTCGCCCTCCCTCTCGGCGTCACGGCGGCGATCCTGTCCTCGGCCCTCCTCGGCGTCGGGACCGCCGTCTTCACCACACACATCGCCCCGGCCCTGCTGCGCCTGGCGCCCGCGGGCCAGATGACTCGCTTCCAAGCACTCATGGGGGTCGTACAGCTCGCCCCACCCGCCCTGCTGAACAGCCCTTTCGCAGCCCTCTCCGGCAGTGGCCACGCCTCGTTCGCGCTCCTCCTCGCGAGCATTCTGGCCATCGGTGCCGCCCTGACGATCGTCCTGGGCGAGCGGATCCGGGCAGCGCACCTTGGACCGTGACCACCGACATCACCTCGCAGCACTGCGGGCAGTCCGCCAGGCCGCGCTACCGTGGGGGAGCTCCCCAGGAGGTGCGATGAATCCGGATGCCGCGGACACCCTCGGGATCGACGGCAGGTGGTTCGACCCGCTGTGGCGGATCACCGTCGATCTGACCCCGCTCGAGCAGGCGCTGCTGGACTCGTGGCCGGTGCGCCGCCTCGGCTTCGTCGCGCATGCCGGCGCGGCCTCGCTGACCACGACGCAGACGTACTCACGGCTCGAGCACTCCCTCGGCGTCCTCGCCCTCGTCGCGCATTTCGCTCCCGATGACCAGGTCGCGCGCGCGACCGCGCTGCTCCATGACGTGGGCCACCTGCCCTTCAGCCACACGCTCGAGGGCATCGAGGGCCTGGACCATCACGAGCTGGGCCACGCCCGGATCCGGTCGATGGGTGAGCTGCTGGCGCAGCACGGTCTGGACGCCGAGCGTCTGCTCGAGGTGGACGACGGACGCATCGACTCCCCGCTGACCAGCCGCCCCGGCGGCATGAAGCTCGACCACCTGGACTCCTTCCTGCGCAGCGGCCAGGCGCACGGGCGCACCCGGTCCCTGCCGGCGATGGTGCTTTCCCGGCTGCGGCTCCTCGAGGGCACGGTGGACACGGATGCGGAGACCGGTGCCGAGCTGGTGCGGCTGGCGGTCGCCGAGGCTCGGGCTCAGCGCTCTCCCGCCGATGTCGTCCCCGTCGCGGTCCTGCGGCACCTGGTCACCACGGCACTCTCGGGCGAGGATCCCGATCTGAGCGTCGAGGAACTCGTCGAGATGACCGACGACGAGCTCCTCGCGGCTCTCCGCGACTGCCCGTCGACGGCCGAGGAGGCCGAGATGTTCCAGAAGCACCCGCTGAGCTGGCGACTGCTCGCAGAGCACGACGACGAAGGCGCCGGAACAGCCCGGGTCGAGCACCGCATCACCCGCACGTACCTGGACCCGCCGAGCGTCGACGGCGAGCTGCTGCACAGCTCCGAGGCCGACGAGCTGCGCCGCGGCCTCCCCCTGGTCTTCGTCCTGCACCGGCGGTGACGCCGTGGGGCGTCACCGCAAGAAGATCAGTGTGACCAGCGCGTCGAGGGCGACTCCGTGCGATGCCCCGGGCAGATGCATCGGATGCGGCTCGAGCACGATCACCCCGGTCACGGCGACGAGGAGCAGTGCGACCACGGCGGCGGCGCACAGGGCGAGCGCCGTGAAGGCGCGCCGCTCGATCGCGACGAGGCTGGACATCTGCTCGTGGGTCATACCTCTAGATTAGGCCCCCGGCAGCGCACGTGCCACAGTCCCCGGCAACAGCCGTTCACCGCTGCCCGTTCCGAGCCGGGACCTCTACGATCGTGCTCATGGAGCCCTCCTCGCATCCCGCCCCGCGCCTCGCCTATCTCGATGCGAGCGCGGGCATCGCCGGGGACATGCTGCTGGCCGCGCTGGTCGACGCCGGAGCCGATCTGGACGCAGTGCAGCGCGTGCTCGACGCGCTGGTCCCGGAGTCGGTGCGCTTCCGGCGCAGCGCGGTGGATCGTGCCGGGCAGCGCGCCACCAAGGTCGACGTCGACGTCCTGGTCGAGGACCCCCCTCACCGCACCTGGGCCTCGATCCGCACGCTGCTCGAGCGTTCCCGCGGGAACGTCGCCGTGCCCGAGCGCACGATCGACCTGGCGCTGAGAGTCTTCGGCCTCCTGGCCGACGCCGAAGGCACCACCCACGGGGTCCCGGCCGACGACGTCCACTTCCATGAGGTCGGCGCACTGGACTCGCTGGCCGATGTGATCGGGGCCTGCGAAGCGTGGCGCCAGCTCGGCATCACCGAGGGCGTCGGCAGCGCGATCGCCGTGGGCAGCGGGCGCATCCGGGCCGCGCACGGCGACATCCCGGTGCCGGTCCCGGCCGTGGTGCGCCTCGCGATCGGCTGGCCGACGGTCGCCGGCGAGCTGCTGCCCCCGCGTGGCCACGACCATCCCCACGTCCCCGCCGACGACTCCTCGGCGTCGGATGTCGACGTCCCCGCCCACGTGGCCGGCGGACCCCACGAGCACGGCGGTCGGCGGGTCCCGGCGGGCGTCGCGCCGGGCATCGGCGAGCTCGCCACCCCCACCGGCGTCGCCCTGATGCGGGGCCTGGCCGGGACGGCGGGCCCGCAGCCGATGGTGTCCACCGACGCGGTGGGCGTCGGCGCCGGTACCAAGGACACCCCCGGCCGACCGAACGTGGTGCGGGTGCTCGTCGGCCGGCCCGGCTACGGCGCAGGCAACGGCACTGCCGCCGTCGACGCGCACGACACCCCGA
Source organism: Brachybacterium sp. JB7 (assembly GCF_003335205.1). Lineage (NCBI taxonomy): Bacteria > Bacillati > Actinomycetota > Actinomycetes > Micrococcales > Dermabacteraceae > Brachybacterium > Brachybacterium sp. JB7. The sequence goes on along the minus strand of NZ_QPGN01000002.1, from coordinate 120,690 downwards.
CCGCGGCCGTGCAGCTCGAGGCGAACGTCGACGACCTCGACCCCCGGCTGTGGCCCCGCATCATCGACGAGCTGCTCGACCACGGTGCCCTCGACGCCTGGCACACCCCGATCACCATGAAGCGCGGACGCCCCGCGATCACGGTCCACGCCCTGGTCAGAGAGGATTCCGTGGAGGACCTCGCCGCAGTGATCATGGATCGCACCGGCACCCTGGGCGTGCGGATGCACCGCGTGGAGCGGATCATCCGCACCCGCGAGTTCGCCGAGGTCGAGGTGCAGGGCCAGCGGATCTCGGTGAAGATCGCTCGCGACGCCCACGGCGCCGTCGTGCGCCGCGAACCGGAGTTCCGGGACGTCGCCGCGGCGGCCCGCGTGCTCGGGATCAGCGAGCGCGCGATGCTCGATCTGGCGAAGGAAAACGCGACCGGCCTGACGGAACCGCAGAACTGACGGATACTGGGCAGGGACCATCGCTGCTCACCTGGAGGTTCCCATGGCTGCCCTGACCGACGCGCTCACCACGGCGATCGATATCGCGCGAGAGGCGGAGAACGGCCGTCACGCCGAGATCCTGGTCCTCGACGGCCCGCTGCGTCAGACGGTGATCGCCCTGACCAAGGGCGTCACCCTCGCCGAGCACAACTCGCCGCCCGCCGCCTCGATCCAGATGATCCAGGGCAAGGTCAAGATCACCGGCGAGGAGTCGACCGTGATCCAGACCGGCTTCCTCGAGGCCCTCACCCACCATCGCCACGCCGTCGAGGCCCTCGAGGACTCGGTGTTCCTGCTGACCACGGTCACCTCGGTGCCGGGCTCGGAGAGCCACAGCGGCCCCGGAGCGCTCACCGGCGAGCTGCCGCAGATCGACGAGGAGATCCTCACCGAGTCCGACCAGGCCGACGCGCTGCGGGAGACCGATCAGCAGACCGGCGGCGGCCGCCTCGACAGCTGAGCTCAGGCCACCTCTCCCCCGCCCTGGCGGGCGAGCCGCAGCCAGGTGTCGACCACCGTGTCCGGGTTCAGGGACATCGAGGCGATGCCCTGGCCCATCAGCCACTGCGCGAGATCGGGGTGGTCCGAGGGCCCCTGGCCGCAGATCCCGACGTACTTGCCCGCCGCACGGCAGGCCTCGATGGCGCGCGACAGCATGAACTTCACGGCCGGATCGCGCTCGTCGAAGGCGTCGGCCACCAGACCGGAGTCGCGGTCCAGGCCGAGCGTCAGCTGCGTCATGTCGTTCGAGCCGATGGAGAAGCCGTCGAAGTGCTCGAGGAACAGCTCCGGGGTGGCGGCGTTGGAGGGGATCTCGCACATCATGATCACCTGCAGGTCGTTCTCCCCGCGCACCAGGCCGTGGCTGGCGAGCAGATCGATGACGCCCTTGCCCTCGGCGGGCGTGCGCACGAAGGGGATCATGAGCTTCACGTTGGTCAGCCCCATGTCCTCGCGCACGTACCGCAGCGCCTCGCACTCCATCGCGAAGCACTCCGCGAAGTCTGTGGAGAGGTAGCGGGAGGCGCCGCGGTACCCGATCATCGGGTTCTCCTCGTGCGGTTCGAACAGGCTCCCGCCCAGGAGGTTCGCGTACTCGTTGGACTTGAAGTCGCTCATCCGCACGATCACCGGCTCCGGTGCGAAGGCCGCGGCGATGGTCGACACGCCCTCGGCGACGCGCTGGACGAAGTAGTCCCGCGGTGAGGGGTAGGCGGCGACCTGGGCCCTGACCTGTGCGGCGGTCTCGGGCTCGTCGGCCTCCAGACGGTCCAGCTCCAGCAGGGCGCGGGGATGGATGCCGATCTGCCGGTTCACGATGAACTCGAGACGGGCCAGTCCCACGCCGGCGTTGGGGAGGCGGGAGAAGGCGAAGGCCTGCGTCGGCGTGCCGACGTTCATCATGATCTTGGTGGGCAGCGGCGGCATGGAGTCCACCTGCGAGGAGGCGACGGTGAACTCGAGCTCTCCGTCGTAGACGAACCCGGTGTCCCCTTCGGCGGCGGAGACGGTGACCTCCTCGCCGTCCTGCAGGTCCCGGGTCGCGGTGCCGGTGCCGACGACCGCCGGGATCCCCAGCTCGCGGGCGATGATCGCGGCGTGGCAGGTGCGGCCGCCGCGGTCGGTGACGATCGCGCTCGCGCGCTTCATGATCGGCTCCCAGTCGGGGTCGGTCATGTCTGCCACGAGCACCTCCCCGGGGACGAAGTCGTGCATGCGATCGATGTCCGCGAGCACCCGCACCGGGCCGGCACCGATCTTCGCCCCGATCGCGCGACCCTCCACCCGCACGGTGCCGCGGGAGGCCAGCTGGTACTTCTCGACGGTGCTGCCGGCGCGCGACTGCACCGTCTCGGGGCGGGCCTGGAGGATGTACAGGCCACCGTCGGCCCCGTCGAGACCCCACTCGATGTCCATCGGGCGCCCGTAGTGCTCTTCGATGACGAGCGCCTGGCGCGCGAGCTCGGTGACCTGCTCGTCGGTGAGCGAGAGCCGCACCTGCTCGGTCTCCTCGACCGCGATGAACTCGGTGGTGCGGCCGACGGCGGGATCCTCCGTGTAGACCATCTTGGTGGCCTTCTCGCCCACGGACCGCTTGAGGATCGCGGGGCGGCCCTCGCGCAGACCCGGCTTGTACACGTAGAACTCGTCGGGGTTCACCGCGCCCTGCACCACGCCCTCCCCCAGCCCGTACGCCGAGGTGATGAAGACGGCCTGGTCGAAGCCGGATTCGGTGTCGACGGTGAACAGCACGCCGCTCGCCCCGAGGTCGGAGCGCACCATCTTCTGCACCCCTGCGCTGAGCGCCACCGCGGCGTGCTCGAAGGAATGGTGCACCCGGTAGGCGATCGCCCGGTCGTTGTACAGCGAGGCGAACACCTCCCGGATGGCGGTGAGCACCGCGTCGATGCCGCGCACGTTGAGGAAGGTCTCCTGCTGACCGGCGAAGGAGGCGTCCGGGAGGTCCTCCGCGGTGGCCGAGGAGCGCACCGCGAACGAGGCCTCCTCGCCGCTGCCCGCCGCGAGCGTCTCGTAGGCGGCGCGGATGTCCGCCTCGAGCTGCTCGGGGAACGGCTGCTCGATGACCATCCGACGGATCGTGCGGCCCGCCTCGGCGAGCGCCCGGGTGTCCTCGGTGTCCAGGCCGGTCAGCTGCTCGTCGATCCGTGCGGCGAGGCCCGTGCCGCTGAGGAACTCGCGATAGGCGTCCGCCGAGGTGGCGAAGCCGTCCGGCACCTGCACCCCCAGCCGGCTGAGGTTCGAGACCATCTCCCCGAGCGAGGCGTTCTTTCCGCCGACCTGGTCGAGATCGGTCATGCCGAGCTCGGAGAACCAGTGGATGCTCTGCGTCATGGTGGGCTCCTTCGGGTGGGAGGTGCTCAGCGGGGGGTCGTCCCGCGGCGTTCGAGCGATTGGAGGATCAGGGTGGACATCTCCTCGACCGATCTGGTCGAGGAGTCGACGAAGGGGATCCCGTGCACGTCGTAGACGCGCCGGGCGCGGGACAGCTCCCAGCGGGCCTGCTCCGCGGAGGCGTAGCGGGACTCCGGCATCCGCTCGGAGCGCACCGCGGCCAGGCGCTCCGGGGAGATCAGCAGGCCGAAGCAGCGCTCCGCGAGCGCGGAGATCGAGGCGGGCAGGACCTCGGCAGCGAGGTCCTCGTCCACCAGGGGATAGTTCGCCACGAAGATCCCGTGCATGAGGGCGAGATACATGCTGGTGGGGGTCTTGCCGCAGCGCGACGGCGCGATGAGCACCACGTCGGCCTTCTCCAGGGCCCGCACCGACTGGCCGTCGTCGTGCTCGATCGCGAACTCGACGGCCTGCATGCGTCGGTTGTACCGATGCGAGTCGCCCACACCGTGCAGGCGGGCCGGCGCGTGGTCGCCGCTCATGCCCAGCTGCGCCTCGAGCTGGGCGAGATGCCCGCTCACGAAGTCGACGACGGGGGCACGGGTCTCCAGCAGCTCCTCACGCACCGCCTCGTCGACCACGGTGAGGAACACGATCGGGGCGACGGGGCCGTCCATCGCGGCATCGAGCCGGGCGCGCACCTGGCGGGCCTCCTCGACGCTGCGCACGAAGGGGATCAGGGTGCGCTCGAACGCCGCCCCGGGGAACTGGATCAGCAGGGCGTTGCCCATCGTCTCCACGCTGATGCCGGTGGAGTCGGAGATGAAGAAGACGGGGACCGCCGGGGCGGAGGGGTCCGGGGCAGGGGGCAGCGGCGGAGGGATCGGCAGCGACGGACCCATGGGCGCCCCTTCCACTGGCCCGGTGCCGGCACCGGGGACACGACGTCGTGTCGGGCCAACCTAACGCGCGCACCCGGGGCGCGTCGGCATTCACGCCGTGATCGGCGTCTCACCGCTCGCGGCTCAGGATCCCCACCAGGAAGTCGTCGGTCGCGGGGCGCAGGTCCCACGAGGAGAAGCGCTGGTCGAGGCGGAGCCCGCCCTCGGCGGCGTCGGCCGCGAAATCCTCGGCCTCGTACCCGCGGTCCAGCCCGAACCCGACCACGAGCCGCCCCTCCGGGGCGAGGTGCTCGGCGAGCCGGGCGAGGGCCGGGCGGCGCTCGCTCCCGGCGAGGAAGGTCAGGACGTTGCCGGCGCAGACCTCGAGGTCGAACTGCTCCGCCTGCCCAGCGCCGTCGCGCAGGTCCAGCTCGGCGAGGTTCCCGACCTCCCAGCGCACGGCGGGGTGGTCCTCACGGGCCACCTCGATCAGGTGCGGGTCGAGGTCGACGCCGACGACGTCGTGGCCGGTGCCCGCGAGATAGCCGCCGAGGCGTCCGCTGCCGCAACCGGCGTCGAGGATCCGTGCCCCGCGCGGCGCCATCGCGTCGAGCAGGCGCGCCTCGCCGTAGATGTCGTTCCCGGAGGCCTCGATGCGCCGCCAGCGGTCGGCGTATCCGCGGGCGTGCTCGGGGTTGTTGCGCACGGCCACGGTCCAGAGGTTCTCGGCAGGGCCAGGGAGAGGAGTCGTCATCCTCCCATCCTGCCTCAGGCGGCCACGCGCGAGTCGTCCCGGATCTGGCCCACGAGCTCTTCGAGCATGTCCTCCAGGGTGACGATGCCGATGACCTGTCCGGCCTCGTCGGTCGCGGCACCGAGATGGGCGCCCGAGTCCTGCATCGAGGTGAGTGCCTGGCGCAGCGGCTCGTCGGCCCCGATGCAGGGAAGGGTGCGGATGCGGGCCGACGGGATCGGGTCGTCGCGATGAGCATGCACCGAATCGAGCAGGTCCTTGATGTGGACGTAGCCGGTCAGTCGCCCATCGGCCGCGCGCACCGGGAACCGGGAGAAGCCCTCGACCGCGGCGGCCTCGGCCTGCGCGGCGGTGACCCCCTCGGGCAGGCTCGAGATGCTCTCCAGCGGGATCACCAGGTTCGCGACGCTGCGGGCCTCGAAGCGCAGGGCGCCCAGCAGCAGCGCCTCGTCGTTGTCCTCGAGCAGTCCGCCCTCGCGGGACTCGCTCACCATCGCCGCGACCTCATTGCGGCTGAAGACGCTGGTCACTTCGTTCTTCGGCGTCACGCCGAGGATCCGCAGCACGAGGTTCCCGGCGCTGTTGAGCAGCCACAGCACCGGTCGCAGCACGGTCACCACACCCATGAGGATCGGTGCCAGGATCAGCGCCATCCGCTCGGGGCCGGCCAGCGCGATGTTCTTGGGCACCATCTCGCCGAACACGACGTGGAGGTAGGTGACCAGGGCCAGCGCGATCACGAAGGAGATCGGGTGCACGAGCGAGCTCGGCACGGACAGCGCCTCGAAGGGCGCGGCGAGCAGGTGGGCGATGGCGGGTTCGCTGATCGCGCCCAGCGCGAGGGAGCACACGGTGATGCCCATCTGGGCGCCCGCGAGCATGAGCGAGACGTGCTCCATCGCGGTGATGGTGACCTTCGCGGACCACTTCCCGTCGAGCGCCTTGGGCTCGATCACGGAGCGGCGGGCGGAGATCAGGGAGAACTCCGCGCCCACGAAGAAGGCGTTCAGCAGCAGCAGGAGCAGGGTGAGGGCGAGACCGGTCGCGGTGCTCATCGCTCCTCCTCGCCCTCGTCGTCGTCCTCGTCGGCGGGGGGCTCGACCTTCACGTGCACCATCTCGATCCGCATGCCGTCCACCTCGGTGACCTCGATCCGCAGCTGGGCGGGCTCCTCACCGGGGGCGGGATCGGTCGCGACCAGGATCTCGTCGCCGACCTCCGCGAACCGGCCCAGCTCCATCGTGACCAGGCCGCCGAGCGTGTCGTAGTCCTCGTGCTCGGGCACGGTCACGCCGAGGCGCTCGGTGGCCTCGTCGGGGCGCATCCGGGCGTCGAGGTCCCAGGAGCCGTCGGCCTCGGGGGTGTCGTCCATCTCCTCGTCGTGCTCGTCGCGCACCTCGCCCACGATCTCCTCCACGAGGTCCTCGAGGGTGATCAGCCCGGCGTGGTCGCCGAACTCGTCCACCACGACGGCCATCTGCAGGCCGCCGGCGCGCAGGGTGTCCATGAGGTCGTCCAGCGGCACCGTGTCCGGCACGAACGTGGCGGTGCCCATCACGGCCTCGACCCCGGTGGTGGGCCGCTCGTCGAAGGGCACGGCGAGGCCGTGGCGGATGTGGGCGACGCCGGCGATCTCGTTCTCGTCGGTCAGCACCGGGAAACGGGAGTGGCCGGTGGTGCGGGCCAGCTCCAGCAGGTCCTCGACGGTGTCGTCGACGTCGAGGGAGTCCATGCGGCCGCGCGGGACCATCGCGTCGTGCGCCCGCCGGTCGCCGAACGCGAGGGTGCGCTGCACGAGCGAGGCGGTCTCCTCGGCGAGGGCTCCTTCGTCGGCCGAACGCTTGACCAGCGCGGAGAGCTCCTCGGCGCTGCGGGCGGAGCTGAGCTCCTCCTGCGGCTCGACGCCGAGCGCTCGCACCACGGCGTTCGCGTTGCCGTTGAACAGCCTGATCGGCAGGGCGAAGATCCGGGTGAACACGCGCTGGAAGCCGACCACGGCCTTGGCGGTGCGCAGGGGCTGCGCGATCGCCAGGTTCTTGGGGACCAGCTCGCCGAAGATCATGGTCATCGCGGTGGCGAGCACCAGCGCGATGGTCACCGAGACGGATCGTGCGGCGACCGTCCCGAGTCCCCTGTCCACCAGGGCGGGGCCGATCAGAGCGGCGATCGCGGGCTCGGCGAGGAAACCGATGGCGAGGTTCGTGACGGTGATGCCGAGCTGGGCCCCGGACAGCTGCGTGGACAGGGACTTCATGCCCTCGAGCACGCCGGTGGCGCGCTTGTCCCCGCCGTCGACGGCGGCCTCGACGTCATTGCGGTTCGCGGTGATGAGGGAGAACTCCGCGGCGACGAATCCGCCGCAGGCGGCGACGAGCAGGAGCCCGATGCCCAGGGAGATGAGGGGACCGATCAGGTCCATGGACGGATCCCCCCGTGGAATGCATGTCGTGTCAGGCCCGAAGGCCTGGGACTGTCACTGGGGGCGTCGCTGGCGGCGCTCATGATCTCCTGGTGCTCCTCATTCCCCGCTCCGGCGATCGGGCGGGCTGAGCAAATGCTACAACTCGGATCCTGGGTGCGGGAGGCTCTGTGGAGGAGCGCTCAGACCGCCCCGGGGCCTTCCGGCGAGGAGCCTCCCAGCAGCGACTTGATCCTGCCGCGGTAGAGGTAGCCCAGCACGCCCGCGGCGATCGCCAGGCCCACCACTGCCAGCAGCACGACGATGCCCACGATCGCACCGACGCCGAGCCCGGTTCGCTCGGCGGTGACGTTGAGGATCACGCCGTGCGAGCCGTCCACGGTGACTGCCTCCTCGCCGAGGGCGGCGCTGCCCGTCTGGTCCTCCACCACGGCGATCGGGCGCAGCCCGTCACCGTCGATCGTCCAGCTGCCTTCGGCGCTGATCTTGCTCATCAGCTTCTCGTTCACGCCCATGGCCAGCGACACGGAGTAGTCGCCGTCGGAGCGCTCGCTCACCGACACCTCCGGGGCTCCCTCGACGCCCTCGAAGCCGAGCTTCTGCAGCGCACCGGAGAAGTCGCTCGAGGTGTCCGCCTCAGCGGTCCGGGTGTACGTGACGAGGTCACCGGATTCGGAGCGCTCGGTGCCCTCGCCCAGGAAGTCGGTGACGTTGTCGGCGGTGACCACCTCGTCGTCGGCCGCGGGCAGCGAGAGCTTCATGGTCGCGCTGCCGCCTCCGTCGCGGTTGACGGTGACGGCGTACGAGGCCTCGCTGAAGGTGATGTTCTTGGTGATCACCTGGGGCTCGGGGCCGCCGTCGAGCGCGATCTCCTCCGTGCCCTCCGGGTCCTCGACCTCGCCCCCGGTGAACCCGGCGGGCACCTGCAGCGCCTGGCTCAGCGTGCCCGACTCCCCGCAGGCCACCGCGCACTCGATCGAGTCGACGACCCGGGTGTCGATCGCGAAGGGATCCTCGGAGTTCGGCGAGGTCTCGACCGAGAACGTGCTCTCGGACGTGGCCAGAGCGGCATCCGTCCAGGTGCCGACCTGCTCCGCGGTGCCCGCCGGGAAGGCGAGCACCCAGGTCGTGCCGGTCTCCTCGGCGGGAGTGAGGTCGCCGCCCTCCGGGGTCGCCTCGCTGAAGAAGGCGTCGAACTCGTCCTTGGCGTCGAGATAGGTCTCGCGCTTCAGCTCATAGGTGAGAGTGCGGGTGTAGGAGTCCGCGCTCGGGTCCTCCGCCCCGGTGGTCACCACGTTCACGCTGTCGAACCCGACGGACTGCGCACTGGTCCACTCCGGGGCGGAGTCGTCGCCGAAGGTGCTCGTGCGCTCCAGGGACGTCCCCTCGACCTCGACGGTGACGTCGCCCGCGTCCAGCGCCTGGTCGATGTCGCTCTCGCTGTCGGAGCCGAGCTTGCCGTCGTCGAACAGCGCCTTCACGGCCCAGCGGGTGAGCTCCTTGGCCGTGAAGTTGCGCGTGAGCGTGTAGCCGGAGCTGAAGGGCGGGCTCGGCGGGGTGAACGTCACCTCGGCGGTCTTCGAGAGGTCTCCGGCGGCCAGGACCGGCTGGGCCTTCTTCGCGTAGTCCTTCGCGTCGGCGAACTCGAGGGTGAGGGTGAAGACCGTGTCCGTGCCGTCCTTCGTCATCCCCTCGTAGGACAGCCCCGGATTCTTCGCCTCGATCACGGACTCGACCGCCTTCGCACCGCCGTCGATGTCCTCCATGTCGCTCTCGGAGATCGTCACGGCGAGGGTCTGCACGCCGGAGCCGTCCTCCGAGATCTCGGTGACGTCGTCGACCTCCCCGCACGCGGCCAGCAGGAGCATCGCCGCGGCCCCGGCGAGCATCAGCAGCATCAGCCGCAGTCGCGACATCCCCCACGAGGTCCGGAGCACGATCGGGCGGGCGGTGTTGAGCATGGGCGTCCCCTGGTACGGCGGCGAGATGGGTCCTCACCGGGCGTGATCTGGTGCACGCCATCCTAAGCAGACGGGCCGATTCTCGCGACAGCTGTTCACAATCCGCGCTCCAGGAAGGCGGCGACGGCGCGCAGCTCGATCTCGTCCACCGCGTGCCCCAGGTGCGGCCTGCGCTCCTCCTCGAGCCGGGTGTGGGCGCTCATGAACTCGCGCACCGCTTCCTCCCGCTCGGGATCGACCAGCGGATCCATCCCTCCATGGCCCCACAGGGCCGGCGGGCGCCTCTCGGCGAGCGCGGCATCCCCCGGCATCGGCGCGGGGAAGGGGAAACCGGACAGCTGCACGATCCAGTCCAGCGCGTCCGCGTCGCGGCGCAGCAGCTGCATCGCGAGCGCTCCGCCCTGGGAGAAGCCGATGGCGCCGACGACGGAGGTCCCGTGGGCCCGCTGCACCGCGATCCACCGCTCGACCGCTGCGGCGGAGGCCTGCAGCGCCTCGGGGCGCTCGGGGTCCATCGGCATCTCGAACCAGGCATAGCCCTGCACGTACCGATAGATCCCGCGCAGGGAGACGTAGGCGAAGTCGCTGGGCAGGAACGGGACGAGGCCGGCGAGGTCGCCCTCGTGGCTGCCCAGGCCGTGCAGCAGGAGCACGACGGGCCTGCCGTCGGCCGGTCCGGAGCGCACCACCGCGCCCTCGTCGATGTCCTCGGCGATCAGCTCGACCGGTGCGTACTGGGAGGGGTTCGTCATGCCAGCAGGCTAACCAGCGGGTATGAGAGGACCCGCAGGCTGCGCATCTGCGCTGGCCGGCTGGACGATGTCCGACCACCTGCGGGTCCCGGCAGCTCGGTGGGATTCGCTGCGGGTCCGTCGGGACGCCTCAGCGGCGAGCCACCTCACTTGTCCGATAAGAAATCACTTCTCGGATCACCTCCCTTCCAGTGTCCGACCACCGTAGGACTCCGCTCCGAGGAGAGCAACGGATTATTCGCGGCGCGAAGCAGGCACCGAAGCATCGTCATCGATCGATTGACATTCGATAGATCAACGGCGAGACTCGATATATGCCGAACCGTTTTGCCATCCACGCTCTCCGCGTCCTGCTCGCCATCGCCCTGGTGCTCGTCGCTGCGCTGCAGCTCGGCATCCTCCCCTGGCTGTCAGGGGCATTGGCCGAGGCCGAGCCGGACGTGGCCTCACTGCGATGGCCGATGCTGGTTCTGTCGATGACCGGCCTGGCCTGCGTCGAGGTGGGCATCTTCTCCACGCTGCGGCTACTGGGCTTCACCCGACGCGATGAGGTGTTCACCCCTCGTGCCCTGCGCTGGGTCGACGCGATCATCGCCGCCTTCCTGGTGGCGAGCGTGATCTGCCTGGTCACCCTGTTCTACGAGTCCTTCACCGTGAGCGGCCCGCCACTGTTCTCGCTGATGCTGCTGGCGGGGACCGTCGGGGGTATCTGCATGGCCCTACTGATGGGCGTGATGCGCTCGCTGCTGGTGCAGGCGACGACGCTGCGGCTCGAGATGGAGGCGGTGATCTGATGGCGATCGTGGTGCGCATCGATGTCGAGCTGGCCCGGCGGAAGATGTCCGTCGGCGACTTCGCCCAGCGAGTGGGGATCTCCCCGGCCAATGTCGCCGTGCTGAAGAACGGACGGGCGAAGGCCGTGCGGCTCAGCACGCTCGAGGCGATGTGCGAGGTGCTCGATTGCCAGCCGGGCGACCTGCTCGAATGGGTGTCCGACACTCCCCCGCAGGCGGATCCCGGCTGAGCGATCCCCCGTGCCAGGATGGCCCTCGACATCGACGTCGTCCCCGAGGAGCCCCCGTGCAGTCCGTCCTGACCGATTCCCTGGAGAAGGTGCTCGGGGACGCCGCCCCGCGCCCTGCCGATCTGATCGGGGGTGCCCACGCCTCGGGGTTCCTCGGCGAGATGCTGTCCGTGCAGGTCGCGCTGCTCCTCGACGAGGCCGACGGCTCCACGGTGGACGTGCAGCTGAGCGGCTCTGCCGCCGGGCTGGTGCAGCTGAGTGCGGTGCGCCGCGTGCCGGTCTCCACGCCCGCGCCCGAGGAGCCCGACGAGCACTACCTGGTCACCGAACCGGGCGACTATCCCGACCTGCTCGAACCGCTCACCGGGGACACTGTGCAGCTGACGCCCGGCCGGTGGGAAGCACTCTGGATTGATGTCGTCGCCGAGTCGGAGACCGACGCAGGCGAGCACGAGCTGACGATCACGCTCCGCAGCCCGGACGGCGAGCACCTCCTCGCCGAGCACACCGCGCACCTGCAGATCCACCCTCACCGCCTGCCGCCGCTGTCGGTCACCAACACCCACTGGTTCCACGCGGACAGCCTCTCGACCTACTACGGCGTCGAGGTGTTCTCGGAGCGCCACTGGGAGCTCATCGAGACCTTCCTCGCCTCCGCGCGCGAGATGGACGTGAACTCGGTGCTCACCCCGACGTGGACGCCCCCGCTGGACACCGCCGAAGGCCACACCCGGCCCGTCGTCCAGCTCGTGGGCATCGAGGACACCGGCGGCGAGCACCGCTTCGACTTCTCCCGGCTGGACCGCTGGCTCGAGATCTGCCGACGGCTCGGCTTCACCGGCATCGAGATCGCCCACCTGTTCACCCAGTGGGGCGCACGCTCCACCCCGGCGATCCAGGTGCGCACGGCCGACGGGCTCGAGGACCGCTTCGGCTGGCACGTCGAGGCCACCTCACCGGACTACCGCCGACTGCTCGAGGCGCTGATCCCGGCACTGCGCTCCCATCTGGACGCGGCCTGGGACGGGGACGTGCTGTGGCACGTCAGCGACGAGCCGAGCCAGGAGCACCTCGAGGCGTACACGGCGGCGAAGGCCCAGGTCTCGGACCTGCTCGAGGGCGCCCACGTGGTGGACGCCCTGAGCTCCTTCACCTACGCCGAGCAGGGCGTGGTCGCGACCCCGATCGTCGCCACCGACCACGTCGGCCCCTTCCTCGAGGCCGGACGGACGCCCTGGGTGTACTACTGCGTATCCCAGAACCGCGACGTCGCCAACCGCTTCATCGCCCTGCCGTCGGTGCGCAACCGGGTGCTCGGCCGGCAGCTGTTCGCGTTCGACGCGCCAGGATTCCTGCACTGGGGCTACAACTTCTGGTGGACCCAGTTCTCCCTCGCCCCGGTCGACCCGTTCACGGACACCTGCGCGGGCGGCCCGTTCTTCGGCGGCGACGCCTTCGCGGTCTATCCCGGGCCGGACGGCACGCCCTGGCTGTCGATCCGGCACCGGGTGTTCGCTCAGGCCATGGCCGACCACCGCGCCCTGACCCTGCTCGCCGAACTCACCGACCGACCGAGCGCCAAGGCACTGATCGACGAGGGCGGGACCCTGACCTACTCGTCGTTCTCCTACGACACGGGCGCCCATCTGCGCGCCCGACGGGCGGTGGACGAGAGGATCCTGGAGGCGCTCAGCTCAGCGCGTCGATGATCGCCGCGTTGAAGGCGTCGAGGTCGTCGGGCGTGCGGGAGGTGATGAGCAGGTGCCCGTGGCTGTCGTCGCGCACCACCTCCTGGTCGGTCCACCTGCCGCCGCCGTTGACCATGTCGGTGCGGATCGTCGGCACCGACGTGAGGTCCCGACCGTCCACGAGGCCCGCCTCGAGCAGGATCCACGGCGCGTGGCAGATCGCCGCGACGGGCTTCCCGGCCCCGGCGATGTCGCGCACGAGGGACAGGACGGTGGCGTCGGTGCGCAGCGCGTCGGCATTCAGGGTGCCGCCGGGCAGCACCACGGCGTCGTAGTCGCCGGCCTGCACGGCGTCGTACGTGGTGTCGACGGGGACCTCGGGGCCGGGGTCATGGTCGACCACGAGCGTGCGCACGGTGCCGCCCTCCGTGGCGGCGACGGTGACCGTGGCGCCTGCCTCGCGCAGTGCGTCGATCGGGCGTCGGATCTCATCGCGCTCCGTGCCGAAGTTGCTGCTCAGCAGGAGGATCGTACGGCCTTCGAGAGAGCTGGTCATGAGCGTCTCCTTCCGTCTCGCGGGGACTGCGACCGTAGCACCGCGCACGGTCGCGCCCCCGACCGATCGGTGAGCGGGCGGGGGCGCGTGGGGTGAGGGAGGGGATCAGGCCTCGGTGCTGGGCGCGTCGGCCGCAGGCGCCTTCCTCTCGAGCTTCTCGAGCTGGCGCGCGGCGGCGTCGCGGCCGCCGAGGCCGAAGGCGAGCACCGCTGCGGCGGCACCGCCGATCACGAGCGCGCCGAAGGCCATCTCGATGATGGAGTCGGCCACGCCCATGGACTGCAGGCCCATCGCGGTGAACAGGATGATGATCGCCCAGCGCACCACCGTGGAGACGGTGCCCGAGAGGATCTTGCCCACGATCATCGCGATGAAGAAGCCGGCCGCGATGATCGCGCCGCCGAACAGCACGCTGCCGCCGAGGGCGAGGATCTCCGAGAGGAACGCGGTGATCTGCGGGAAGCCCAGCACCTGGGCACCCATCACCGCGAAGAACAGCACCACGGCGATCTCCACGATGCGCAGCACGGTCGGGGTGGCGGTGGAGCCGTGCGGGAGGATGTCCTGCTTGATGAGCCATCCGTCGATGCCGGAGCTCTCGAGGATCGGGCGGAACAGTCCGGAGACGAAGCGGGCGATGAGCACGCCGATGCCCACCAGCACCACGGCGGCGACGATGTTCGGGATCGCGGTGAACACCGCGGTGAGCATCGAGGAGGCGGGGTCGGAGATCGAGGCGATGCCGAGGATCTGCAGCGCCGCGATCGACACCACGATCATGATCAGCGCGAACACGACCGAGCCGAGGATCTCGGGCACCTTCGAGGCCGGGCGAGCCGGGGCCTGGGCCGGAGCGTCACCGGCCGCGGCGGTCGCGGGCTGACCGGAGGAGGTGACGCCGCCGGTGGCCTTCTCGAAGCCGGACTGGGCGGTGCCCAGCAGCTTGCCGAAGTCCACCGTGTTCAGGGCCGTGGTGATCAGGGCGCGCACGATCTTCGCGATCGTCAGGCCGATGATGAAGACGAACAGGGCGCCGACGATGTTCGGGAGGAAGCCGAGCGCCTGCTCGAGCATCGTGACGACCGGGGTGAGGACCCCGGAGAGCTGGAAGACCCCGAGGATCATGATCAGGCCCAGCAGCCAGATGATCATCGAGGCGATGGTGCCGATCGAGCCGCCGAGGCCGTCTCCGTCCACGCCGGGACGCTGCAGGGCGGGCACTCGACGGGTCAGGCTCGCGACGCCCTTCTTGACGAGCATCGCCAGGATCGCGGTGACGACGAGGATGACGACGGCGGCCAGGACCTTGAGCCCCAGCCCCGCCCAGTCGAAGTTCGAGAGTGAGTCCACGGGAACCTCCGTTATCCGAGGGGAAGGGATAGCAGACCGGTCGGTAGCCGGCCCGGCACCGAGCATGACCCATGTCACTCCATGCGTCCAGAATCCCTGGTCAGGGCACCCTGCTCACGTCCCGCAGAAGGTCAGGAAGTCCTCGCCGCCCTCGCCCGGGCCCTCCAGGTGCGCATGCTCCGCAGGGTGCTCGAACGGGCTGCTCACGGCCTCCAGCAGCGCCAGCACCGGCTCCAGGTCGCCCAGGTGCGCGGCGCGCAGCGCGGAGTCGAGGTGGACGTTGCGCGGGATCACCACGGGGTTGGCGTCGGGCGCGATATCGCCCCCTCCGCTGCCCCGCAGCCGCTCGTGCCAGGCCGTGAACGGCGCCGGGTCGGCGAAGAGCGCCGCCGCCTCGCCGTCGGCCAGGGCACGGAAGAACCGCGTGTGGTCGACCTGCTGCTCCTCGAGCAGCGCGAACAGCTCATCGCCCAGCTCGTCCCCCGCCGGCGCCGGGAGGCCCAGTTTCACGGCGAGGCCCCGGCCGAACGCCTCGCGGTACCGCGTCACATATCCCTCGAGCACGGCGGTGGCCTGCTCGACGGCGACGTTCGGGTCCTCCTCATCGAGCACCGGGAGCAGGGTCTCCGCGAAGCGCGAGAGGTTCCACAGGCCGATGCCGGGCTGGCTGCCGTAGGCGTAGCGACCGCCCCGGTCGATCGAGCTGAACACGGCGCCGCGCCGATGCACGTCGAGGAAGGCGCAGGGGCCGTAGTCGATGCCCTCGCCCGAGATCGTCATGTTGTCGGTGTTCATCACGCCGTGCACGAACCCCAGCAGCATCCACTGCGCGAGCAGCTCGGCCTGGGCGTTCATCACCGCCTCGAGCAGCTCGAGAGGCGACGTGGCCTCAGGGTGGTGGCGCTCGATGGCATGGTCGACGAGCCCGCGCACCGCGTCGGGCCCCAGGTTCCAGGCGGCGTACTCGAAGGTGCCGACCCGCAGGTGGCTCGCGGCCACTCGCACCAGGACCGCGCCCGGCTCGGGGGTGACGCCCTGCCGCGGGGCGATCCGCTCCCCGGTGCTCAGCACGGCCAGCGCGCGCGTGGTCGGCACGCCGGCGGCATGGAGGAATTCGCCGACGACGGCCTCGCGCAGCATCGGTCCCAGCGGTGCCCGGCCGTCCCCGCTGCGTGCGAAGGGCGTCGGCCCGGAGCCCTTGAGGTGCAGGTCGCGGCGTCGGCCAAGGGTGTCGACGAGGTCCCCGAGCAGCACGGCACGGCCGTCGCCGAGCTGGGGATTGGGCTGACCGAACTGGTGGCCCGCATAGGCCTGCGCGGTGGTCTCGACACCCTGCCCGGTGAGCAGCGCGATGCCTTCGGGGCTGCGCAGCAGCTCGGGGTCGTAGCCGAGCTCGCGCGCCAGCTCCTCGTTCAGCCACACCAGCTCGGGGTCGGGCGGAGCGTCGGCGGGCCACGGGACGGAGAGCTCCGGGAGCGCCGCGGCATACGTCTGGGCCAGCACCGGAGGTTCCATGCCCCCACGCTACCTCCGCGCCTTGACAGCGGACCCGAGGGGGTCGACGATAGGACCCCGTATTGTGAAACCGGGTTGCGAAACAATTGAGGGCGAGGGAGCTCCATGAGCACGGCCGAGAGCGCCGCGGGCGCCGCAGTGCGTCAGGGCAACGCCCGCGACTGCGTGCTGTCCTTGCGCGAGGCGTCCGGCCCGGTGAGCGTCGCCGAGCTCGCGGCGCGCACCGGCCTCTCCCGCCCCACCGTGGACAGCGTCCTGCAGGACCTCGCCGACTCCGGCGCCCTCCTCCTGGCCTCCCCCGCCGTCGACCGCGGGGGCCGGCCCGGCCGCCCCGCCCGCCGCTTCGCCCTGGATCCGTCGAGCGCGACCGTCGCCGCCGTGGATCTCGGCGAGCGCTCGGTCACCTGCCTGGTCAGCGACGCGGTCGGCACGGTCCTCGCCCGCACGACCGTGCCGGCGGAGACGGGAGACCATCTCGCCGCCGCCGAAGAGGCCGTTCGCGGCACCGGTCATGCTCCGCAATGCCTCGGCCTCGCCGTGCCCGGCATCCTCGCGGCCGACGGACGCATCGCCCAGAGCCTCGCCCTCCCGGATCTCGTCGGCCGTGATCTCGCCGCGGAGCTCGCGCAACGGCTGGGCGCCGAGGTCGTGGTCGAGAACGACATCAAGCTCGCCGCCCTCGCGGAGCGCCATCTCGGCCCGCCCGCGGAGTCCATCGCCTACGTGCAGATCGGCCACCGCATCTCCCTGGCCCTGATCCTGGACGGACGCATCCTGCAGGGCAGCCATCGCCTCGCCGGGGAGCTCGGCAGCCAGCGCGGCATGCGCTGGACCAGCTCGTCCGAACGTGGGCGTCTGACCTGGTCCACGGGCGACGAGGCCTTCCCGCTGCTCGAGCGCGCCGCCGCCGGGGACAGCGCGGCATGCCAGGAGATCGACGCCTTCTGCGCGGAGATCGCCCCGCGCCTGGCGACCGTGCTGCTCACGCTCGATCCCGAGCTGGTCGTCGTCGGCGGCGGACTCTCGCGCGCCGGCGAGACCTTCCTGGACCCGCTGCGGCGCAGCCTGCACCACCTGCTCATGTCCCCCGATCAGCCCGACGTCGTGCCCGCCCGCCTCACCGCGGACGGCTCCCTCATCGGGACACTGGGCCGCGCCTTCGAGCACGGCTCGGCCCGCATCACGGGCGTCATCGGAGTGCCCGCACCCTGGCCCGCCCTCCTCCGCACCCCCACCCGAAGGACAGCATCATGACCACCGGCATCAGCCTCGGCTTCAGCTCCTACAGCTTCCATTCCAAGCTCTCCACCGGCGAGATGACCCTTCCGGAGGTGATCGAGTGGGTCGCTGCGAGCGAGGGCGAGCACCTCGAGCTCGCCGTGCTCAGCGACGCCGCCGACAGCCCGATCCCCACCATCGCCTCCGATCCCGCCTATGTGGAGCAGATCCGCGAGACGGCCGAGCGCGCGGGGGTCACGCTCTCCACACTCGCGATCGGCGCGGACTTCCTGACCGACGACCCCCGCGAGCTCGCCACCCGGATCAGCCGCGTGAAGGAGTACGTGGATCTCGCCGAGTCCCTCGGGATCCGCCAGATGCGCCACGACGTGGTGGCCCACGCCGGCGTCGACGGGGACGACACCCCGCAGTTCGAGGCGGCGCTCCCCTCGATCGTCGCGGCCAGCAAGGAGATCGCGCAGTACGCCGCGACCAAGGGCGTCACCACGAGCCTCGAGAACCATGGCTTCTTCGTGCAGGCGGCGGACCGCGTGCGCCGGATCATCCACGCCGTGGACGAGCCGAACTTCCGCACCACGCTCGATGTCGGCAACTTCGTCTGCGTCGACGAGGCGCCCGAGGTGTCCGTCGAACAGAACCTGCCGTACGCGATGGTCGTGCACTTCAAGGACTTCTACATCCGTCCGGCCGACGCCGATCCCGGCGAGGGCTGGTTCCGCAGCCGCGGCGGCAAGCACCTGCGCGGTGCGGTCGTCGGCAACGGTGACATCGACCTCCCGGCGGTCGCCCGCGCCATCAGGGCCTCCGGCTACACCGGGTTCGCCTCCATCGAGTTCGAGGGCTGGGAGGACTGCCTGCTGGGCTGCGAGCGCGGCCTGGCCAACGCCCGCCGACTGCTCGAGACCGCCTGACCACCACCCGCACCCCGCAGAAGGAATCACCCCCATGTCGAAGTTCCGAGTCGGCGTCATCGGCGCCGGCAGCATCGCCCAGTCCCACCTCACCGCGTACTCGGAGAATCCCGACGTCGAGCTGATCGCCGTCGCCGACATCAACCTCGAACGTGCGCAGTCCGTGGCCGAGAAGTACGGCGCGCACCGCGCGTACGCGGACCCGCAGGAGCTGCTGGCCGACCCCGAGATCGACGGCGTCTCGATCTGCACCTGGAACAACTCCCACGCCACCTGGGCGATCGCCGCGATCGAGGCCGGCAAGCACGTGCTGGTGGAGAAGCCCATCGCGCGCACGCTCGAGGAGGCCGAGGAGATCCAGCGGACCGTCGAGGCCTCCGATCGAGTGGTCCAGGTGGGCTTCGTGCGCCGTCACTCCGCGAACTGCCAGGTGCTGAAGTCCTTCATCGATGCGGACGAGCTGGGCGAGATCTACTACGCCAAGGCCAGCTGCATCCGACGGGTCGGCAACCCCGGCGGCTGGTTCGCGGACAAGGAGATCGCCGGCGGCGGCCCGCTGCTGGACATCGGCATCCACGTGCTGGACCTGTGCTGGTACCTGATGGGCAGCCCGAAGGTGGTCTCGGTCAGCGGCAACACCTACGACCGGCTGGGCAACCGCGCGAACGTCACGACGATGCCGCGCTACACGGTGGCGGACTACGACCCCACCAAGAACACCGTCGAGGACCTCGCCAATGCCGTGATCCGCTTCGAGAACGGTGCCTCGCTGCTGCTGGACTGCTCGTACTCGCTGCACGCCACGCAGGACTCCATCGACGTGTCCGTCTACGGCGAGAAGGGCGGCGCGGAGCTCGAGCCGGCCCTGCACATCGCCACCGAGATGCACGATTCCGTGGTGAACATCGAGCCGCAGATCGCCTCGCGCACGTTCGAGTTCGGCCCCGGCTTCGCCAACGAGATCCAGAACTTCGTGGACGCGGGCCTCGGCCGCGCCGAATCGGTCGCGCCGGCCTGGCACGGCGTCGAGATCGTGCGGATCCTCGAGGGCATCTACGAGTCCGCGCGGACGGGCCGCGAGGTCACGATGTCCTGAGCCGTCGGATCGGCGGGGCCGTCGGTGCTCTGTCACCGGTCGACTTCGTGACCTGCACCACCTAGCCTGGTCGGACGCGGTCCCCCATCGGAGCAACGACGCTCCCGGGGCCGCCCCGGCACGGCAAGGAGGCCTTTCCTATGACCAGCAATCGCGCCATCGCCTATCAGGGACCCGGCACCGTCGAGGTCGTCGACATCGACTACCCCACCTATGAGCTGAAGGACGGGCCGGGGGTGAATCCGGACAACGTCGGCCGGAAGCTCCCCCATGCCGCGATCCTCAAGGTCGTCACCACGAACATCTGCGGCTCCGACCAGCACATGGTGCGCGGCCGCACCACCGCACCGGAAGGGCTGGTGCTCGGCCACGAGATCACCGGCGAGGTGATCGAGACCGGCCCGGGCGTCGAGTTTATCCGGAAGGGCGACCTGGTCTCTGTGCCCTTCAACATCTCCTGCGGACGCTGCGAGATGTGCAAGAACCGCCGTACCGAGATCTGCCTGAACGTGAACCCGGACCGCCCCGGCAGCGCCTATGGGTATGTGGACATGGGCGGCTGGGTGGGCGGCCAGGCCGAATACGTGCTGGTCCCCTACGCCGACTGGAACCTGCTGAAGTTCCCCGACAAGGACCAGGCGATGGAGAAGATCCTCGACCTGACCATGCTCTCGGACATCTTCCCCACCGGTTTCCACGGGGCCGTCACCGCCGGCGTGGGTCCGGGCTCGTCGGTGTACATCGCCGGCGCCGGCCCCGTCGGCACCGCGGCCGCCGTCGGCGCTCAGCTGCTGGGCGCCTCGGTGGTGATCATGGCGGACATGAACGCGGAGCGCCTGGCCAACGCGGCCTCCTTCGGCTGCGAGACCATCGACGTGTCCCAGGAGGACGCCCGTGAGGGCATCGCGAGGATCCTGGGCCGCGAGGAGGTCGACGCCGGGGTCGACGCGGTCGGCTTCGAGGCCCGCGGCCACGGCAAGGACGCACAGGAGGCTCCCGCGACGGTGCTGAACACCCTCATGGACGTCACCCGTGCCGGCGGTGCGCTCGGCATCCCCGGCCTGTACGTCACGGGTGACCCGGGCGGCGTGGACGAGGCGGCCCAGGAGGGCTCGCTGTCGCTGCGACTCGGACTGGGCTGGGCGAAGGCGCTGTCGTTCACCACCGGCCAGTGCCCGGTGATGAGCTACCACCGCCGGCTCATGGAGGCGATCCTGCACGACACGGTGCAGATCGCCGATGCCGTGAACGCCACCGCCATCTCCCTGGATGACGCCCCGAAGGGCTACGAGGCGTTCGACGCCGGGGTCGCCAAGAAGTACGTCATCGATCCGCACGGGGTCACCGGGAAGGTCGAGGCGCTCTGAGCAGAGCGGTCAGAAGGGCGGCGGTTCGTCCCAGGTCTCCGAGCGCTTCGGTGGAGGATCCGTGCGGGGCGGCAGGAAGAAGCGGCGCACGATGCTCCGCCGCTCCTGGGCGACGCGGTCGGCCGGCGGCGTGGCCTGCTCCTCCTCGCGGAGGTGGACCGCCTCTTCGTGCAGTCGCTCGTGGGATTGCCACGTAGCGGCGAGCGTCTTCGCGATGATCGGGGTGAGCAGGTCGTGGTCCGCACGAGTACGGGTCGCGACGTCGCCGTCGATGGTCCACGTGGTCTCGACGGGCTCCCGGCACGAGGTGTCCTCGACGTCTCGTGTCGGGTCCGTCTGCCCGGCGGTCTTCTGCTTGTGGTGCAGCCAGCACAGGCGATGGAGGTTCCACAGGCTGGTGGGGCCGCCGCTGCCGGGATCCTCGTGGTCGTATTCGATGAGGTGATCATCCTCGGCGGCGAGCACCGTGGGGCGCGTGCAGCCCGGCGCGGCGCAGACCGGATGGCGCAGCCGGAGCTGGAGCCGCATCTGGGCGGTGGGCTGATAGGTCTCCGCGGTGACCGGGAGGTACGCGCCGGTGATCGGGTCGGTGAGGATCCGGTACCAGGTGTTCTGACCGGCGGCGAGGGCCCGAGCCTGATCAGCACTGATCGGCGTGGTCCCGTTGAGCAGGCCGGGCGCGTTCTCGCGGCCCATCAGCGTCATCGCCGGCACGGTCACCAGGATCTTGTGCAGGGTGGCCGTCTCCTGCACGGGGTCGATGTCGAGCATCGACCGCGTGAGGATCGCATAGCGCAGGGTGGCCAGCGAGAGCGCGCTGCCCCGCTCACGGAGGTTCTCGTCGATGTCGAAGGGCAGCGGCCCCTCTTCGCCGCTCTCGAGGGCGTGCCGCTGGGCTCTCTGCACGTCGCGGGCGCTCATGTCGAGGCGATGCATCAGGGCCGTGATCTCCGGGATCGGCCCGCTCACGGACAGGGTCGCCGTGCCGCTGGCCGGATCGGCGTGCTCCAGGCGCACATCCCGCTCCGGCTCGCGCGGCGACGTGATGGTCCCGGCGCTGACCAGGGCCACGATCAACCGCACGTGCCGCTCGAACTGGCTCCTCGAGATCGATGCGAGCTCCCAGACCGCCACGTGGGCGTCGACGTCGCGCACCTGGTCGTCCTCCAGGCGGCGCACGCGGCGCAGCAGGTACTGGTGGAAGTCCTCGGGCAGATCGCCCCGGGCGAGAGCCTCGAACGTCCGCGGCATCAGCTCGACACTGCGGTGCGCGTCGCGGATCAGGGCCTCGGCGCGATGGGTGGAGCTCCGCAGGCCGATGGCGACCTTCATGGCGGAGACGTCCGCGACGTCGAGGCACCCCTCCACCTCGGGATCGCGGGTGAAGAACTCGGTGAGCAGCCGCATCTGCGCGGCGTAGAGCATCGTGCGCTCGCGCATCGTCCTATGGATACCGCGCACGCGGGTCGCCTGGTCGACGTCGCCCCCGACCTCGGCGGCCTCGACGATCCGCTGCTCGGTGAGCTCGTGCCGGGCGCGCACGGGCCATACAGGAATATCGGATTCCAGTTCGTCCCCCATGACCCCTCCTCACCATCCCCATGCCGGCACCCCTGCCGCCCCTGACTCCCTCAATTCTAGAACACTTCACTGGCCGACGAAAGCGCCTGACGGGATTCTTCGCAGATTGTGGATAACCACCCTCTGTGGAGGAAAGGTGGCGTGAGGGGCAGGCCGACGAGGAAGCGCGACGATGCCTGCCGCGCGAACGGCTGCGGCACACAGCAGCACACATCACAGAACAGGTGCCAGCACGCCTACCAGCAGGTGGAGCACTTCTGCCCGGGGCCGGGCAGTCACGCGGCTCCGTCGCACGGCGACTCGCGATCCCTATCGCCCGTGCCGCCCGTGATGCGACGCGCCTCCCGCAGAACACTCCGGTGCCACGCCGACACCCGCCATGAATCCCGTATTTCGCAAGAAGTCAATACTTCTCTTCGCCATGTGGATGAACTGCCATTGTGGAGGAAGCGTTGCCCACATTCCTCGCCACCCACCGCCATCATTCCGAAAATTCCGCGAAGAATCCGCGAAGAATCCGCACAGAGTCCGTGCATGAGCCGCACCCGCCCCCTCTCCCGCGTCACCCCCGCGCGGGGGGTCGGTGAGCGGACTCGTGAGCGCGTAAGGTCGAACCATGACAGAACGCACCACGTACCTCCTGGTGGACGGCGAGAACATCGACGCCACGCTCGGCATCTCGGTCCTCGGCCGACGCCCTCAGCCCGAGGAGCGCCCCCGTTGGAACAAGCTGCTCCACCACGCGGAGGACTCGTGGGCTCAGCCCGTGAAGGGCCTGTTCTTCCTCGCGGTCGGCGACAGCCTGCCCTCGGGCTTCGTGCAGGCGCTCATCGCGCTGGGCTACAAGACCGTGCCGCTGCGTGGCGAGGGCAAGGTCGTGGACATCGCGATCCAGCGCACCGCGGAGGCGCTGCAGTCGCGCCCGGCGGACGTCATGCTGGTCAGCCACGACAAGGACTTCGTCCCGCAGATGGAGGATCTGGCCTCGACGCCGGATCGGCGCACCGCCCTGGTGGGCTTCCGCGAGTTCATGGCCGCGGACCTGCAGGACATCCCGGGCATCGAGTTCCACGACCTCGAGTACGACGTCGCCGCGTTCACCAGCCGGCTGCCGCGCGTGCGGATCATCGACATCGACGACTTCGATCCGCTCGAGTTCATCTGAGGTCGAGGACGAGTCGCCCTCGCACGCCTCCGGCCTCGAGCCGGCGGTGCGCCTCCGCGGCCTGCGCCGCAGGAAGCACGTCGGCCACGCGCAGGGTGAGCACGCCCTGCGCGGCGAGGTCGCGGAGCTCGTCGAGCATCTCGCGCTCCTGCGCGACGTCGCGCACCCTCACCGGGTGGACCCTCACGCCGCGGGCTCCCTCGCCCTGGTAGCCGCGGAACGTGGCGACCGCACCGCCGTCCTTGACGGCAGGGAGGACCTGCGCGGACTGGACGGAGGCATCGGCGAGGCCGTCGGCGCCGTCCGGGACGAGATCGCGGATGCGGTCCGCGACGTCGGCGCCGCGGCGCACCACCTCGTCGGCTCCGAGGGTGCGGACCAGCTGCTCGTCCTGCTCCGCCGCGTCGGCGATCACCCTGAGGCCGTCGGCCTTCGCCAGCTGGATCAGGTATCCGCCGAGGGTGCCGGCCGCGCCCGTGACGGCGAGCGTGCGCCCGGGCTCCAGGGCGAGCAGGTCCAGCGCGCGGCGAGCGGTGAGGGCATTCATCGGCAGCGTCGCGGCCTCCGCGTCCGAGGCGCCCGCCGGGGCGCGCACCACTGACCTCAGCGGCAGCACGATCTCGTCCCGATAGGCGCCGTGCGCACCGGCGGGCACGACGATCCCCACCACGCGATCGCCGACGGCGAGCCCGGCCTCGCTCTGCAGACCGATCTCCGCGACGACACCGGCGATGTCCATACCGGGGACGTCGCCGGGATCCTCGGCGCGGTCGGACTCCGAGCGGGCCCCGCTGCGCACGGCCGTGTCCGTGGGACTCACCGCGGCGGCGTTCACGCGGATCCGCACGCTCCCGGCGCCGAGCTCCTCGGCGGGGACGTCGATCTCGTGCAACGCCTCAGGGCCTCCGTACTGGGTCACTCCGATGGCACGCATGCCCTCTGCCTAGCACCCGCCGGCGCCACCGGGCAACGACTGCGGACCGTGCGGTCGCTCGGACCCCTGATATCGCCCCCTCCCCTTTACAGAGTCGAGCTCACCGGCAACGGTGAGGAGATGGCTGGATACACGACGACCAACCCGACCACGGGACGGACCGACAAGGAATTCGGCACTCTGGACGACGCCGGCATCGAGAACGTTCTCAGCAGCTCGCACGCCGCCTTCTCCTCCTGGCGCGCCACCCCTGCGCAGGAGCGGGCAGCCGCGCTGGAGCGGGTCGCCGACGCCTACGACGCCCGGAGCAGGGAGCTCGCCGAGCTGATCGCGACGGAGATGGGCAAGCCGCTGCAGCAGTCGATCGGAGAGGTCGCGCTGGCCGGCTCCATCTACCGCTGGTACGCCACGCACGGCCCCGAGCTGCTCGCGCCCGAGCAGCTGGATCCTCAGGGCGCCCAGGAGTCCCTCGTGCAGACCGAGCCGATCGGCCCCCTCGTCGGCGTGATGCCCTGGAACTACCCGTACTACCAGGTGGCCCGATTCGTCGCCCCCAACCTGATGGCGGGCAACACGATCGTCCTCAAGCATGCGGGGATCTGCGCCGCCTCCTCCGAGATGATGGCCGCGATCCTGCATGAGGCGGGAGTGCCCGACGGCGCCTACCTCAACGTCTTCGTCTCGCACGACCAGCTCGCCGACATGATCGCCGACCCCCGGGTGCGGGGCGTCTCACTCACCGGCAGCGAGAAGGCCGGCGCCGCAGTGGCGGAGAACGCCGCGAAGCACCTGAAGAAGTCGGTCCTCGAGCTCGGCGGCTCGGACCCGCTGATCGTCCTCGAGGACGCGGAGCTCGAGCAGGTCGCGCGCACCGTCGCGACAGCGCGGCTCTCGAACGCCGGGCAGGCATGCAACTCGCCGAAGCGGATGATCGTCCCGTCGGATCGGCTGGACGAGTTCGTGAGCACCGTCGTCGAGATCTTCGAGGCCGCAACCGTCGGCGACCCGCTCGACGAGCAGGTCGACGTCGGCCCGCTGTCCTCGATCGGTGCCCGGGACGGCGTCGTCGAGCAGGTCGAGCGCGCCGTCGAGCAGGGAGCCACCCTGCACACCGGGGGCGCGGCGCTGGATCGCGAGGGCGCCTTCATGAGCCCTGCGGTGCTGACCGGCGTCACCCCCGACATGGACGCCTACGCCGAGGAGATCTTCGGCCCGGTCGCGGTGATCCACGCTGCGGGCACGGTCGACGAGGCGGTGGAGCTCGCCAACGACGTGCCCTTCGGCCTCAGCGGGTCCGTGTGGGGCCGGGATCTCGAGCACGCCCAGGAGGTCGCCGACCGTCTGGACGTCGGGATGGCTTACATCAACGAGCACGGCACCACGAAGGCGGGCCTGCCGTTCGGCGGGGTGAAGCGCTCCGGATACGGCCGTGAGCTCGGCCGGTGGGGCATGGGCGAGTTCGTGAACGTCCGCCTGCGCCGCACCGCGACCGCCTGAGGGTCAGTCGGCGGGGAGGCTCAGCACACCGTCCACGAAGCCGATCACATCGGCGAGGACCTCGTCGCGGTTGGTCTCGTTCAGGATCTCGTGCTGCGCATCGGGATAGGTCTTCATGAAGGTGCGCGGCCCGCGCAGCTCGTGCAGGCCCTCCCAGCTGGCGGGGAGCGGGACCAGGCGGTCGTCCTCCCCGTGCAGGTACAGCAGCGGGTGCTCGCCGACGCTCCCGGCGGCGGTGATCGTGCGCATGGCCTGCTGCAGGCCCTCCAGGGTGGGCCGGAGGAACGCTCCGTGCCACACCAGCGGGTCCTCGGCATAGGCGGCGCCGACGGCCGGGTCGCGGGAGAGCGTGCCGGGGTCGATCGGGGTCGCCGGGATCTCGTCGAGCTCGAGCAGGCTGTCCACGGTGATCCAGGAGCCGAGCACGGGCCCGGTGAGCACCGTCGCCGCCAGCCGATCGGCGTGCAGCTGGGTGTACCGAGCGGCGATCATGCCGCCCATGGAGTGGCCGATCAGCACGACCGGCAGGCCCGGATGCTGCGCGATGGCATGCTGGACCACGAGGTCGAGATCCTCCACGACCGGTTCGAAGTCGCTGATCAGCACCCTCTGACCGTCGCTGCGGCCATGGCCCATGTGGTCAGCCGCGTAGACGGCTGCACCGGCCTCGTTCAGGCGGCCGGCGACCCACTCGTACCGCCCGACGTGCTCGCCGTACCCGTGCGAGAGCACCGCGACCCAGCGCGGCTCGGCGATGGTCCAGGCCCGGCCGACGAGGGCGCCCCCGTGGCCGGTGAGGGTGAGATCGGTGGCCTGGTCGTCGGTGTTCATGAGCCCATCATGCCCGGTCGCGCCCGGACCTGCGCGGCGCTCACATCCACTTGCTGCGCTTGAAGACGATGAACAGCAGCACGGCCACTGCGACCATCATGCCGATCGCCATCGGATACCCCAGCGCCCAGTGGAGCTCCGGCATGTCGTCGAAATTCATGCCGTAGATCGCGCCGACCAGCGTGGGGGCGAAGAGGATCGCCGCCCAGCCGGAGATCTTCTTCATGTCCTCGTTCTGCCTCTGGGCGACGAGCGTCGCATTGACGTTCAGGATCTGGGAGAGGGCGTCACGCAGATCGCGGGCCTTCGAGGCGGCGCGGGTCAGATGGTCGGAGACATCGTCGAGGTAGGCCTGCAGCTCCTCGGGGATCTCGTACTTCCCGAACCCCTCCTGCAGCCCATCGATCACGTCGGTCAGCGAGGTGACGACCTGCTGCATGTCGATGACCTCCTGACTCAGGCGGTAGATCCGCTCGGCCACGGCGGCATCCCCGCTGAAGACCTGCCGCTCGATCTGCTCCTTGTCGAGCGTGAGCCCGCGCAGCACCGGGCCGTAGCCGTCCACGATGGTGTCGAGCACCCGGTAGAGGACCGCCTCCGGGCCAAGAGCGAGCAGCTCGAGGTCGCCCAGCAGGGCGCGCTCGCGCCGCGTCGCGGTGAGCGGGTGGTCATCGTCCAGGAGCGGCTTGTCGGTGCCGTCGAGCCACCGGCCGTCCTGGCACAGCAGCGCCACCGCGCCGGGGCGCACGAGCAGGTGGAACTCCGCGAACTCGACCTCCTCGACCGCGTCGAGATAGCGCGCGGAGCGGACCACCAGGAACAGCACGTCCCCATAACGCTCGAGCTTGGGGCGCTGGTGGGCGTTGAGCAGATCCTCGACCAGGACCGGGTGCAGCTCCCAGGCCTCCTCGAGCTCGAGCACGTCCTCACGGCTCGGCTCCGGATAGAAGAACATCACCATGCGGTCCGGGGCGGCCTGCGAGAAGGCCAGGGCGTCGGCCATCGAGTCACCCTCCGGCGGCATCGCGGGCACCCCGCCGGAGACGTAGCGCGTCATCGGGGCGGCGTCGGCGCCGCGCATCGCTGCGTCGGCTTCTCCCTGCCGCCGACGCGCCTTCTCGGCGCGGCGGAGGCCGTGGCGTCGTGCGGGCATGGCAGCTCCTTCTTCCTGGACCGGTCGGGCGGTCCGGCTCCGGGCACGAAAAACCCCGGTCCACCTGAGTGAACCGGGGAATCCCTGCGGTGCGCAAGGGGGGACTTGAACCCCCACGCCGTCTCCGGCACACGGACCTGAACCGTGCGCGTCTACCAATTCCGCCACTTGCGCGTATCTCCGGCACCGAGTCTCAAGGCGTCGAGGCCGAAGGTTCCCCTAGGTTACCCCCGGAGAACCTCGGCCCGGAAGCCGACGGGCCGCACAGTAACGAAGGACACGTTCGGACGTGTCAGCGCATGCTCTCGGCCTCGTCGAAGGCCGCGTCGATGTCGGAGTGATCGATCCGCCGTCGGGCCACGGTGAAGTACAGGATCGTGGCCACCAGCACCGCGGGGATGCCCACCATCGCCGCGATCTGCATGCTCTCGCGCACGAAGACCGTGGCGAACACGGCGAGCAGGCCCACGACGCCGACGCCCGCGGAGACGATCCCGCCGGGCATGCGGAAGGTCGCGCCCTGTACCCCGGCACGACGGAAGGCGATGTAGCTGATCAGGATCAGCATCCACACGGTGATCACCGCGAACACCACGAGGCTCATCATGTACCCGAACACCCCGCCCACGCCGCTGAAGGCGAGCACCGCCGCGCCGACGATGCCCACCGTGCTCGCCGCGATGCCCACCACCGGGACGCCCCGGCGGGAGGTGCGTGCCGCAAGGCGCGGGGCGAGCCGATCGGAGGCGAGGGAATGCAGGATCCGGCTGCCCGCATAGAGATTCGCGTTGGCGGCCGACAGCGCCGCGATCAGCACGATCAGGTTGGTCACCGAGGCGGCCCCGGGGATGCCGATGCGGTCGAACACCATGACGAAGGGCGAGGTCGCCACGTCCTCGCCGGTGGACGACGCCTCCCGCCACGGCACCAGCGCCAGGACGATGCCGATGCTGAGCACGTAGAAGAACGCCAGGCGCACGATCGTGGTGCGGGCGGCGGTGCGGATCGAGAGTGCCGGGTCCTTCGCCTCCGCGGCCGTGATCGACAGCAGCTCGATGCCGCCGAAGGAGAACATGACCACCGACAGCGCGATCCACACCGAGGACCAGCCCATCGGCAGGAACCCGCCCTCGGAGGTGAGCAGCGACAGTCCCGGTGCGCTCTGCTCGGGGAGGCCGAAGAACACCAGGAACGCGCCGATCAGGATGAACACCAGCACGGCGATCACCTTGATCGAGGACAGGGCGAACTCGATGACGCCGAAGGAGCCCACGCTCGCGAGGTTGATCCCGACGATGATCGCGGCGAACGCCAGGATGCCGGCCCACACCGGCACGGCGGGGAACCAGTAGGCCAGATAGGTCGCGCAGGCGACCAGCTCGGTGCCGGTCACGGCGACGGTGACGATCCAGTACAGCCAGCGCGTGAGGAAGCCCCAGTAGGGCGAGAGGTACCGGGCGGCAAGGGTGCCGAACCCGCCGCGCACGGGATGACGGGAGGCCATCTCGCCCATCGACAGGGCGATGGTCGCGGCGATCAGCGAGCCGATCGCGAAGGAGACGATCGCGGCCGGGCCGGCATATCCGATCGCCTCGCCGGAACCGAGGAACAGGCCGGTCCCGAGTGCCGAGCCCATGGCGATCATCGCCATCTGCCCGTGGCCGAGGGAACGGGCCAGGTGCCCGTCGATCCCGCGCTCGACGGCGGGGGCGGAGTCAGGGGAAGGAGTGGTCACCGCACGAGGGTAGCCCGGAGCGGTGCCCTGACGGGAGTTCTCAGCCCTCGCGCTCCCGGTATCGGTCGATCGCGTCCTTGGCGTCCTTGAGCCCGGCGCCGGTGTGCTCGCGGTACACCTTGATCGCCTCGATGGTCCTCCCCTCGTCGACCAGCCGACGGCACTCCGCGGGGATCTGGCGTCCGGACCGGTCGCGCAGCTGCCGGAGCTCCGCCTCTCCCACGCCGGCGCGGCCGGCGAGCTCGCCCACGAGGGCCTCGAGCCCGCGCACCTGCGCCTGGAGGTGGTCGATCTGCTTCTGCTGCTGTGCTGCGCGTCCGAACATACGAGGAATCTACCCGCTGACCGGGGGACGACGACGCCCCTGCACCGACGGATCGGTGCAGGGGCGTCGGACGAGGTGCGTCGGTCAGGCCTTGACGGCGCCCTTGGCGGCGACGACCTGGACGACGAGGTTCGCGAAGATCTCGTCGTGCAGACGCACGGTCGCCTTGTGCTCGCCCAGCGCCTTGATGGGCGTGGGGAACTCGACGGTGCGACGGTCGATGTCCTTGTCGAAGGCGTCCTTGACGCCGACGGCGATCTCCTTGGGGGAGACCGCACCGAAGAGGCGACCGGTCTGGCCGGCGCGCTCCGCGATGACGACGGGCTTCGACTCGAGGGTCGCCTTCAGGGACTGGGCGTCTTCGACGCTGGCGATCGCGCGCTTGCCGCGGGCCGAGCGGATCTGGTCGAGCTGACGCTGTCCGCCCTTGGTCCACGGGGTCGCGAGACCGCGGGGCATGAGGAAGTTGCGGGCGTAGCCGTCCTTGACGTCGACGACGTCGCCGGCCGCGCCGAGGCCGGAGACCTCGTTGGTGAGGATGAGCTTGGTGGTCATGTGATTCCCTTCCTCGCTCAGCGACCGGAGGTCGAGTACGGCAGGAGGGCGATCTCGCGGGCGTTCTTCACGGCCTTCGCGATCTTGCGCTGCTCCTGGACGGTGACGCCGGTGACCCGACGTGCACGGATCTTGCCGCGATCGGACACGAACTTGCGCAGCAGCGCGGCGTCCTTGTAGTCGACGGTCTCGAGACCGGCGGTCTTCAGCGGGTTCTGCTTCTTCTTCGGCTTGCGAAGAACAGGCTTGGCCATCGTGGTGCTCCTTCTTTCTGAGGGGAGCCCGGGCATGCACCCGGGATGGAGGATTTCAGTGGATCAGAAGGGCGGGTCGTCGTATCCGCCCTGGTTCCCGCCGCCGGCCCACGGGTCGGCGCTGGGAGCGCCCTGCGGCGCATTGTTGTAGCCACCCTGACCACCCTGGCCGCCGAAGCCGCCCTGGGGGGCACCGCCCTGCGGAGCACCGCCGCCGAAGCCGCCGCGGCCGCCACCGCCGCCTCCGCGCTGGACCTTGTTGGCCTTCGCGGTGGCGTAGCGGAGGGACGGACCGATCTCGTCGACGTCCAGCTCGATGCTCGTGCGGTTGTTGCCCTCACGGTCGGTGAAGGAGCGCTGCTTGAGGCGACCCTGCGCCACGACGCGGGATCCCTTCTCCAGCGACTCGGCCACGTTCTCCGCGGCGTCGCGCCAGATGGAGCAGCGCAGGAACAGAGCCTCGCCGTCCTTCCACTCGTTCGACTGACGGTCGAAGGTGCGGGGGGTGGACGCGATGGTGAACGACGCGACCGCGATGCCGGACTGCGTGAAGCGCAGCTCGGGATCCGCGGTCAGGTTGCCGACCACCGTGATGACGGTGTCATTCGCCATGGGTGCTCCTCTGCTCCGATTGGGGTAGGTGTGGTGCGGGGATCAGTGAGCGCAGCTCACTTGGCGTCGAGACGCATGACCTTCGTACGCATGACGGACTCGTTGAGCCCGAGCTGACGGTCCAGCTCCTGGGAGGTCGAGGCCTTCGCGGTGAAGTTGAGGACGATGTAGATGCCCTCGGTCTTCTTGTCGATCTCGTAGGCGAACTTCCGCTTGCCCCAGATGTCGACGTTGTCGATTGTGCCGCCCTCGGCCGGGATGACCTGGACGAGCTTCTCGAAAGTTGTGGTGATGGTCCGCTCATCGACGGACGGGTCGAGGATCACGACCATTTCGTACTTGCGCATGTTCTGGTACCCACCTCCTGTGGTCTCTACGGCCACGGTCTCTCCGTGGCAGGAGGGCTCATGCCGCCCGCTCCGGGCATCGGCGATGCACGTCACGGACCGGCCAAGACTACCCGGCGCGACCTGCGAGGGCCAGAGAGGATCCCGACGTGCGCGAGGCATCACAGCCGCGGCCCCGTGCGCGCTAGGTTCGAGGGGTGCAGCCCCACGACATCGACCACCTGATCTCCCTCTCCCGCCCGTCCCTCGCGCCCGACGGCTCCTTCGCCGTCCACGCCGCCTCCCGGCCCGATCTGCGCGCGAACCGGGAGGTGGGGCAGCTGTGGCGGATCGAGCTCGAGGGCGACCCCGCGCCCCGTCTGCTGACCCGCGGGCTGCATGACACCGCCCCGGTGCTCTCCCCGGACGGCGCCACGATCGCCTTCCTGCGCGCCGACGACGAGGGCCGCCGCCAGCTCCACCTGCTCGACGCCCGCGGCGGGGAGCCGATGCGGCTCACCGATCTGCCGCTCGGCGTGACCGGCTTCGCCTGGACGCCCGACGCCGCACGCCTGGTGCTCACCGCGCGCGACCCGGAGCCCGGTCGCTACGGGACCGTCGAGGGGCTCGGCCCCGAGGCCGAGTCGCCGCGTCGGATCACGGGCGTGCGCTGGCACGCCAACGGCCTGGGCCACGCGCCGGACCGCCCCGCCCAGGTGTTCGTGGTCGACGCCGTCTCCCCCGGGACGGAGCCGATCTATCCCGCGGCCCCCCATCCCGGCGGCGAGCTCGCCCCGATCCCGTCGGCTCCCGCGCAGGCCGCACGGCTCACCGCCGCTCCCGCCGAGCACTCCTCGCTCGCGGTGCCGGCCGACGGCCGGTCCGTGCTCGTCGTGCGCGAGGCCTATGAGCGGGACCGCCGTGACCTGCGCACGGAGCTGATCTCGGTCCCGCTGGACGGCACGACGGAGACGGTGCTGCTGCACCGCGAGGACGGTCTGCGCGTGCACGACGTCGCCGTGCTCGAGGACGGTACGGCGGCGCTGCTCGCCTCGCAGCCGGTCGGGGGTCGGGACGCCGTCGCGCCCGACATCGCCGTGTGGCTGCTGGAGGCGGACGGGCCGCGCCGGCTGACGGACCCGGAGTCCCTCGAGATCACCGCTCCGCTCGTGGCCGACGGCGACGAGCTGCTGGTCACGGCGCCGCGCCGGGGCCGGGTGCACCTGCTGCGGATCGACCGGGACGGCGGGGCGACCGTCGTGCTCGGCGGGGACGTCGAGGTGCAATCGGCCGGCGCGGCGGGCGGTCGCGTGCTCGCGAGCGTCACCACGCCGGAGTCGCCGGGGACCCTGCTCCTCGTCGGCCCGGAGGGCGGGACGGCGGTGCTGGTGGAGACGGGCGAGGAGCTGCGCGCGGCGGGGATCGTGGCGCCGCAGGAGCTGGAGCTCACGGGACGGTCCGGATATCCCGTGCACGGCTGGGTCGCCGCGCCGGAGGGCGTGGGCCCCTTCCCGACGCTCCTGATGATCCACGGCGGCCCCCATGCCGCCTACGGCGTGGGCGTGTTCGACGAGGTGCAGGTGCTGGTCGAGGCGGGATACGCGGTGGTCCACGGCAACCCGCGCGGCTCGGCCGGATACGGCAGGGCGCACGGCCGGGCGGTGCGCCGCGGCTTCGGCACGGTCGACGCGGACGACGTGATCGATCTGCTCGAGGGCGCCCTGGCGGCCGATCCACGACTGGATCCGGAGCGCCTGGGCATCATGGGCGGCTCCTACGGCGGGTACCTCACCGCATGGCTCATCGCGCACGACCACCGCTTCCGCGGGGCGATCGTGGAGCGCGGGTTCCTGGATCCGCTGAGCTTCCAGGGCACCAGCGACATCGGCAGCTACTTCGGGGACGAGTACATCGGCGCCTCCGCCGAGGACATCGCCCGCCGGAGCGCCTTCGAGGTCGCGGCGCAGGTGTGCACGCCCACGCTGGTGATCCACGCCGAGGAGGACCACCGCTGCCCGCTCGAACAGGGGACGCGGTACTACACGGCGCTGCGACGCGCCGGGGTCGAGGCCGAGATGTTGCTCTTCCCCGGCGAGGACCATGAGCTGACGCGCTCGGGGCGGCCCCGCCATCGCACGGAGCGCTTCGAGGCCGTGCTGGAGTGGTGGGGCCGGGTGTTCAGCGCTTCCCCATCGCCTTCCTGACGCGGGCGTACCAGCCGGAGGTCGCGCGGCGGCCCGAGATGCCGCTGCCGTTGACCGCGCCCGCGGTGCGGCCCTGCAAGCGGGTCCCGCAGCGCTGGCACAGCTTGCGCCCGGTCACCGACGTGTAGGTCCTGCCTCGGATCTTGCCACCGCACTGTTCGCATCGCATGGCTCCGATGGTGTCATCGACGATGCACGGGCACCACCATCGGCGTGCCGCTCTGCGGGTCCGCGGCGATCTCGGCGGCCAGGCCGAACACCTCCGCGACCAGCTCCTCGGTGAGCACGTCGGCCGGTTGACCGGCGGCGACGACCCGTCCGCCGTCCATCACGACCAGCTGGTCCGCATAGCGCGCGGCCTGGTTGAGGTCGTGCAGCACGGCGAGGACGGTGCGCCCCTGCGCGCGCATGTCCTGGCACAGGTGCAGCACGTCGACCTGGTGGCCCACGTCGAGGAACGACGTGGGCTCGTCCAGCAGCACGTACTCCGTGTCCTGGGCGAGGATCATCGCGATCCACACCCGCTGGCGCTGGCCGCCCGAGAGCCCCTCGACGCCCTGCTCGGCGAGATCCGCGACGCCGGTGGCCGACAGGGCCTTCGAGACCGCTTCGTCGTCACCCGGGAGCCACTGCCGCCAGGGCGAGTGGTAGGGGTGGCGGCCGCGGGCCACGAGCCCCTTCACGGTGATCCCCTCCGGCACGACGGGGTCCTGCGGGAGCAGGGCGATGCGCTGCGCGACGGCGCGGGAGCGCCACCGGCCCAGCGGTTTGTCGTCGAGCAGGGCCGCGCCGGCGCGGGGCCGCAGGGTGCGGGCGAGGGACTTCAGCATCGTCGACTTGCCGCAGCCGTTGGGGCCGACGACGGCGGTGAACCGCCCGCTCGGCACGGTGAAGTCGAATCCGTCGAGCACCGGGCGCTGGCCGTAGGCGACGGTCGCGTCGGCCAGGCGCAGCGACGAGGTGGTGCGGGAGGAGGTGTTCACGCGTCGGCCTTCTTCCATGCGGTGACGAGCAGGTATCCCAGGTAGACGCCGCCGAAGGCGGCGGTGATGACGCCGACGGGAAGGTTCTCGAGCGGGCCGACGTGCTGCACGGCAAAATCGGCGAGGACCATGATCAGCGCTCCGACCAGGGCCGACAGCACCAGATGGGGGCCGGGGGCGCCGACCATCCGGCGGGCGATGTGCGGGGCGGAGAGCGCCACGAAGGCGATCGGGCCGGCCACGGCCACGCCGGCGGCGGCCAGCAGCACCGACAGCACGATCGCCCAGGTGCGGGTGCGGATCGCGCTGCCCCCCAGGGCCTCGGCGAGCTGGTCGCCGAGGTCCATCATGCGCAGGTCGGGGGAGAGCAGCGCGACGGCGGGGGCGAGCACCAGCAGGCAGCCGCCGATCACGGCGGCCTGGCCCAGGCTGCGGGAGTTCAGCGTGCCCACCAGGTAGCCGGCGAGCTGGGTCGAGGAATCGCGCAGCGCCACGGCGACCACGTACTGGGTGACCGCGGTGGCCATCGCCGCGACCCCGATCCCGGTGATGATCACCCGCGCCGGGGAGGCGAAGCCGAGCCCGGTGGACAGGTGCACGAGGCCGATCGCTACGCCCGCACCGACCATCGCGCCGACCGGGGCGGGGACGAGCCCGGGAAGGAGCAGGGTCGCGAGCGCCACCCCGGCCCCCGCGCCCGCGCCGAGGCCGATCACGTCCGGGCTGCCCAGCGGGTTGCGGGTGACCGTCTGGAACAGCGCTCCGGCCAGGCCGAAGGCGAGGCCGGCCCCGATGCCCACCAGCAGGCGGGGCCCGCGCAGCCGCTCGAGCACGAAGGTCGCCGTGGTGCTGGCCTCACCGCGGGCGGCCGCGAGCAGGTCCGGCACGCCCACGCCGAGCTCGCCCCAGGCGAGGGTGGCGAGGCTGCCGGCGATGATCGCTGCCAGCAGCAGGGCGCCGAGGGTCAGGGAGCGGGCGCTCATGCGGTGACCTTCCCGCGGCGCACGGCCCACAGCAGGAACGGGGCGCCGATGAACGCGGTGATCACCCCGACCATGAGCTCCTGCGGGCGGGCGATCACGCGGGCCAGCACGTCGGACCCCAGCAGCAGCGCGGCCCCCAGCACGAGGGCGATCGGCAGCTGCCAGCGATGATCGCCGCCCACCAGGGCGCGCACCAGGTGGGGGACGGCGAGGCCCACGAAGGCCAGAGGGCCGACGGCGGCCGTCGCCCCGGCGGCGAGCAGGGTCGCGGCGAGGATCGTCGTGGCCCGCAGCAGCGCGACGGGGGTGCCCAGCGCGGTGGCGACGTCGTCCCCGAGGGCCAGGGTGTTCAGACCCGGCGCCACGACGGCCGCGAGCACGACGCCCAGCACGAGCGCCGGAGCGACCGCGCCGAGGGTGGCGTAGGAGGCACCGGCGAGCGAGCCCACCACCCAGTGGCGGAAGGAGTCGAACACGTCGGGACGGGTGAGGATCATGGCCTGGATGTAGGCGTAGAGCACGGCCGAGATCACCGCGCCGGCGAGGATCAGCGGCACCACCGAGTGCGACCCCGCGGGGCGGCCCAGCAGATAGACGACGAGCACGGCGAGCAGAGCACCGGGCAGGGCGACCCAGACCGTGGCCGCGCCGCCGGAGAAGCCGAGGAAGGCGGTCGCGGTGACGACGGCGGCCGAGGCCCCCGAGGTGACGCCCAGCAGTCCGGGCTCGCCGAGCGGGTTGCGGGTGACGCCCTGGATGAGCATGCCCGAGGCGGCCAGCGCCGCGCCGACGACCGCGCCGAGCGCCGTGCGGGCCTCGCGGGCGGCGATGACCTGGCGCAGGTGCTCGTCCTCGCGGCCGCGCACCACCTGCCACAGCCCGGCGAGGTCGATCTCCCGACTGCCCAGCGCGATGCTCGCGAGGCAGGCCAGGAGGAGGACCGCCGAGACGATGACCAGGGCGGCCCAGGGTGGGAGGCGCCTCATCTCAGCTGGCGGGGACCTTCGTGATCGCGTCGTCGATCATCGGGATGTAGCGCTCGAGCGCCCACGGCACGGTCAGCGGGTTGATGATCGAGGAGCCGGTGACGAATGACTGGTCCGTCGGCGCGACGATCGCGCCGTGCTCGACGGCGGGGATCGCGGCGTACAGGTCCTGCGCCTCGGTCTCCTCGCGGTTCTTCTCGTCGGAGTAGAAGGTGAAGATGAGGTCGGAGTCGGAGAGCTTGTCGGCGTTCTCCAGGCCGATCATCGCCGAGTCGGTGCCGGGCACGTCCCATTCGCCGAGCTCCTGGTTCACGGGGTCGACGGTGAGCCCGAGGGCGCGCACCATCGCGACGCGCTGCTCGTCCTGGTAGAAGACGCCCAGGGTGCCGGGCCCGGAGTTGTAGACGAAGGAGAAGGTGTGGTCCGCGTAGCCGGGCTGCGCGGACTTCTCGAACGTCTCGTGGATCTCGTCGATCAGGCCCTTCGCGGCGTCGTCCTCTCCGAGCGCCTTGCCGATCGTGGTGATCTGCTCCTCCCAGGTGATGACCCAGGGCTGCTCGGCGTAGGCGACGGTGGGGGCGATGTCGGTGAGGATGTCGAACTGCTCCTGGGTCACGCCGGACCACGGCGCGAGGATCACGTCGGGCTCGAGCGCGAGGACCGCTTCGACATCGAGCTCGGTGGCGCCCGTGAACTGCTCGGGCAGTTCGCCGCCGGCCTCGGTGACGGCCTCGTGGATCCAGGGCAGGTACCCGCTGTCGTCGGCGCCCCACGGGTACTCCTCGACGCCGACGGGGATGATGCCGAGCGCGATCGCGGTCTCCGCGGAGCCCTGGCCGAGGGTCACGATGCGCTGCGGCTTCTCGGTGATCTCGGCGGTGCCCAGGGCATGCTCGATGGTGACCGGGGTGAAGTCCCCGGTGCCCTCCCCGTCGGAGGCGGACGATCCGGCGCCGTCGGCCCCACCGCTGCAGGCGGCGAGCGCGAGCGGCGCGGCGAGGGCCCCGGTGATCCAGGCGCGGCGGGTGAAGCGGGCGGTGACGGGCATGGCTCTCCTGGCGAAAGGCGGGTCGACTTAGGGAAGACTAACCTCACGTAATTCACTCGCGGGAGGCCCCACGGGCCGACGGTGATCCGGATAACAGCGCTCGTCCGTCGGCGCGATCCTGCCGCGAGGGCAACCGATCGGTCCGGCAGCGCGCGGGCGGGAACTCTATGGTGAGCGCCATGACCAGCACCGACAGCTCCGACAGCTCCTCGGCCGGCACGGCAACACTGCGCCGCACCGTCACCACCACGGCATTGTTCCTGTTCATCCTCGGTGACGTGCTCGGAGCGGGCGTCTACGTGCTGGCCGGGGAGGTCGCCGCGCTGGCCGGCGGCGCCGTCTGGGTGCCCCTGCTCGTGGCGCTGCTGATGGCACTGCTGACCGCCGGCTCCTACGCCGAGCTGGCCACGAAGTACCCCAAGGCCGGCGGCTCCTCCCACTACGCGACCCGTGCCTTCGGTCCCGTGGTCGGGTTCCTGGTGGGCTTCTGCATGCTGGCCGCCGGCATCGTCTCGGTGGGGGCGCTCTCCCTGGGGTTCGCCGGTGACTACCTCGCCGAGTTCATCTCCCTGCCCACGATCCTGGTGGTCCTCGTGTTCGTCGCGCTGCTCGCCCTGCTCAACGCCCGCGGGATCTCCGAATCGCTCGGGGCGAACCGGGTCGCGACCCTGATCGAGGTGGGCGGTCTGCTGCTGGTGATCGTGCTCGGGGCGATCGTCGTGGGCCGCGGGGACGGCGACCTCAGCCGGCTCACCGAGCTCGGCACGCCCGAGAACGGGCCCGTGGCCGCCGTGCTCGCCGGCAGCATCCTCGCCTTCTACTCCTACGTCGGCTTCGAGACCAGCGTGAACATCGCCGAGGAGACGAAGGATCCCTCGCGCTCCTATCCGCGGGCGCTGTTCGGGGCCCTGCTGGTGGCCGGGGTCGTGTACGCACTCGTGGGCGCCGCGGCCGCTGCTGTCGTCCCCACAGCGGAGCTCGCCGAATCCTCCGCGCCGCTGCTGCAGGTCGTCTCCGCCGCCGGGCTGGTCCCGCCCGTCGTGTTCAGCGTGATCGCCCTGGTCGCGGTCTCCAACGGCGCCCTGCTGACCGGGATCATGTCCTCCCGCCTCGCCTACGGGATGGCGCAGGACGGACTGCTGCCGCAGGTGCTCACCCGGATCCTGCCGCGACGTCGCACGCCGTGGGTCGCGATCCTCGTCACGGCGGCGCTGTCGTTCCTGCTCGCCCTCACCGGCACGATCGACGTGCTGGCCAGCACCATGGTGCTGCTGCTCCTGGTGGTGTTCCTGGCGGTGAACGCCGCAGTGCTGGTGCTCCGACGGGACGAGGTCGAGCAGCGGCACTTCCGCGTGCCGACGGTGCTGCCGATCGGCGGACTGGCCTCGTGCCTCCTGCTGATGACGCAGGTCGAGGGCACGGTGTGGCGCCTGGGCCTGCCGATCCTCGCCGTCGGCGCGCTGCTGGCGGTCATCGCGGGATGGCGCCGACGGGCGGCGGGCAGGGCCTGAGGACCCGAGAGCGTCAGGTTCCGGCCGGGAACCGCTCCCAGACGCGGTGGCTCTCCAGCAGGGACTGGATCTCGCCGAGGACCGTCTGCCCGTCCTCGCCGACCACGATTCCGGCGCCGCCGGGAGCGGTGCGCGCCTCCAGCGCCGCGCGGCCCTCGCCCCAGGCGCCGATCGCCTTGGCATGGCGCCAGCATTCGTCGATCAGCTTCCCCACCCGCGGTTCGACGTCCCCGGAGCCGGGAGCTCCGGCCTTCGGATCGACCGAGGGCCGTGAATCCGGCGCCGTCAGCGGAGTGCCCGCCAGCAGCAGGGCGTCGAACTCCACCGAGGCGGCGGTCCCGAAGGTGCGGCCCACGGGCACGCCCGCCACCTCGCCGCCGCGCGGCGCGATCACGACGGGGGTCATGGAGGCCGCGACCACGGCCTCGTGCAGGTCGAGCAGCCCGGAGTTATCTCCCTCCGGGTCCACGACGATGCCGATCATCCGACCGTCGGTGGGCCAGCTGCCGCGCAGCTGCGAGAGCGGCGCGCTGGTGGCCACCCCGCCGTCGGACCCGTCGTCCGCCGGGACCGTCGGTCCCGGGGCGGGCATCCCGAGCGCGGCGGCGACCCGCGTGCACAGCTCCTCGTCGATGTTCGCCAGGCACTGCAGCTGCCGCTCACGGATGGTGTTCTCGTAGCACTTGCCCAGCTCGAAGGAGTAGGCGTCGACGATGTGGTCCTTCTCCACGAGGGTCATGCTGCGCCAGAACAGACGCGCCTGGCTGAAGTGGTCCTCGAACGTCGCGGAGAGTTCCCGCTCCTTCACGCCCTCCGGCACCCGCACGGGCAGATCCTCGAACGCGCCGTCCCTCTCGCCCGCCAGGAACGGGCAGCCGCCGTCCAGCGAGTTCGGGCGGTAGGGGGCCACGCCCGCAGGGTCGGCCTGCTGCCCGTAGCCGTCCCGCAGCATGTCGTTGACCGGGGCGTGGGCCCGATTGATCGGCAGCTGAGCGAAGTTCGGCCCGCCCAGCCGAGTCAGCTGGGTGTCCACGTAGGAGAACAGCCGCACCTGCAGCAGCGGGTCGTCCGTGACGTCGATGCCGGGCACGAGATGGCCGGGGTTGAAGGCGACCTGCTCGGTCTCGGCGAAGTAGTTGCTGGGGTTGCGGTTCAGGGTGAGCCGCCCGATGGGCTGCACCGGGGCGAGCTCCTCGGGCACGAACTTGGTGGGATCCAGCAGATCGATCCCCTCGAAGCTCTGCTCCTCGTTGTCCGGGAACACCTGGATGCCCAGCTCCCAGCTGGGATGCGCACCGGCCTCGATCGCGTCGGAGAGGTCTCGTCGATGGAAGTCGGGGTCGGCGCCGCCCAGGAGCTGGGCTTCCTCCCAGGTCAGCGAATGCACGCCGAGCGTCGGCTTCCAATGGAACTTCACCAGCGAGTTCTCCCCCTCGGCGTTGGAGAGCCGGAAGGTGTGGATCCCGAATCCCTCCATCATCCGGAAGGAGCGCGGGATGCCGCGGTCGCCCATGAACCACAGGGTGTGATGCTGCGCCTCAGTGTGCAGGGAGACGAAGTCCCAGAAGGTGTCATGGGCGCTCTGGGCCTGGGGGATCTCGCGATCCGGGTGGGGCTTCGCCGCATGCACCACGTCGGGGAACTTGATGCCGTCCTGGATGAAGAACACCGGGATGTTGTTCGCGACCAGGTCGAAGGTGCCCTCGTCGGTGTAGAACTTGGTCGCGAAGCCGCGGGTGTCGCGGGCGGTGTCCATCGAGCCGCGGGAGCCGACGACCGTCGAGAAGCGCGTGAAGACCTCGGTGCGCTTCCCCTTCGCGAGGAAGCCCGCGCGGCAGACGGACTCCGCCGTGCCGTAGCCCTCGAACACGCCATGCGCCGCCGCGCCGCGGGCGTGGACCACGCGCTCCGGGATCCGCTCG
Source organism: Brachybacterium sp. JB7 (assembly GCF_003335205.1). Lineage (NCBI taxonomy): Bacteria > Bacillati > Actinomycetota > Actinomycetes > Micrococcales > Dermabacteraceae > Brachybacterium > Brachybacterium sp. JB7. The sequence goes on along the minus strand of NZ_QPGN01000002.1, from coordinate 79,225 downwards.
TGGTCGAAGTGCGTGATCTTCTCGCGCAGATGATGGTCCTGCAGGAGCACGGGGCCGCGTCGGCCCGCCTTCAGCGAGTGGTCCGTGTCCCGCAGCCGCGCGCCCTGGGACGTGGTCAGGAACTCGCCCTGCTGGGCGGTGGTCCTGCGTTCCGGGCTCGGCTCGGCTCCCGTGGGGGTGCGGGGCTGGGCGGCCTCCTGATCGGGCTTCGGCGGCAGCGGTCCCCTCGGCTCGGTGGGCTCCTCGAGCGAGGGCGGCCGACTGCTCGGCCTGCCGGGTGCCGGGGTGGGGGTCTTCTTCGTGGGGACCATGGCGTGCTCACTCCTGAAGGAGGTCGGGTGGATCGTCCGTGACTCACCTCACCGTAGGCCCGTCCTCGTCGGCCGGGAAGCCGCCGGGCGCTGACCTCCAGGGACCCGTGGGTACCGACCGGTCCGTCCGGGTGACGTGCCGTGCTCGCCGCTCTACGCTGACGGCGTCCCGCACCCCCTGATCCAGGAGCGACGATGGACGAGCGACCCCCGCAGGACGTCGGATTCACCGTGCTCGTGCTGGCCGATCCTGGTCAGTGCGTCGATCGCGCCCGGGCGGCCCAGGGCCGCTTCGAGGAGGAGCTGGCCGCCGTCTTCGGCGCCGCCACGGTCCATGTGCGCACCCAGTTCCTCGGCATCAGCGACTCCAACACCCTCGCGCTGGCCCCCGTGGACGCCGTGCGAGGCGACTACGAGCATGTGGACATGACGCTGCTGCTCACCGAGATGCCGCGCCGTGCCGACAAGCGGGCGCTGATCGCGGAGCTGCTGCCGGACCGGGAGGTGGCCACGCTCTCCCTGCCCACCATCGGGGTGCTCTCCGGGCGCGAGCGCCTGGTGACCGTCTTCATGGCGTGCGTGATGCAGCGGGGGGATGCGCTGACCGAGCAGGACCGGGCCCGCTACTCCCTGCGCTGGAGCCGGTGGAGCGGGACGTCCGACCGTCACGGTGCGCATCTCCGCTCCAGCGCCGTGATCGGGTCGATCCGCACGGTCCTCGGGATGGTCTCCACCAATGCTCCGTGGCGCGCCGCCCCGAAGCTGTCCAGCGCCCTGGCTGCGGCGTCGGCCACCGGAGCCTTCGGCATCTTCTACAACTCCATCTGGCAGATGTCCGCCGCGCTCTCGACGCCACGGCTGCTCCTGATCGGGCTGCTGGCGATGACCTCGATGGTGCTGTGGCTGATCGTGGGGAACCGGTTGTGGGAGCGCCCGATGCGGGACGATGCGACGACCGTCCTGCTGTACTACAACCTCTCCACCGTGCTCACGCTCTTCCTCTGCGTGCTCTCCCTCTACATCGCTCTCGTGGTGCTGATCCTCGGGGGAGCCTGGTGGTGATCGACCCGGACTTCATGAGCGGGGTCCTCGGCGAGCCGGCCACCTTCGCCCGTTATGTCGACATCGCCTGGCTGAGCGCCGCCCTCGGCGTGGTCGCCGGCGGGCTCGGTGCGAGCTTCGACGACTCCACCGACCTGCGCCAGCTCACCCATGGCAGCAGGGAGAGCCTGCGCCGCCCCTCCCGCGACGCTCAGGGCTGAACGGGACCGAGCCCCGTCACCGCGGGGCCCTCGAGGAGCGTGCCGTCCGGCGCGAAGCGCGATCCGTGCAGCGGGCAGTCCCAGGACCGCTCCGCATCGTTCCAGCGCAGCACACCTCCCAGATGCGGGCAGACTCCCGAGACGGCGCAGGTGCGTCCCTCCACGGTGGACACGGCCACCGGCCTGCCCTGCGCCCGGCCGACGACGCCCTGCCCCTCCGGCGGTGCCTGCTCGGGCAGCGCATGCAGCTCCGCGCCCGTCCAGCCCTTCAGGAGCTCCTTTCCCACCTGCGCGCCCATCGTCGCCTCCTGGGCGAGGGACCCGAGGCCCCCGCTCGCAGCATGCAGGGTCGCGAACCATCCGGGGGCGCGATCGTCGAGCGATCCGGCGATCGCCAGTGCGGCGACGACGGCGTTCGTCATCCCCCACTTGGCATAGCCGGTGGCGGCGAGGATCGTCCCCTCACTGCCCGGAAGCGCTCCGATCAGGGGGAGCTCGCCGGCGGGCTCGTAGTCCTGGGCCGCCCAGGAGTGGGTGCGCTCAGCTCCTGGTGCGAGCTCGAGCGCCCAGTCGTGCAGGTCCGCGAGCTGCGCGCGCGGCGACTCGGTGCGCCCGGTGACGTGGTCGTTGCCGCCCACCAGCAGCAGCTCCTCGTCACCCTGCGGGGCCGAGCGGAGACTGCGGACGGGGCCGTCGACCGAGACGTGCATGCCGCGGGGCACCCAGCCCGCCGCCGGCACCCGGTAGGCGAGCGCGTACGAGCGGTGCGGCACCATTCTCAGCGGCTGCCCACCGCGATCCAGGACCGGACTGCCGGTGGCGAGGACGAGACGATCAGTACGCACCTCACCAACGGTGGTGGTCAGCGTCAGCGGGCCACGACGGTTCGCGCCCGTGAGACGAGCGCCCTCGACGATGATCCCGCCCAGGCTGTGCAGTTCCGCGGCGAGCGCGCCGAGCACCTCCATCGGATCGAACTGGGCCTGGCCCTCGAGCGCCACCGCACCCGTGATCGGGAACGGCAGCTCCGTCGTGTCCTCCCAGCGCGCATCGAGGCCGAGCGCACGCGCCGTCTCCAGTTCGCTGCGCAGGCTCTGGGCACCGGGGGCCGTGGTGGCGTAGCTGTAGGCGGCCCGGCGCTGGACCGGGACCGCGTGCCGTGCGCACAGCTCGAGCACCCAGTCCTGGGCGTCGCGGTTCGCGGCGAGATATGCCCCGGCGACCTCGAGCGAATGCCGCCGACGGATCGTGGACAGCCGCGTCCCCTGGAGCACGGTCAGCTTCGCGGTGGTGTTCCCGGTGGCGACCGCGCCCACGCTGCGCGCCTCCAGGAGGATCACGCGCTTCCCGGAGCGGGCCACGGCCACCGCCGTGGCGAGGCCGGTGAGACCGCCGCCGGCGACGGCCACGTCGTACGAGACGCCCACCGGCAGGTCGGAGACCGGGATGCGCGAGGGGTCATGGGCGTCGAGCCAGAGTGAGGTCATGGCAGCTGCTCTCCATCCATCGTCGGATGGGCCGGGGGCGGGCCCGCTGCCCACTCTAGGGAGCGGGACGATCAGGCAGCGGCAGACGCTTCGGATGGACCGAGCGGTCGCCCGACGGCACCGTCGTCACCCGCGGGCGAGACGGCCATCCGCCACGGCGAGCGCCCTGAGAGCGGATCGGGCCCGACTGCTCAGGGCTCAGGCGTCGTCCTCGCGGCCGGGCGCGGCCCGGTTATTCGGGGCAAGGGCTTCGTTGTCGCCGTCCTCGTCACCGGTGTTGCCACCGTCGTCACCGCTGTCGTCGGTGTTGTCATCGCCGCCATCGTCAGCGCCGTCACCGCTGCTCTCGCCGTCACTACCCTCGGTGCTGTCCTCGCCGCCGTCCGTAGTGGGCTTATCGGAAGTCTTCTCTTCCGTGGGCTCGTCCGAGGGCTCCTCCTCCTCGGTGGTGGTCTCCTCCTCGGAGGGCTCCTCCTCCTCGGTGGTCTCCTCCTCCGACGGCTCCTCCGAAGGCTCTTCCTCTTCCGTGGTCTCCTCCTCGGAGGGCTCCTCGCTGGGCTCCTCCGGGGCAGGGGCCTGCGTGGTCTTCGGGGCCGGGGGCTCCGGGCTGGGAGCGCTGCGCTCGCGGGTCTCGTTGTCCAGCGGGACCTCACCGGGGAACTGGAGCATCTCCTGACCCTCGAGCGATTTCGACATGATGTCGCCCCAGATCGTGGTCGGGTAGCTGCCGCCGGTCATGCTGGTGACGCCGCCGAAGGGGGTCAGGGACTCCTCAGTGGTGCCGTCCTCGGAGGGCTGGAACATCCCCACCGCGGTCACCAGCTGCGGCGTGAAGCCCACGAACCAGGCCGAGCGGAACTTCTCCGAGGTGCCGGTCTTCCCGGCCACCGGGCGGCCGCCCATGGCGTTCTGCAGCGAACGGGCGGAGCCCGTCGTCGGCGGCCCCTGCAGCGCGACGGTCGCGTTGATGGCGACGTTCTTGTCCATCGCCTGCTTCTCCTCGCTCTTGTGCTCGTAGCGCGAGGAGCCGTCCGGCCGGGTCACCGACTCCACGATGAAGGAGTCGCGGTGCACGCCGTCGGCGGCGATGGTCGCGTAGACCTCGCCCATCTCGGCGACCGTGGGGGACGCGGAGCCGAGCACGTTGGAGGCGTCGGCCGAGAGTCCCGGCGTCTTCTCCGGCAGGCCCAGGGTGACCGCGGTGTCCCGCGTGCGCTCCGGACCGATCTCCAGGTTCAGCTCCGAGTAGGCCGTGTTGATCGAGCTCTCGGTCGCCTTGCGCAGCGAGACCCGCCCGTAGTCGGTGTTGTTGAAGTTGTTGACCGTCCACCCCGGGAACGACTTGGGCGAGTTGCCGTCCCAGTAGGAGTCCAGCGGATAGCCGTCCTCGAGCGCCGCGATCAGCGTGAAGGTCTTGAAGATCGAGCCGGCCTGCATGCGCGACTGGGTGGCGTCGTTGCGGGGCTGGGCCACGAAGTCCTCGCCGCCGTACAGGGCGCGGATCGCCCCCGAGGAGGGATCGATCGTGACGGTGCCGACGTGGTTGTTCTCCGGACGGTCCTCGGGCAGGTTCTTGATCGCCTCGATGGTGTTGTCCTGGATCCCGGTGTCGATCGTCGAGACGATCGTGAAGCCGCCGGTGTTGATCTCGTCCTCGGTGAAGCCCTCGTCGACGAGCTCGTTGCGCACCTGGTCCAGCAGGTAGCCCTTGGTGCCGCCCAGCGAGTTCTCGCTCTTGGGCTCGATGGTCTCCGGGAACTCGAGCGCGTCGGCGTCCTCCGGGGACATCTCGCCCACGTTGACCTCCCGCGAGATCACGCGGCCCCACAGCTCGACGGCCTTCTCCTCGTTGTTGGCGGGATCGTAGGAGGAAGGCCCGGGGATCACCGCGACCAGCAGCGCCGCCTCGGCGTCGTTCATGTCCGCGGCGTCCTTGCCGAAGTAGGCCTGCGAAGCCTCCTGCACGCCGTAGGCACCGCGACCGAAGTAGATCGTGTTCAGGTAACGGGAGAGGATCTCGTCCTTCTCCAGCTCCTGATCGATCTTCAGGGCCATGATCGCTTCCTTGGCCTTGCCCACATAGGAGGTCTCGGTGCCGGTGTAGTACCGCTCCACGTACTGCATGGTGATCGTGGAGCCGCCCTGACGGGCCCCGCCCTGGAGGTTGTTCACCAGGGCACGGACGATGCCGCGCGGGGAGACGCCGCGGTTCTCGTAGAATGTCGAGTCCTCGCTCGCGACGACCGCGTCCTTGACGTTCTGGGGGATCTCGTCGGACTCGAGCTCGGTGCGGTTGATCTCGCTGAACGTGCCCATCTCCGTCTCGCCGTCGGCGTAGTAGACGCGGCTGGTCTGCGCGAGAGCGAAGTCCGACGGCTCGGGCACCGCGGTGTCGTTGTAGAGCCAGACGGCGAAGCCGAGGCCGGCGAGGACCATGAGCGCCATGGCGCCGACGATCATCCGCAGCGAGGGGATCCAGCGCCAGGGGTTCTTCCTCCCGGCGCGCGGATAGTTCAGGAAATTCGTCGCCGCGACCTTCTGGGCACCCCCGCGCTTCCCCGTGGACCCCGCGTGACGGGAGTTCACCGATGTGCGGCTCGCGCCCTTCGACGCCGAGGCCGACGCCCCTGCGGTCGCGGCACCGGACTTCTTCGGCGTGCGGCTCGCGCTCTTGGGCGCGGGAGTCCTGGACGACCTGCCTGCGGACTTCGCGGAGGACGTGCGCCGCACTCCGGCAGCACGGCGTGCGCCGTCGCGTCGGGAATCGCTCATGTCTGCTCCTGGTCCTACGAGGTGTCGTACGGTGCCGCGGGCACCGAGGGTGCACGGCCTCCCAGTATGAGCACGCACATCCGTCGGACGGAACGACCCGGCGTCGAACAACACAGGTTGTGCACGAGTGGTGCGGTCCCGCTCACACGCTCACTTCTCGCTGCGGGATTCCCACCAGGAATGCAGCTCGGCGATCGCGCGCTCCTCGCCGAGAGGCCCGTGCTCCATGCGCAGCTCGAGCAGGTGCTTGTAGGCCTCTCCCACGTCGCGGCCCGGACCGATCCGGAGGACCTCCATGATCCGGTTGCCGTCGAGATCGGGGCGGATCCGACCGATCTCCTCCTGCTCGGCGAGGTGGTCGATGCGCGCCTCGAGCTCGTCGTAGGCACGGGCCAGCGTCCGCGCCTTGCGGCGGTTGCGGGTCGTGACGTCGGCGCGGGTGAGCCGGTGCAGGTGCTGCAGGAGGTCGCCGGCATCGGTGACATAGCGGCGCACGGCCGAATCCGTCCACGGCGCCTCCGCATAGCCGTGGAAGCGCAGGTGCAGCTCCACCAGGCGGGCCACCTTCTTGGTGGTGTCCTTGTCGAAGGTCATCGCCTTCATCCGCTTCGCGGTCATCTTCGCGCCCACGGTCTCGTGGAAGCGGAAGGTCACCACCCCGCCCTTCTCGAAGCGGCGGGTGGCGGGCTTGCCGATGTCGTGGAACAGGGCGGCCAGGCGCAGCACCAGGTCAGGAGCCTCGCAGGGACCGCCCGAGCCGGCGGGGCTCTCCAGGTCGATCGCCTGGTCCAGCACCGTGAGGGTGTGCTCGTAGACGTCCTTGTGATGGTGGTGCTCGTCGATCTCGAGGCTCAGGGCCGGCAGCTCGGGCAGCACGTGCGCGGCCAGGCCCAGCTCCACCAGCAGTTCGAGACCGCCGCGGGGGTGGGCGCCGAGCACGAGCTTGACGAGCTCCTCGCGCACCCGCTCGGCGGAGACGATGGCGATCCGCTCGGCGAGGGCCTCGATCGCGTCGGCCGTGCTGTCCTCGATGCGGAACCCCAGCTGAGAGACGAAGCGCACCGCGCGCATCATGCGCAGCGGATCGTCGGTGAAGGACTGCTCGGGGCCGACGGGGGTGCGCAGCAGGGTCCGGGAGAGGTCCGCGAGCCCGTCGAAGGGATCCACCAGCTCCAGCGACGGCAGCCGCACCGCCATCGCGTTGACCGTGAAATCACGGCGGGAGAGGTCCCCCTCGAGCGTGTCCCCGTAGGCGACCTGCGGCTTGCGGCTGGTGGGGTCGTAGGACTCCGTGCGATAGGTGGTGATCTCGACCTTCACGCCGTCGCGGATCCCGCCGAGGGTGCCGAAGTCGCGGCCCATGTCCCAGATGGCGCCGTCGTGCGTCCACTCGCGCAGGATCGCCTCGGTCTGCTCCGGGAGGGCCGAGGTGGTGAAATCGAGGTCGGAGCTCGAGCGCCCCAGCACGGCGTCCCGCACCGGACCGCCCACGAGGGCCAGCTCGAGACCGGCGGCCTCGAAGCGCCTGCCCAGATCGTGGATCTCCTCGGGCAGCGCCGTGAACATGGAGGCGGCACGGGTACGAGCGATGTCGAGCCGCTCGGCGGTCTCGTCGACGGAGTCGTTCACGGTGGGTCCTGTCGTGGGTATCGGAGAGCGGGCCACGCGATGTGAGGGTGTCGTGCACCCACAGCCCCTCTACGGTAGCGGCCGCTTACAGTGTCCCCATGCCGTCGTCCCGTCCCTCCGTGCACCCTGTGCTCGGCGCACTCCTGACGGCACTGCTCATGACTGCATCGGTGCTGGTCGGAGCGGGGTTGCCGACACTGCCCGCCGCGCAGGCCACAGGTGCCCCGCACGCCGTCGACGCCCCCGCGCTGCCGCCGAAGCCGGCCACGGACGCCGCTGTGAGCATGGATCTTGTCTCCCTCACTCCCACCTCGCTGGAGGAGGGGAGCACGCTGACGGCCCGGGTCGAGGTGACGAACACCTCCTCGGAGCCGCTGCCGGCGCTCTCCCTCGAGCTGCGCACCCTGACCTCGCGGGTCACCGATCGCTCGGCCCTCGCCAGCTGGCAGGCCGACACCACCGCCGACACCTCCACCCCCTCCCTGGCGACGTCGCCCGAGGTCGACGAGCTCGCCCCCGGGGAGTCCACGACCCTCACGGTGACGCTCGCCGCCGACGAGCTCGGCTACTCCGACGCCCCCTATTACTGGGGCACCCGGCGCATCTCCCTGACCGCGGTCGCCGACGAGGACCCCCTCGCCTCGATCCGCTCCTTCATGGTGTGGCGCCCCGCGGGCGCCGAGACGACCATCACGCAGTCGGTGCTGCTGCCGGTGGCGGAGGAGGACGCCTTCGCCTCGGTCACCGATCCCGAGGCCCATCAGCAGTCCCTCGAGTCCGGCCGGCTCGCCGGCACCCGAGAGCTCGCTCAGCGCGACGACGTGGACTGGTGGCTGGACCCCGCGCTGCTGGACCCGCCCCAGCTGCCCGTCGATCCGGATCCGTCCGACGACACGGGCGACGACACGAACGACGACGGCGCGGAGGGCGACGGCGCGGAGGACGCGACGGACCCCGAGCAGACCGGGGACCCGGACTCCGACTCGCCCGTCGCCCGGACCTTCGAGGTGGACGCCGCCTCCGCCGATCTCGCCGCCTCCCTGCGTGACGGTGTCGGGGACCGCACCGTGCTCGCGATGCCCTACGCACAGAGCGACCTGGTGAGCGTCGAGCAGGCGGACGCCCAGGCGCTGCATCGCGCCGTGGACGCCCGCGGCGCGGCCGTCTGGGAGGAAACCGGGATCGCTCCGGAGGCCTCAGCGATGGGGATCGAGGGCACGATGGCCGACGGCGATTCCCTGCAGGCCCTCCTCGACGCCGGCGCGGATGCCGCCGTCGTGCCCTCGAGCTCCCTGCGGCCGGACCTCGACGCGGCCGTCACGCCGAGCTCGGTGGGGGTCTACGAGTCCGACGACGGCTCCGAGCTGCCGCTGCTGGCCCCGGACCCGGTGCTGTCCGACGAGTTCGCGCACCTCACCGCCGACTCCGACACCGAGCAGACCCAGCAGCGTCTGCTCGCCGAGACCGCGACCATCGCCTCGGAGTACACGACCGCGCCGCGCCATCTGCTGATCTCCCCGAGCTCCACCGTCGAGCTCGACCCGGTCGCGGCCGGAGCCGCCCTCGACGCCCTCGACGAGGCGCCCTGGATCGAGCAGGGCAGCACCAGCGCGCTGCTGGACTCCGTCCCGGAGCGGTCCTGGACCACGGATGCGCAGGACGACTCCGGGGCGCCCTACGCGCTGGGGACCGTCGGCCCCGGCGAGGTGCTGCCCTCGGGTCCCAGCAGCGACGGACTCTGGGAGCACCGCTCCACGGTGACCGAGCGGGACGCGCTGGATCCCGTCTCCCTGCGTTCCCTGGACTCCACGTGGCAGCAGCTCGGCGTCCTCGCCACGGCGATGGAGGACGACGCCTCCCTCGACGCCACCCGGCTGCAGGTCCTCTCGGGCACCTCGCTGCGGTGGAGCGGCGACCCCGAGGGACTCTCCGCCCTCGCCGACGACTCCCGCGACACGGCCCAGGGCCTCGAGGACCGGATCGAGGTGATCCCGGCCTCGGGATACAACCTCATCTCGGACTCGGTCGGCGTGCCGGTGACCATCTCCAACGATCTCGACTCCCCGATCACGGTGCGCCCGGAGGTCACGTCGGACCGCCCGCTGGTGCAGATCGGGGAGGTCGAGGACGTGACCGTCCCGGCCCATAGCCAGGTCGATGCGGCCGTCCCCGTCGAGGCGGTCGCCAACGGCACCGTCACCCTCACCACCGTGCTGACCACGCAGGACGGTCAGCAGCTGACCGAGCCGGTCGACGTGCCCCTGACGGTGAACCCCGCCTGGGAGAACTGGACCACGCTGGTGATCGTCATCGCGATGGGCCTGCTGGTGGTGGTCGGAGTGGCCCGGGCCCGACGCACGGGAGCCTCCACCCGGGCGCCGGCCGTGCACGGTCCCGAGGATCCCGAGGAGCTCTCCCGCAGCGGCATCTCCACGGTCGACACGAGCACGGCGGCGAAGGCGTGGTCGGCCCGGGCAGGGACCGGCAGCGGAACCCCCGCTCCGGATCCGGACCCCGACGACGACCGCCCCGCAGACGACCCACCCGACACAGACGACAGAGAGGAGCAGGCCCCGTGAGCTCCGCCCTCCGTGCCCAGCACGTCCCGCGCCACCGCCGCCAGGGCGTCGCCTCCAGCCGCTCGACCCTCATGCAGGCCAGCGTGCTCATGGCCGCCGGCTCGACCATCTCGCGTCTGCTCGGCTTCGTGCGCAACTACATGTTCGGCATGATCCTCGCCGGCTCCATGTCCTCGGCCGCCAGCGCGTTCAGCGCGGCCAACACCCTGCCCAACACGGTGTGGCTGCTGGTGGGCGGCGGCACCCTGAACGCGATCCTGGTGCCGGCGATCGTGCGGGCCGTGAAGCGCCCGGACCGCGGCGGCGACTACATCTCCCGCCTGATGACCCTGGTCGCGGCGGTCTCCCTCGGCATCACCGTCGTGTGCATGGTCGGCGTGCCCCTGCTGCTGCCCCTCACCAGCGGTGTGCTGCCCCCGGAGACGCACGCCCTCGCGGTGCAGCTGGGCTATTGGATGATGCCCCAGGTCTTCTTCTCCGCTCTGTACGTGATGTGCGGGCAGCTGCTGAACGCGCACGACTCGTTCGGGCCCTACCAGTGGGCCCCGGTGCTCAACAACCTCGTGGGCATCATCGGGGCCGGCATGTTCTTCGCGATGTGGGGAGCGGTCGGCTCGCCGGCGACCTGGACGCTGCCGATGATCATCGCCATGGCCGCGATCAATGTGGGCGGCTCGGCCGCGCAGGTCGTGTTCCTGTTCTGGTACGTCAAGAAGCTCGATCTGCGCCTGCGCCCCCGCTGGGGATTCCGCGGCCTGGGGCTCGGCAAGCTCTCCAAGATCGGGCTGTGGACCCTCGGGATGCTGGCCCTGGGCCAGCTCGGCATCTGGGCCACCCGCTGGTCGACCGGCCGTGCCGGCTGGATGACCGAGCAGCTGCGCGACGATCCCGAGCGCGCCGCCCGCTACCCGAACCTGCTCACCCTGGATTGGGCCTACATGGCCTTCATGATCCCGCAGGGGATCATCGGCGTCGCCGTGGTCACCGCCGTCTTCCCGGCGATCTCCCGGCGCGCGGTGGACGACGACCACGCCGGGGCCATGGCCCGCTACGCAGAGACCAGCCGCATGCTGGCCGTGCCGATGATGCTGTGCGCCGTGCTGTTCATCGCGCTGGCCGGACCGATCATGTGGGTGATCGGCGGCGGCACCGGCGAGATCGGCGCACGCGCCAATGGCACCGTGCTGGTCGCCTACATGCTGGGCCTGGTGCCCTTCGCGTCGCTGTACCTGATCAAGCGTGTGTTCTACGCCTACGAGGACGCCCGCACCCCGTTCCTGACCCAGATCCCGGTCACCGTGATCAGCCTCGCGGCGATTCCGGTGATCCTGCTGACCGTCGATCCGCTGTGGGCCACGGCCTCCGCCGCCGGCGCATCGAGCTTCGGCAACCTGGTCTCCTGGCTGATGGGCACCTGGCAGCTCCGTCGTCACGCCCGCCGCCTCGGCACCACTCCGCCGAGCCTCGCCCGTGAAGGGCTCGTGCTCGGGAAGCTGCTGGTCGCGGGCCTCATCGCGTGGGCCGCGGGCGCAGGGCTGGTGGCCCTGCTCGACGACCTGTTCTGGTCCCACCGACTCACCGCGGTGCTGCTGGGCGCCGTCGTCGGCGCGATCATGACGGCGGTGTTCGCCGGCGCCGGCTGGCTGCTCAAGATCAGCGAGGTCCGCCAGCTGCTCGGCTACTCCGGACGTGTCGTGAACCGGCTGACGCGCCGCGGGAAGCCGGTGACCTCGTAGCATGGAGCTCGCTCGTGACGGCGCATTCCCGCAGGACGAGGTTAAGGACGGTCCGTGAACACGAACCCGCTACAGGACGCACTGCGTTCCCGGTGGACCCTGGAGGGCAAGATCCCTCTGGCAGGCGTCGCCGAGGGCGCGGTGTGGCACCGTGCCCGCACGGTCGACACCGGTGAGAACGTCACCCTCTTCATCGTGCAGGGCGAGGCGGCCCTCGAGGCCGCTGATGCGGTGCGCCGCGCCTACCTGGTGGAGGATGCCCGGCTGCTGCCCGTCCGCGAGATCGTCGTGCTCGACGACCCCCGCGAGGAGCAGGACACGAGCAGCTCCGACGCACCCGCCGTCGGGCCGATCACCGTGGTCGAGTACCCGATGCCTCCCGCACCGCCGCTCGCGGCCCTGCTCGGCTCGTCGCAGCTGCATCCCGAGACGGCCCGTTCGATCATCGGTGAGGCCGCCACCGGTCTCGAGGCCGCCCGACGACGAGGCGTCCGCCACCAGTTCATCGATTCCAACCGCCTCTTCGTGAACCTCCGCTCCGGGGAGGTCACGGTGCTGGGCGTGGGCGTCGAGGCCGCCGCGCACGTGGGCCTGGACCGGTCCCGCGAGAACGCTTCCTTCCAGGACACGGCCGCCCTGGTCACGCTCCTGTACCGCACGCTGAGCGGGAGGAGCCCGCAGCACGACTCCGCGGGCCTCGTGCCCCGCCCCTCGACCCTCGTGGACACCCCCATCCCGGCGGATCTGGATCTGCTGTGCGATCTGGTGCTCAACGAATCGGCCGACGATGTCCCCGAGACCACGCGCGAGCTGATCGCCGCTCTGGAGCCGTGGCAGTCGATCCCGGTCACGCTCGAGGCGTATCCGCACGAGGGCGCCGGCCCGTCCGCGGCGACCGGAGGCGCCGCGTGCTGCCGGTGCCGCCAGCGCAGCGCGCGCGTCGCTGCTGGTGCTGGTGCTGGTGCGACAGCTGGTGCGCGACGCCACCGCACGCACGTCTGGCCCGCGCACGTCGGCATCCAGCCGCGAGCCCGCCCCGAGCCCGCCGCCGAGGCGCACGCCGGCGCTCCGAGCCCGAGGATGCTGCCGACATCGCGCCGACGGTCTCGACCGAGACGCCCTCCCCGACGCCCGGAGCCACGGGGGCTGCGGCGACGGCCGGTGTCGCCGGCCTGGCCGCGGCGGCAGGCGCTGCCGGAGCCTCGAACGACTCCGGGACCGGCGGCGGCACCGAGAGCCCCGGGACCTCCCGGACCGGCGCTCGCACCGACTCCGACGCTCACGACGCCGCCGCTGCCGCTGCCACCAGCGATCATCAGGGCGACCAGGCTCAGCAGGATGAGCAGGCTGCCGCGGACGCTGCCGCAGCGTCGGCAGCGTCGGCCGAGGCGAAGCAGATCGTGCAGGAACTCCACCTCGCCGAGAAGCGCTCGACCAGCCCCTTCCCGGGGCATCTCGACATCCAGCCGCCCGTCACCCCGGAGCCGAACGCACCGTCGGCCGCCCCGCCCGCCCCTGTCTCCCCGCAGTCACCGGACCCCGCGGAATCGTCGGCCCCCGCAGCCGCGGCGTCTCTGGCCCCGGCCGCAGCGGCCTCCGCCGCCCAGCAGCCTGCGCAGGACTCCACCGATCCGGCGCTCGCACCGGTCGCCGCGACGCCCGCACAGGCTCCCGAGGACGGTCCGGTGCCGGTCGTCGGCCGCACCGAGTCGATGGCGGCGGCCACCGGCCCCATCGTGGTCCGAGGTCGCGACAGCTCCGCCCCTGACGAACCTCCGGCCGAGCCCACCTCCCAGTACGCGCGCAGCTCGCTGCTGCGCGACGTGGTGAGCGTGGCAGTGGACTCCGACGACCCCGACACCTACGCGCTGGGACCGCGACAGCCGGAGGAGCGCTCGCGGCAGTCGCAGTGGATCATCGCCGGTGCCGTGCTGTTCACGATCATCGCGGCGGTCTTCGCGGTGACCACGGCGACCTCCGGTCTGCGCGACCGGATCACGGACCCGCTGGAGACGGCGGCGGCCCCCACCACGCCCACCGAGACCGATACCGGCGAAGCGCCCGTCGAACCCACTGCCGAGAACACCGAGGAACCGGAGCTGCCCGCGCCCGAGATCAGCGGTGTGGAGCTGTTCGCCGAGGGCGGGGCCGAGCCGGACCACACGGACCAGCAGGACCGCCTCACCGACGGCGACACCGAGACGTTCTGGTCCACCCAGCACTACGGCAGCCCGGACTTCGGCGGCATCAAGGAGGGCGTGGGGATGCGGCTGTCCTTCGCCGAGGAGTCCCAGCTCTCCGTCGTCACCGTGACCACCGCGCGCAACACCGGCGGCACCCTCGAGCTGCGCGCCGTGAACGACGACGGCTCGCCCGGCGACGTGCTCGCCTCCGGCAAGTTCGCCGGGGACGGCGAGGTGCGCCTCGAGCCCGACGAGCCCGTCGATGCGGAGAAGGTCGCTCTCTACATTCCTGAGCTGCCGCCGGACAGCAAGGAGTCCGATCGCTACCGCGCCCGGATCGCGGAGATCACCGTCGAATGACGTCCAGGAGGTCGCGCAGCTCGGCGACGCGTCGCGCTCGGGGGAAGCGGTCGCACGTCGCCTCGATGCTCGGCGTGCCCGTGCCGCTAGTGCTCGTGGCCTTCATCCTGGCGGCGCTCCTGGGGGTGCAGCTGACCGTCGCGCTCGAGCAGTCCACCGCCAGCCGCTCTCGCGCTGTCTCCTCCTCGGTCGACACGGGAACGGGCGCCGGGAAGAATTCGTCGGGTCTGCCCGTTGTCAATGAGACCGCCCTCGGCACCGAGGTGCAGCGTCTCGTCGACGCCGGGATGATCGTTCCGCCGACGACGTTCGACGCCACGACGTGCCTGCGGTCGCAGGGGATCCCGGAATCGATCCTCATCATGGAGGAGGTGGCATGGAACGCGGACGAGACGCCCGGCTGGCTGCTCGTGTACGGCCCGATGGACCGCGAGACGTTGCGCGCCAACGGCGGGACCGTCTCGGCGCTGGTGGTCACGCCCGAATGCGGCTCTCCGGACTCCGACGCCGCCGATCCGGACCAGATGCGCCTGTGGTCCGGCGAAGTGATGATCGGATCGCTCTGATCGGTCACCTTCAGCCGGCCACCACGACCCCCGTGCTCCATACTTGGTCGCGGTCCTCCCGCTGACCCCCACACTCTCCTCGATCTCCACGGAAGGACATCACAGACATGTCGCAGCCCATCCAGGCTCTCAACATCCTCGGCGCGCCCACGGCCGCCCAGACCTCCCCGGCCGTCGCTGCGGAGAACACCGACGACGGCACGGTCCACGAGGTCGTCATCGTCGGCTCCGGGCCGGCCGGATACACCGCAGCGATCTACACCGCCCGGGCGGAGATGAACCCCGTGGTCATCGCAGGAGCGCTCGACGCCGGCGGGGCCCTGATGACCACCACCGACGTGGAGAACTTCCCGGGATTCCCCCAGGGCGTCCAGGGCCCTGAGCTGATGACGCAGCTGCAGGAGCAGGCGGAGCGCTTCGGTGCCGAGATCATCTACGACGACGCCGTGGACATCCAGCTCGAGGGCGAGGTCAAGACGGTCACGCTCGACGACGGCACCGTCTACCGCGCCAAGACCCTCATCCTCTCGACCGGCTCCGCCTACCGCGAGCTCGGTATCGACGGGGAGAAGGAGCTCTCGGGCAAGGGCGTCAGCTGGTGCGCGACCTGCGACGGCTTCTTCTTCAAGGACCAGGACATCGTCGTGGTGGGCGGCGGCGACAGCGCCGTCGAGGAGGCCACCTTCCTGACCCGCTTCGGCAAGTCGGTGACGCTCGTGCACCGTCGTGACGAGCTGCGCGCCTCCAAGATCATGGCCCGCCGCGCCGAGGCCGATCCCAAGCTGTCCTTCGCCTGGAACAGCGAGGTGCTCAGCATCAACGGCACCGACAAGGTCGAGTCCGTGACGCTGCGCGACACGATCACCGGCGAGCAGCGGATCCTTCCCACCACGGCCGTGTTCGAGGCGATCGGGCACCTGCCCCGCACCGATCTGGTGCGA
Source organism: Brachybacterium sp. JB7 (assembly GCF_003335205.1). Lineage (NCBI taxonomy): Bacteria > Bacillati > Actinomycetota > Actinomycetes > Micrococcales > Dermabacteraceae > Brachybacterium > Brachybacterium sp. JB7. The sequence continues at coordinate 63,399 of NZ_QPGN01000002.1, read as the reverse complement.
GGCAAGCTCGAGCTCGACGACGAGGGCTACATCGTGTGCCAGGGCCGCTCGACCTACACCTCGGTTCCCGGCGTCTTCGCCGCCGGGGACGTCGTGGACCACACCTACCGCCAGGCGATCACGGCCGCCGGCACCGGCTGCCAGGCTGCTCTGGACGCCGAGCGCTGGCTCACCGATCAGGCAGCTCTGGCCGACGAGCAGGCGAAGGCCGAGCAGGCGGCGGAGGCAGCCGCCCCGGCCGTGAGCTGATCGCCGGCCCACCCCCTCATCTCGCGCATGTCCGGTGCCGCTGTCGAGAACAGCTCCACGCGGCCCGGCCCAGTTGCGATCGTCCTCGTGACGGCCGACTGGGCCGGGCCGTCGCGTCCTGCCCCCACGCTGCTGCGTGAGCTCAGCCGACGCTGGGGAAGCGCAGTGCGTGCCGTCCTCGTGGACTCCGCGCAGGACGACGTACTGGACCTCCTCGAGGTCGAGGTGGTGCCTACGTGGCTCCGTCTGCACCCGGTGGAGTCCGTGGACGCCACCGCCGACGACGCGCTCATGGGTGTCGTGGAGGACCTTGCGGGGAAGACGCCGACGGGGGACGACATCGTCCTGTCAGGCCGCTGGGCCGTGAACCACCGCCGCACTGGCGCCCTCCCGAAGCATGTGATCGCCGAGGAATTCGGGCCGGGCGAGGTTTCACGAAGCGGCAGCGACGGTCAGGCCGCCCCGACCAGCAGCTGACGGCTCGTCTGCGTCTCTGCGGCGGCGCAGGGAACAGGGAGCGGGTTGGCGGCCATGGGGCACGGATGGCACCGAGCGGGCCCGCACCCAGGCCCGGAGCCCCGGTGTGGGTATGGCTCGAGCCGAGATCAGCACACGCCTGCCGCCGCACGTCAAGTCCGCCGCAATGGGCGCGGCTGACGTGCACTGTTGGCTTCTTCCACAACGTTGTCCACATCGATGTCCACAGTCGGGAGCGCGTCTGTCCACAGCCTTGTCCACAAGCGATTGTGGATAACTCGCTGTCGCGCCGATCCGCACGTGAGCCCACAATGTGCCGTTGACCTGCAGCGACGCAGAGTTGAGCCAGTGGACTCCCGATCGCCGGCTTTCGGTCACAAAGAGATGAAGTGTGACTGCAGTCACGGCGCTCGTGCCGGTTGTCCACAACGTTACGCACACTGTGCATATCTCGAGTGAGCGTCGCCCTTCGTCCACAACAAGCGATCCGCAGCAGTGTCACGTGGATGGGTCGAAGTAGTGTGCCGTCATCGACCATGCGCTGGCCTCGAACCCCCGGCGATGTCCGGGTCTTCTTTTGGAGGCCGACCACGCCGGCACTTCCGAATTCCAGTGACCGGATGGTCACCGACGTTCCACGTGAATCATGCGGAGACGGAGCCATCAGTTCAGCTGCACGTCGCCGAGCGTTCATGAGAGGCCGGGGCAGCGCAGTGCTTGCTCCATCGGCGAGCACGGGCTCGAGGCAGACATCGGTGTCGGCTGGGCACGCAGTTTCCCGTGAAACCCGGGCAAGGGATGCGCCGACGAGCACGGGTCGAACGCGACCAGAACTGGTCGTCGCTCTGAGGTCTCGAGCGCAGTAACGCCGGGAACAACATGTGGGCCCACATTGCGCGGCGCACTGCGCGTTTCCCGTGAAACGTGATTGACTACTCGTTGGAATCGGGGCGGGGTGAGTCAGGGGGCCTGCTTCGGGAGCCACGCAGCAGAGCGCGTCGAGTGGATCGCGAGCGCAGCTGCATCGCCCGCATTACGCACTCGGATGTGCCGCCGCCACTGCTTCACGTGAAACGTCGCAGTAGGAGGCCGGCCCTTGTACCCGGTGACGATGCCTTCCGGCTCCAGCCGTGAACACCTGAGCACCCCGTCGCTGCTGGAAGGAAAGCCGCAAAGCCGTATGCGCAAGGCGGGCGGTGCCAACGGGTGGCTCTGCTGCTGCACAAAATAGGCGTGCGGTAGGCCCGGGGCACATACCCGGCTGAGCGTCAGGTCCCACGTTCCCCGTGAAACCTCCGCGGCACCCTTAGCTTGTGCCGGAAGACGGGACGGGCGAGTGGGAGCGTCGGACGCACAGGTCTCTCAACTCATCCCATACTTGGCGTTGCACGTGAAACCTGCGGCGCTAGTCATTGCGCCACCTCACCGTCGGTGCGATCAGGACTGACGCGCACCTCATATCCCAAGATCTGAAGCGGTGCCCAATTCTGGGAACGCACAATCGGGCAGACCCCTCCGGTCGCCACACTTGGAATCGAGCTTACCGGTCACTATGCGATCTCCACGTCTCAAAAGTGCACAAGGAGCGTATGCACCACGCCTGCGGCCGTTTCACGTGAAGCGTCCTCGTCGGTCTCGCTCTTCGCAATACACAGTCAATAGGCGCGGTGTTGCCGGGACAAGCATTCGTGTTTCCCGTGAAGCCTAGCGGAGTAGGTCCAAACGCACAGGCCTGCCATGCGCGGGTCGTGCGAGCCATCCGTACGCCGGAGTTCGTCGCGGTAGGACTGATCGCTTGAGGACACAGTTTCACGGGAAACTGCAGGATTTCTCAAACGTCTACGGCCCGATGCAAAGTGCATGGAAACTCGACACGCGACATGGTGGTGTCGACGGGCGTCGCGGATCGTTGGTCTCCCAACCCTTCGCAGAACCAGGTTTCACGGGAAACTTGAATTTTGAGCACTGCGGCGGCAGCCGATCATCAAACCTGGGGGGTGAGGTACCAATAGACGCCTCGAGCCAACCGCCTGCCAGCCCGCCAGCCCGCCAGCCCGCCAGCCCGCCAGCCCGCCAGGAAGTGACAGTTTCACGGGAAACCGACCCCAAAGTGACCCCCGATGTGACTCCAGCGCACTATGTGACCCACAACGGAGATCTACCGTCCGCGTTCCACGTGGAACCTGCGAAAACCTGCGTCTGTCAGGAGAGCCGGCACGCCCAACTGGTCACGCGGCTCCGCACGCAAGCGGACAGCAGCTTCCACCCCCGACAAGACCGGAAGGGAGATAGTGCCGGCTCGCCTTGCGCGACGGTGCGCTTGCGCAGTAGACGAAAGGGCCGAGCGTGAGGTTCCACGGGAAACAGCAAAGTTGCCGACCTGCGCTTCCGGCTGAGATGCGGATGCGGCTGCGGTCTCGGGTGCGGCTGCGGGGGCGGGTGCGGATGCGGGTCGCATGGCGCCTGACCCCGAGCCTGCCGCTGTCACGGCCCCGTTTCACGGGAAACCCAGGATCTGAGACAGGCCGGTGGCGCCACTTAACCCGCGAGATCGGCCGTGCTGCAGCTCTGTCCACATACTCGTGCACATCGGTGGATAACAGAGAGAAGTCACCGCTGACCTGCATACACACAATGTGGTGTCATTGTGGATAGTCCCGGGCCCAGCATTCACCGGCCCCGGGGCGGGGAGCCCGAGCCGTCCTCGTCGCCACCCACTCCGAGCCGAGGCCCGTAGCGTCGACAGCAGTGATCTATCTCATATATTGGTCGCATGTCGACAGAGTCGATACTGCCGGCTATTCGGGAGTTCGTGTCCGCGGGTTTCACGGTCGTGCGGCACGACAAAAGGGCCGGCACTCTGGCCGGCCCTGTTGTCGTCATACATCAGGTGGTGCGCTGGTCGCCCTCGGACTTCGCCACATCCAGGCCCATGGACTCGAGCAGTCGATCGAGGTCCTCGAGATTGCTGAATTCCATCGTGATCTTGCCCTTGCGCTTGCCCACGTCGATCTTCACGGGCGTCTCCAGGCGGTTGGACAGGCGGCTCGTCACGTCCACGACGTGCGGGTCGTAGCTGGTACGGCGCGCAACACGCGTTCCCGTCTCCTGTTGACCACCACGGGACACCAGGCGCTCCACAGCGCGCACGGAAAGCCCCTCCGACACGATGCGCTGGGCGAGCTCCTCCATCAAGGTCTGATCGTCCAGTGCGAGCAGGGCGCGAGCGTGCCCGGCGCTCAGGGCACCGCTGGCAAGTCGACGCTGCACAAGCGCCGGCAGACGCAACAGGCGCAGCGTGTTGGTGATCTGGGGACGAGAACGACCGATGCGGTCGCCGAGCTCGTCCTGCGTGCACCCGAAGTCCTCCAGCAGCTGCTGGTAGGCATTGGCCTCCTCGAGCGGGTTCAGCTGTGCCCGGTGGAGGTTCTCGAGAAGAGCATCGCGCAGGAGATCGTCATCGCTGGTTTCACGGATGATCGCGGGAATCGAGGTGAGCTCTGCCCGTCGGGCGGCACGCCAACGACGCTCACCCATGACGAGCTCGAAGGACTCGCCCTCATCGGTGACGGGGATCGGGCGAACCACGACCGGCTGCAGAACACCGACCTCACGCAGCGAGAACGCCAGCTCGTCGAGTTCGTCGTCATCGAACATCGTGCGCGGGTTGCGCGGGTTCTCCCGGATCTCATGGATCGGGATCTCCGCGAACTCCGCGCCGGGCACGCTGACCAGACCCCGGCGCGAACGATCATCGGCACTGCCCGACTCGACCGTCGCGTCGACCTCCTCCTCCGGCGCGGCATCGGGCTCCGTCGCGGTCTCAGCCTTGGGCTCGCTCTCGGGGGCGGTCTGGGCCTCGGGCTCGGGCTCGGGCTCGGGCGCAGGCTCGGCCTCCGGCGCGGACTCACTCGCGGCCTCTGGCTGGGTGGCTGTTCCCGGGGACGCGGTCGGAGCCGCAGCCTCGACGTCCTCGACCGGCTGAGCGGGAGCGGGCTCTGCGGGCTCGACGTCTACGACCGGGGTGTCCTCGGCGGCCGGAGCGGTCTCCGCGGCCTTGGGGGTCGGGTCCGAGCCAGGGGCCGGGGCCGCAGTCTCCGTCGTCGGAGTCGGCGTCGGAGCGGGGCTCGTCGTCGACGTATCGGGGACCTCCACCGCATCGGCCTTCGCCGGCGCGGCGGGCTCCGTGGCGGCCGTCTTCTTCGCAGGGGTCTTCGCGGTGGAGGGCTGCGCCGGGGATGCCTTGGTGGACGCCTTCGCAGGAGCCTTCCTCGCAGGCGTGGTCTTCTTCGCCGTGGCAGTCTTCTTCGCCGCTGCGGGCTTCTTCGCCGGGGTCTTCTTGGCCGGAGCCTCTGCGACCTCCGCAGGCGCCTCGTCGACCGTCGCCGTGGCGGCGGCAGCAGCCTTGGTCGCCGCGGTGCCGCGGGTCGTCGTGGTGCGCGAGGTGGAGCCGCGGCCCCGACGGGTGGCGGCGGCGCGGGCCATGTCGTCGGCGATGTCGTGGCGTCCGCTGCGGGCGCGCTCCTCGCGCTCCTCGGCCTCGGAGACCCGATCACCGGAGAAGAACATGTCGACCGGACGATCTCGGGCGGTGCGCTCACCGTCCTGCGACGCCGGGCGCACACGAGTGCGCAGCTCCTGCTCGGGAGCGGGGCTGGTCCCCGCGCCCGGGATCAGGGCGCCGAGTCCTCGACCGAGTCCTCGCTTCTGCGTCATGGCCGTTGTCCTTCCGGAATGAATGTCCACCAGGGGAGAGATGCCGGGACACGCACCGCATCATCGTGGTGGTGTCCCGAGGTCACAATCAAGGGGCTGGGCGAATAGTGAGTTCGTGGGCTGCCGCGCGATACGCGAGCGCACCGCTGGATCCCGGGTCGTACGTGAGCACCGTCTGCCCGTAGCTGGGGGCCTCCGAGATCCTCACCGAACGCGGGATCGTGGTCTCCAGAGTCTGCTCGGGGAAATGCTCACGGACATCCTGGGCGACCTGTGCGGCGAGCCGGGTTCGGGCGTCGTACATGGTCAGCATGATCGAGGAGACCACCAGATCCGGGTTCAGATGCTGGCGGATCAGCTCGATGTTGTTCAGCAGCAGGCTCAGACCCTCGAGAGCGTAGTACTCCGCCTGGATCGGGATGAGCACCTCGCGGGCCGCGACCAGAGCGTTGACGGTCAGCAGGCCCAGCGACGGCGGGCAATCGATCAGCACGTAGTCCAGGCTCGGAAGCCCTTCGTCATCGCGGTGCTCGAGATAGTCGCGGATCGCGTTGCGCAGCCGGTTCTCGCGGGCGACGAGCGAGACCAGCTCGATCTCCGCCCCGGAGAGGTTGATGGTGGCGGGCGCGCACAGCAGGCCGTCCATGTCAGGGACATCCTGGACCACGTCCTGCAAGGGTGCGGACTCGACGAGCACCTCGTACATGCTCGCCACCTCGGCATGGTGCTCGATGTTCAGCGCGGTGGACGTGTTGCCCTGCGGATCCGCGTCGATCACCAGCACGTTCAGACCACCCAGCGCGAGAGCGGCCGCGACGTTGACGGTGGTGGAGGTCTTGCCCACCCCGCCCTTCTGGTTGGCGATCGTGATCACCCTCGTGGTCTCGGGCGCAGCGAACTCGACGCCGTCGAGCTGCTTGCGTCGGGCATGGTCCCTGGCGAGCTCTCGCATCAGCGGAGTGTCCTCCATCGCACCGTGCCCCGGGGAGGAACCCTCGTGCAGATCAGCCACGTACCTCTCCCTTCCTGGTCGCCTGGGCTCGGCGACGCACTTGGACCACTGTAGTGGGAACCTCGACCTCGCCTGCCCCGTACTGCGCGATGCGCGGATCGACCCCGCCCAGCTTGCGCAGCACCTTGTCCGCCTTGGCGACCTCCTCGGCGGCAGAGCCGCCCTTCATCGCCAGCAGCGCACCGTCATCGGCGACCAGCGGGAGCGTCCACCGGGCGAGCTTGTCGAGCGCGGCCACGGCCCGTGCCGTCACCACGTCGAAGGATCGCACGCCGTGCAGGTCCTCGGCCCGCGAGCGCACCACCTCGAGGCCGAGACCGAGCTCGGCATCGACCTCCTCGAGCCAGATCGCACGGCGCTGCATGGTCTCGATCAGGGTGACATCGAGGTCCGGGCGGGCGATCGCGATCACCACGCCCGGCAGCCCGGCACCGGAGCCGACGTCCGCCAGTGTCTTCACGTCGGGACCGATCGCGTCGGTCATCAGCGCGCAGTTGAGGATGTGCCGCTCCCACAGCCGCTCGACCTCGCGCGGACCGATGAGGCCGCGCTCGGGGCCCTGCTCCGCGAGCATGCTCGCGAAACGGTGCGCCAGCTCGAGACGGTCCGTGAACAGACGCTCGGCCGACGGCCGCAGGGATTCGGGGAGGGGGAGCACGATGCGCCTCAGGCTTCCGGGTAGATGACGACGTGACGGTTCTTGCCGTCGCCGTCGGACTCGGAGCGCAGGCCCTCGCGCTTGGCGACGTCGTGGACGACCTTGCGCTCGAAGGGGTTCATCGGCCGCAGCGGCACGGCCTCGCCGCCCTCTCGGGCCTGTGCGACAGCCTGTTCGGCCAGCTCCTCGAGGCTGCCCTTGTGCTCGGCACGGAACCCGCCGATGTCCAGCATCAGTCGGGAGCGGGCGCCGGTACGGGTCTGCACCGCGAGCCGGGTGAGCTCCTGCAGAGCGTCCAGCAGCTCGCCCTTGGGGCGGTTCAGCGTCGCGAGCCGGTCCGCTCCGGCGATCTCCACGGAAGCCCGGTCACCGTCGACATCGATGTCGATGTCGCCGTCCATGTCCGTGATGTCCAGCAGCTCCTCGAGGTAGTCCGCGGCGATGTCGCCCTCCTCCTCGAGACGACGCATGCGCTCCTCGTCGGTCTCCGGCGTCTCCGCAGTGTCAGCCGCGTCAGGTCCGTCAGTCGCGTCAGCTGCCTCAGCCGTGTCGGCGCTCCCCGCGGTGCCGGTCGTGCCGGCGGCGTCCGCTGCCTCGGTCGTCGCTGCCGCTGCGTCGGCGCGCGCCTCGTGCGGCGGGGCAGCGGTCTCCTCGGACGTGGGGACGTCGGACGTGGTGTCGTTCATGTGGATCCTCCGGGGACAAGCTCGGGATGAGAGTCAGGTGCATCCCGGGAGCTTCGATGCTCCCGGGATGCGAGGTCACTTCTTGCGCTTCTTCTTGGCGCCCTTGTTGAGCGCGGAGGCGCCCGACGGCTTCTGCGCGGGCGTCTCGCCCGCTGCCTCCTGGGCCCTGCGCCGCTCCTCGGCCGCCTTCTCGCGGGCCTCGCGAGCGCGCTCGAGCTTCTCCTCGTCGGAGAGCTTCTTGCCGCCCTTGTTCTTCGCCGGCGGCTGCACGCGGATGGCCTGCTCGGGCTCCGGCTCGGCGGAGACCTTCTTGGGCGGGGTGAAGTCGAGGGGCTCCAGGCCCTTCCTCTCCCGCTTGGCATTGATGCGATCGTGGCGCTCGCGCGCGGCGTCGGACCCCGGCGTGGGGGTGGCGCGGATGACGATGTACTGCTGGCCGAAGGTCCACACGTTGGTGGTCAGCCAGTAGATGAGCACACCGATCGGCATGCCGGGCCCCGTGATCACGTAGATGAACGGGAGCATGTACAGCATCATCTTCTGGGTGCTGGCCATGGGGCCCTCGAGGGCCGCCTTCGGCATGTTCTTCATGGTCAGCGACTTCTGGGTGAAGAAGGTGACCGCGCACATGCAGGCGATGATGATGCCCGCGATGATACGGGTGGTGAGCTGGCCGTCGCCGGGCGACAGGAAGCTGTCGGAGATGGTGACGTTCCCGATGAACGCCGAGTTCCGGGCGCTCTGGGCGAGCTCCGGCGTCAGCGGGCCGAAGCCCGCCCCCTCCGCAGCCTCCGGCAGCTTGTAGAACAGCACGCGGAACAGACCGAAGAAGATCGGCATCTGGAGCAGCATGGGCAGGCACGAGGAGAACGGGCTGGCCCCGGCATCCTTGTAGATCGCCATGGTCTCTTCGGCCATCTTCTGCTTCGAGGCCTGGTCCGTCTTGCCCTTGTACTTCTTCTGCACGGCCTGCAGCTCGGGCGAGACCATCTGCATCGCGCGCGATGCACGGATCTGGCGCACGAACAGCGGGATGATCAGGGTTCGCACCACGACGGTGAGGCCCACGATCGAGAGCACCCAGGTGAGCCCGGCGTCCGGGTCCATGAAGACCGAGAGCATGGCATGGAACTTCACCATGAGCCATGCCACGGCCCATTCGATCGGATACAGGGGGTTCATCGGCCTGGTCTTCCTGCCGCACGGATGCGCATGCCGTTCATGCGAGGTGTCGGCTGTGGTCGGGAATCTGGGTCAAGGGTAGGCCCTAGTGGGCCGGGTGCCGCAGTCGGCGTGGATTCCTCCACATGCCGGGGGCGGGAACAGGATCGGGACCGCCGTGGCTGAGCGGGTTGCAGCGCACGATCCGGCCGGCGGTCAGCAGCGTGCCCTTCACCGCTCCGTGCACTCGCAGGGCGTCCATGCCGTACTGCGAGCACACGGGATCGTACCGGCAGGCCGGCGGGGTGTAGGGCGAGATGCCTACCTGGTAGCCGCGCACCAGCAGTGCGAGCGCCCGACGGGGCAGTCGCAGGACCGACCGCAGCAGCGTGGTCATGAGACGGTCCGTGTGCGGCGCTCGAGCTTGCGCGTCGCGGCGCCGAGAGCACCGACGACATCGGCCTCGAGCTCGGCGAAGGGTTGCTCATCGATGCCCGGCAGCGCTCGCAGCACGATCCCCGAGCCCGGAGGCAGGGTCTCGAACTGCGGGCGCACGATCTCGCGGAGCCGACGGGTCACACGGTTGCGCACTACGGCGTTGCCGATCCTCTTGGACACGACGAATCCCACGCGGGGTGCGTCCCCTTCCTGCGTGAGCAGGGAGAGGTGCACGACCACGTGGGATCGGGCGCTGCGGACGCCACCACGGGTGACGGCGCGGAACTCGTCGCCGGTGTGCAGCCGGTGACTGGACCAGTTCACGGAGTCATGGGGTGACGCCGCAGGTCACGTCGGGACAGCGACTCAGGCCGAGAGCTCGGCGCGACCCTTGGAACGGCGTGCGTTCAGGATGGCGCGGCCGGCGCGGGTGCGCATGCGGGCGCGGAAGCCGTGCTTCTTCGCGCGACGACGGTTGTTCGGCTGGAACGTGCGCTTGCTCATCGGTTCTCCTCGATCGTGGGCACGGACGTACCCCTCGCGGTGGTCTGGTGGTCGTGCTGCACGAACGGACTGTTCGGGCGCACCCGCTCTCGCGGGGCGGCTGCCGGAGACCGTGTCGGGACGGCGCGCAGCGCTGACTGCATGATCTTAGGAGCGAGGGCGCGAAGGGTCAACGGAGAACGCCCTCCACAGGCCCGTTGTGGCCGGTTTCTCACTGTGTCCGGCGTTTCGCGACCCTCGGCGCCGCGAGAGCTGTGACAGGCCGAACGGATAGAACGGAGTCCGTACCAGCACGGACGCCTGCGCGGCCCGGGGAACGAGTCTCCGGTCACGAGCGGGCGAGGACGAGGACTTGTCCACACTGTTGATCCACAATACAGCGGCTATTGTGGAAAACTACCTGGACCGCCGATCGCCCCCGTACGGAGAAACTTGATGACTGACGCGAACGTCGCCGCGATCTGGGAGCGCACCCTGGCCACCCTGCGTCGAGACGGCAACGTGTCCCAGCGCGTCATCGCCCTGCTCACGCTGTCCCGCCTGATGGCCGTCGTGGCAGAGACTGCCCTGGTCGCAGCCCCTTCCACCTCCGCGAAGGAGCTGTTCGAGCACCGCATCGCGGGCCCCCTGGCCGCCGCCCTCAGCGACGCCTATGGCAGCGAGCTGCGGTTCGCGGTCACGGTCGACGAGACGCTCTTCGCCGATGACGACGATGACCCGGCGCCTGCTGCGGCTCCGACCCCGTCCGCCGCCCCCAGCAGTGCACATGGTGTGGACAGAGTTGTGGAAACTCCGGTGCACGACTCCTACACGGCCCCCTTCCGACGTGACGAGGGCTCCGTGCTCCCCGCGAGCGATCAGCCCGGCCGCGCCGCCCTGCCCTCCTCCGTCCCGTCTCCGGCTGCCGGCCCGTTCTCCAGCGAGGACCGCTTCTCCCTCGGGGGCGCCTACACCGGCACCGCGGCCGACGACCCCAGCGCCTATGCCGGCTTCTCCGCCACGACCGGCTCGTCGGCGCCGTCGCCGCTGCCCGCACCGCGTCGCCCGGCACGGACCGGACAGTCCACTCTCGGCGAGGACTCCCGGCTGAACGCGAAGTACACCTTCGACACGTTCGTGATCGGGTCCTCCAACCGCTTCGCCCAGGCAGCGGCGTCGGCCGTCGCGGAGACTCCCGCCAAGGCGTACAACCCGCTGTTCATCTACGGCGGCTCGGGTCTGGGCAAGACCCACCTGCTGCATGCCGTCGGCCATTACGCGCAGAGCCTCTACCCGGACGTGGTCGTGCGGTACGTGAACTCCGAGGAGTTCACCAACGACTTCATCAACTCCGTGCAGTCCGGCCAGTTCGGCAAGGCGCAGGAGTTCCAGCGCCGCTACCGCGACATCGACATCCTGCTCATCGACGACATCCAGTTCCTGCAGCGTGCGCCCGAGACGATGGAAGCCTTCTTCCACACGTTCAACACGCTGTACAACACGGACAAGCAGATCGTCATCACCTCGGACCTCCCCCCGAAGGAGCTCGGCGGCTTCGAGAACCGCATGCGCTCGCGCTTCGAGATGGGCCTGATGACCGACGTGCAGCCGCCGGACCTCGAGACCCGCATCGCGATCCTGCGCAAGAAGGTCGCGCAGGAGAACACCGGCGAGGTCCCTCATGACGTGCTGGAGTACATCGCCTCGCACATCGCGACCAACATCCGTGAGCTCGAAGGGGCGCTGATCCGCGTGCAGGCGCTGCACTCGCTCTCCCGCCAGCCGATGGACGTCACGCTTGCCGAGAGCGTGCTGAAGGATCTGCTCTCCCACGACGACGGCACCCAGATCACGGCGTCGACGATCATCGCCCAGACCGCTACCTACTTCAATCTGTCGGTCGACGAGATCGTCGGCAGCGGACGGTCGCGCCGGCTGGTCTCCGCCCGGCAGATCGGCATGTACCTGTGCCGCGAGCTCACGGACATGCCGCTGATCCGCATCGGCGACGAGTTCGGTGGCCGCGACCACACCACCGTGATGCACGCCAACAAGAAGATCAGCGAACTCATGAAGGAGCGCCGCGCGATCTTCAATCAGGTCACCGAGCTCACCGCGCGGATCAAGAGCTCCAACTCCCGCCCCCGCGGCTGAGGCCGCCCCGCTCGCGAGGACCGAACACCGCGAACAACAGAGCAGGTCACCGCGCAGTTCTCCCCAATTGTGGATAACTCTGTGGACAATGTGGAACCGACGAGTCCCACGCACACCCCGATGTGCACGGAGGAATGACAAGAATCCGCGGGAGCCGGCGACCTGTGCACAGCCGGCGCACGAGAAGTGCGCAGCGCTCAACGCTCCGTCCACGAGGGCTCTGAACCGTGGGAGCTGGGACGATCGCGGTTATCCACGATGTGCACAGCCGTGATGAAGAGGACTGTAGTTCTCAGCTCAAGGGGGGTGTGGACGGGCCGGGGTGCCGGGGAGCGACGTCGGCGTCATGTCATTTCGGGTGCCGGGGAGGGTTCTTCAGCCCGGACGAGACGAGTGATCCCCGGGTACCGGCGCGGGTCGCTGTCAAGGATCCAGGCCGGTGTGTCGCCCGCAGGCCGAGGAAACCGATACGCTGTCCCCCGTTCTGGCTTTCGACCACTGCGAAGGAGTGGCAAAGGTGAAGTTCCACCTCGATCGCGGCGTCCTCGGTGACGCCGTCTCCTGGGCCACTCGAACCCTCCCTGTGCGACCGGCGATGCCGATCCTGCAGGGCGTGCGGATCGTGGCTGATTCCAGTGGTGAGCTGCAGCTTTCCACGTTCGACTACGAAGTGAGCGCACAGATCCGGCTGGATGCCGAGGTCGAGCAGCCCGGCGAGGTCCTAGTGCAGGGACGGATGCTGTCCGACATCGTCCGAGCGTTGCCCAACAAGGACGTCTCGATCGCCCTCGAGGGCACGAAGCTGCAGGTCAGGTGCGGTTCGGCGCGCTTCGCACTGGCCACCCTCCCGGTCGAGGAGTATCCGCAGCTGCCGAGCATGCCTCCGGTCGCCGGTTCCGTCGCGGCCGACGTCTTCTCCGAGGCGATCAGCCAGGTCACGGTCGCCGCCTCGAAGGACGACACCCTCCCGCTGCTGACGGGCGTGAAGGTCGAGATCTCCGGCGAGACCATGACGCTCATGGCCACCGACCGCTATCGCCTCGCACTGCGGGAGCTGACCTGGAACCCGGCCACCCCGGGCACCGAGCAGACGGCGCTCGTGCGCGGTCGCACCCTGCATGAGGTCGCACGCTCCCTGGCCACCGGCGGCAGCGTCGAGATCGCTCTGGCCGAGGACGACTCCGCCCACCTCATCGGCTTCGAGGCCGGCGGCCGCCGCACGACCTCCACACTGGTCGACGGCGAGTACCCGCCCGTGAGGCGACTCTTCCCGGACACCACCGCGATCACCGCCGTGGTCTCCACCGGTGCCCTCATCGATGCCGTCAAGCGCGTCTCCCTGGTCGCCGAGCGGAACACCCCGGTGAGACTGTCCTTCGCGGAGGGACAGGTCGCGCTCGAGGCCGGTGCCGGTGACGACGCACAGGCCAGTGAGGTTCTCGAGGCGCACCTCGAGGGCGAGGACCTGGTCGTCGGCTTCAACTCGGGCTTCCTGCTCGACGGCCTCGGCGCCCTGGGCACCGAGTTCGCCCGGCTCACGTTCACCGACTCCATCAAGCCCTCGGTCATGAGCGGTCAGGACTCCCTCGAGGGCGTGCCCGACACCTCGTACAAGTACCTGATCATGCCGATGCGGATCTGAGCGTGGGAGTGGTCCGTCCATGCAGCTGACCGCTCTCGATCTCACCGACTACCGCTCGTACGAACGCCTCACGCTGCCCGTCACCTCGGGCATCACCGTGCTGGTCGGCAAGAACGGGCAGGGCAAGACCAACATCGTCGAGGCCGTCTGGTATCTGGCGACGCTGTCGAGCCATCGGGTCCCCCACGACGCCGCCCTCGTACGACGGGGCGAATCGACCGCGATCATCCGGGCGAGCTTCGTGCGGGCAGGGCGGAACCTGCAGGTCGACCTCGAGATCACGCCGGGCAAGTCCAACCGGGCTCGGGTCCAGGGCCAGAACGTCGCGCGGCTGCGCGACCTGCTCGGCGAGGTGCGGGCCGTGCTCTTCGCCCCTGAGGATCTCGGCCTCATCAAGGGGGATCCGGAAGGCCGCCGCCGCTTCCTCGACGAGCTCCTCTTCGAGATCGCGCCGCGCTTCGCGTCGGTCAAAGCGGATTACGACCGCGTCCTCAAGCAGCGCAGCAACCTGCTCAAGCAGATGCGATCGATGCGTCGGGGCGGAGCCGGGCGCAGCGTCGCGGGCCTCGATCCGGCGGATTCGGCCTCGAGCACTCTGGAGGTCTGGGACCAGCAGCTCGCCCGCTTCGGCGCCGAGCTGCTGCGCGCCCGGCTGCACCTGGTGAACCGTCTGCGCCCGCATCTGGGCTACTCGTACCTCCGGGTGGCGACGGACGAGGGTGCCGAGGAATCCCTGGACCTCCCCCCGGACCAGCGCGGGAACCTCTCCTCCCCGGCCGATGTGGCATATCGGTCCACCGTGCTCGACGAGCTCGGCACCGGAGCCGGAGAGCTGCCCGGCACCCAGGAGATCCACGACTGCCTGCTCGGGCTGCTCGCCTCGCGTCACGACGACGAGATCGACCGCGGCGTCACCCTGACCGGACCGCACCGCGACGACCTGGAGATCCGGCTGCACGACTTCCCCGCCAAGGGCTATGCGAGCCACGGCGAGTCCTGGTCCTTGGCCCTCGCCCTGCGCCTGGCCAGCTACGACCTGCTCCGTCTCGAGGAGGGCGATCTCGGCGACGGCGAACCGATCCTCATCCTCGACGACGTGTTCAGCGAGCTCGACGTGCACCGGCGCGAACGGCTGGGCCGCATCGTCACCAGCGCCTCCCAGGTGCTGATCACCACCGCCAACGACACCGACATCCCCGGCTCGCTGGACGGCGAGATCCATGTGGTCGACGTCAGCCTCGGCGACGCGACGCCGCGGGATCCGCGCGACGGAGGCCTGCGATGACGACGCCGGGATCCGGGAACGGACAGCGGCCGCGGCTCGCGAACCCGTACGATCTCTCGACCTGGCGAGGCCCCCAGGAGCCGGACCAGCAGGCCTCCCGGACCGTGGAACGGCACCCCGGGACAGTAGCCCCTCGACGTCCGCCGGGCACCGGCGGGCAGCGTCGGCCGGCGTCGGAGCGCGATCAGGAGCGGGTCGCGGGGCCGGATGAGTTCTACGACCCGCCCGAGCTGCCGCCGTCGACCGACCCCTTCGAACTCGCCCGGCGCACCGTGAACCGCTCCCGTGCCGCGGCCCGGGGCCGCGGACTCTTCCCGATCTCCGCGAAGACCCAGGCCAGAGACGTGCGCGACCGCTCGGGCAGCGCCCCCGGCTACTCCGGATCCCGCCCGGACCCGCGAGACCCGCAGGGCATCGAGCTGGTGCTGAAGAAGGTGCTGGGAAACCTCGGCTGGAACGCCGGCATGGATGCCGGACGGGTGCTCGAGGAATGGGACGAGATCGTGGGCGAGAGGCTCGCGACCCACTGCCGTCCGGTCTCCCTCGAGGACGGGGTGCTCATGGTCAGCGCGTCCTCCTCGGCCTGGGCCTCCCAGCTGCGCATGCTCACCCCGCAGCTCATCACCGCGATCGAGGAGCACATCGGCTCCCACGTGATCTCCGAGCTGCGCGTGACCGGTCCGGCCTCTGCCGAGCGCACCTGGAAGAAGGGCCGACGCACCGTCACCTGGCGCGGACCGCGCGACACATACGGATGAGCTCCTGCTACCGTGAGTGCTGACGAGCTGACAAGCTCGCGTGCACTGGGGTCGGTGAAATTCCGAGCCGGCGGTGATAGTCCGCGACCCGATGGCCTCTGGCCCTCGGCTGACCAGGTGGAACTCCTGGACCGACGGTCAGAGTCCGGATGGGAAGCGCACGCGAACGACGTCCTCGGGCGGCTCTTCGCCGTGCACCCCGGTGCACCGGCGAACGCTCCTCGGGCGACGACGTCTCCGCACCCTTCCCCTCCCTCCGGAACCGCGAGCTGCGGACCGAGGGAGAGAGACCATGCTGGCCCACGCCGAGACCGCGGCCCTGCGCCGTGCGCTGGAGATCGCTGCGGACCCCGCCGTGCCCTTGGGCCCGAATCCCCGTGTGGGCTGCGTGCTGCTCGATGCCCACGGAGCGGTGATCGCGGAGGGACACCACCGCAGGGCCGGCACGCCGCATGCCGAGATCGACGCCCTGAGTCGCGCGTCCGTCTCCGTCGCCGGAGCCACCGCCCTCGTCACCCTGGAACCCTGCGCCCATCACGGACGCACCGGGCCCTGCGCCGACGCGCTGCTCGAGGCCGGAGTGGCCCGGGTCGTGGTCGCCCGGCGTGACCCGAACCCGCACGCGACCGGCGGCGTCGAGACCCTGCGTGCCGCCGGCATCGACGTCGAGCTGGACGTGCCCGAGGACCTCGCTGCCGCGGCCGGCCTGCTCAATCGCGGCTGGGAGCACGGCCTGCAGCACGACCGCCCCCTGGTCACCGCCAAGACGGCGCTCACGCTCGACGGCCGGGTCGCCGCGGCGGACGGCAGCAGCCGTTGGATCACCGGCGAGGAGGCCCGCAGCGAGGTCCACGACCTGCGCGCCACCTGCGACGTCGTGCTCATCGGCGCCGGCACCGCCCGGATCGACCATCCCTCTCTCACCGCCCGCCGCCCCGACGGGACCCTGCTCCCGCACCAGCCTCTCCGCGTGGTGATGGGCACCGGCGACATCCCCCCGCTGCCCGCTCCGGCGGGTGCGGGAGACACGCTCCTCCTGCGCACACACGACCCGTCGGCCGCCCTCGCGGAGCTCTTCGCGCACGGCCGACGCCATGTCCTGCTCGAGGGCGGGCCCACCGTGACCGGCGCCTTCCTGCGCGCCGGGCTGGTCGATGAGCTGATCGTGCACCTGGCCCCCACCCTGCTGGGCGCCGGACCACCGGGCGTCGGCGACCTGGGGATCACCACGATCTCCGAGCGCCTGGACCTGGACCTCGTGGAGGTCGCCCCCCGCGGCTGCGACCTCCGCCTCACCCTCCGCCCCCGAACCGCCTGACCTGGAAGGACCCCCATGTTCACCGGAATCATCGAAGAACTCGGCACCGTCGAGTCGCTCACCTCACCGGCGGATCCTGCCCGCCTCACGATCCGCTCCCCGCAGGTCCTGGCCGGCATCGCCCTGGGCGACTCGATCGCCGTGAACGGCTGCTGCCTCACCGTGACCGCAGAGGACGGCGAGACCTGGAGCGCCGACGTCATCGCCACCACGCTCGAGGCCACCACACTCGGCGGGCTCGCCGCCGGTGACACCGTCAACCTCGAGCGCTGCGTACGGGTCGACGGACGCCTGGACGGCCACATCGTGCAGGGCCATGTGGACGCGACCGGCGAGATCCTCGACCGGGAGGAGGAGGCAGGCACCACCCGCCTGCGGATCCAGCTGCCCGCGGGCCTGGCCCGTTATGTGGTCGCGAAGGGATCGCTGGCCGTGGACGGCGTGAGCCTCACCGTCGCCGCGATCGACGGCGACGAGGTGACGATCGGGTTGATCCCGGAGACCCTCGCCCGCACCACCCTGGGCCGACGGGACATCGGCCACCGCGTGAACCTCGAGGTCGACGTGCTGGCCAAGCACGTCGAGAAGCTGCTGTTCGCCGAGGGGGCGCGTCGATGAGCACGCTGAGACTGGACTCCGTCGAGCAGGCCCTCGCCGCACTCTCCGTCGGAGCGCCCGTGGTGGTCGTGGACGACGAGGACCGCGAGAACGAGGGCGACCTGATCCTGGCCGCCTCGGCCGCGACCGCGCAGACCCTGGCCTTCGCGGTCCGCTACTCGAGCGGCCTGCTGTGCGCTCCGATGACGGCGGCGAGGGCGGATGCCCTGCAGCTGCCGCTGATGGTCGCCGAGAACGCGGACCCGCTGCGCACCGCCTACACCGTGAGCGTCGACGCCTCCGCCGACGTGACCACCGGGATCAGCGCGGCCGACCGTGCCCGCACCCTGCAGGTCCTCGCCGATCCGGGCTCGGCCCCCGCGGACCTGATCCGTCCCGGCCACGTGCTGCCCCTGCGTGCCCGCGACGGCGGCGTGCTCGAGCGCCGCGGCCACACCGAGGCGGCGGTGGACCTCACGCGTCTGGCCGGCCTGCCCGACGTCGGCATGATCGTCGAGCTCGTGCACGATGACGGCACCATGATGCGCGGACCGGCGCTGCGGGAGTTCGCCGACCAGCACGACCTGGTGATGATCTCGATCGAGGCGCTCGTGGCGCACCGTCGGGCGCTCGAGGCCGATCCCCTCGAGATGACCGAGCCGGTGGACCTGCCCACCGAGCACGGCACCTTCCGTGCCCTGGCCGTGCGCGACGGCTCCGCCGAGCATCTGGTGCTCGTGCGCGGGGACGTCACGACCGACGAACCGGTGCTGACCCGGGTGCACTCCGAATGCATGACCGGGGACGTGTTCGGCTCCCGCCGCTGCGACTGCGGGCCGCAGCTGCAGGAGTCCCTGGCGCGGATCGAGGCCGCCGGCCGCGGCGTGCTCGTCCTGCTGCGCGGCCACGAGGGGCGAGGGATCGGCCTGGTGCAGAAGCTGCGCGCCTACGCGCTGCAGGATTCCGGCCGCGACACCGTCGAGGCGAACCTCGACCTGGGCCTGCCGGTCGACGCCCGCAGCTTCGAGGCGGTGCCGCGGATCCTCGCGCGCCTCGGCGTGGGGAGCGTCCACCTGCTCACCCACAACCCCGCCAAGGCCGAGGCGCTGCGCGCGGGCGGCCTCGACGTCGCCGCGGTCGTGGACCTCGGCACCCACCCCACCCCCGAGAACCTCGCGTATCTCACCACCAAGCGGGACCGACTGGGCCACCATCTCGTCGGCCTCCCCACCACCCCTGAAGGAGACGCTGCATGAGCGGACACGGAAGCCCCAGCCTGACCACCACCTCCCACCCCGACCTGCGGGTCGCGATCGTCGCCGCCTCCTGGCACCAGGAGGTCATGGACGGCCTGCTCGACGGTGCGCTGCGCGGCTGCACCGAGGCGGGGATCACCGGCCCCACCGTGGTGCGGGCCCCCGGCTCCTTCGAGCTGCCGGTGATCGCCGACCGTCTCGCCCGCACCCACGACGCCGTGATCGCGCTCGGCGTCGTGATCCGGGGCGGCACCCCGCACTTCGAGTACGTCTGCTCGGCGGCGACCGATGGACTCTCCCGGGTGGCCCTGGACCACGGGGTTCCCGTCGGTTTCGGGCTGTTGACCTGCGATGACGAGGAGCAGGCGCTGGACCGATCGGGTCGCGAGGGCTCGAGCGAGGACAAGGGCCACGAGGCGGCGACCGCCGCGCTGGCCACCGCCGCGGTGCTCGCGGAGCTCTGAGCGCGAGGTCGCCTGCCCAGGCGGCTCTATGCCGCGATATCACCCCGCCTGAGGCAGGGGACCCCGGCGACCGCCTCCGAAACGGCTTCCTGAGGCCGCCGAGGGCCGTCTGAGGCCGATCCTGCGTCGCGTTCTCCACAGGATCGGCCGCGTCAATAGGTTCACGGGCCTCAGTCGGCTAGAATGGGGGTGTTCGGCCGACGTCCTCGCGGATCTCGATGCCGTCGGCTCGATCGCTGTGGCCTACGGGTGCCTTACGCGCGTGTGCGCGCGAGACTCCTCGTGGGCCGCATGTGTGCTGAGCCGTCCGGATCGCTCCGCGTGGCCGGCCGCAACCCTCGACGCTCTCCTGGGTCGAGGGATCCCAGGACTGCGAGGAGCCACATCAGGTGAGCGACAGCGACCACCCCATGCCCGAGACGGATGCCTCCCGGAGTGCTTCTGACGCTCCCGATGCGCCGGAGGCACCGGACGCACCGGCACCCCCGGTCCAGTCCGCCGGTGAGCGCGCAGCGCATGCGCCGGAGCACTACGACGCCTCGGACATCACCGTCCTCGAGGGCCTCGAGGCGGTGCGCAAGCGCCCGGGCATGTACATCGGCTCGACCGGTGAGCGCGGCCTGCACCACATGGTGCAGGAGATCGTCGACAACTGCGTGGACGAGGCGATGGCCGGTCACGGCGACACCATCGAGGTGACGCTGCTGGACGACGGCGGCGTGAAGGTCGTCGACCATGCGCGCGGCATCCCCGTGGCGATGCACCCCACCGAGGGCAAGCCCGCCGTCGAGCTCGTGCTCACGGTGCTGCACGCCGGCGGCAAGTTCGGCGGCGGCGGCTACGCGGTCTCCGGCGGCCTGCACGGCGTGGGCTCCTCCGTCGTCAACGCCCTGTCCATCCGCATGGAGGTGGAGATCCGCCGCGACGGTCACGTGTGGCGCCAGGCGTACAGCCGCGGCGTCCCCCTCGCCCCGCTCGACAAGGGCGAGGAGACCGAGGAGACAGGCACCACGATCACCTTCTGGGCCGATCACGACATCTTCGACGAGACCGTCTACGACTTCGAGACGCTGCGCAAGCGATTCCAGCAGATGGCGTTCCTGAACAAGGGACTGAAGATCACGCTGACCGACGAGCGCGCCCCCGAGGAGCCAGAAGAGGACGAGGACGACGTCATCGACGTCGAGCTCGAGGCGGAGAACGCCGAGAAGGAGTCCGGTCCCCGCACCGTCTCCTACCTCTACAAGCGCGGTCTGCAGGACTTCGTGGAGTTCATCAACACGGCCAAGCGGGCCGAGGTGATCCACCCCGAGATCATCTCCTTCGAGTCCGAGGACCAGGAGGCCGCGATCTCCGTCGAGGTCGCCATGCAGTGGACCGGCGCCTACTCCGAGTCGGTGCACACCTACGCCAACACGATCAACACGCACGAGGGAGGCACCCACGAGGAGGGCTTCCGCTCCTCGCTGACGTCGATCGTGAACCGCTACGGCCGGTCGCAGGGCCTGCTCAAGGAGAAGGACTCGAACCTCACGGGCGAGGACATCCGCGAGGGGCTGACCGCCGTGGTCTCCGTCAAGCTCGGCGAGCCGCAGTTCGAGGGCCAGACCAAGACGAAGCTGGGCAACACCATCGCCCGCACCTTCATGGTCAAGGTGATGACCGATCAGCTCCAGGACTGGTTCGTCTCCCATCCGCAGGAGGCCCGCGCGATCGTCATGAAGGGCCAGGCCGCCGCGGCCGCCCGCGAGGCGGCCCGCAAGGCCCGCGATGCGACACGCCGCAAGTCGCCGCTGGAGACCGGCGGCATGCCCGGCAAGCTGCGCGACTGCTCCTCCCGCAACCCCGCGGAGTCGGAGATCTTCATCGTCGAGGGCGACTCGGCCGGCGGCTCCGCCGTGCAGGGCCGTGACCCCCGCACCCAGGCCATCCTGCCCATCCGCGGCAAGATCCTGAACGTGGAGAAGGCCCGGCTGGACCGCGCGCTGGACAACCAGGAGGTCCGTTCGCTGATCACCGCGTTCGGCACCGGAATCGGCGACGACTTCGACGCCACCAAGCTGCGCTATCACAAGATCATCCTGATGGCCGATGCCGACGTCGACGGCCAGCACATCTGCACCCTGCTGCTGACGCTGCTGTTCCGCTACATGCGCCCGCTGATCGAGCTCGGCCACGTGTTCATCGCGATGCCGCCGCTGTTCCGCCTGAAGTGGACCAACGCCCCGCACGAGTACGTCTTCAGCGATGTCGAGCGCGACGAGCGCCTCGAGGCCGGCCGCGCCGCCGGTCGCCGCATCCCCCGCGACAACGGGATCCAGCGCTACAAGGGTCTGGGCGAGATGGACTGGAAGGAGCTCCAGACCACCACGATGGACACCACCTCGCGCACGCTGAAGCAGGTCACGGTCGACGAGGCCGCCGACGCCGACACCATCTTCTCAGTCCTGATGGGCGACGACGTCGAGTCCAGGCGGCGATTCATCCAGGAGAACGCCAAGGACGTCCGCTTCCTCGACATCTGATCTCGGCCCCACCCGAAAGGCCTCTCTCTCACCATGAGCGACACCCCGCAGGACCCCACGAACCCCGACGAGACCCCGGAGCTGCCCGCCGGTGTGGCCGGCCAGGCCACGCCCGACGGCGCCCACGAGATCTCCACCTCCGAGGCATCGGACCGCACCGTCACCCTCGTCGACCCCCTCGACGAGGACGAGGTGGACCGCATCACCCAGGTCGACCTGAACCAGGAGATGCAGCGCTCCTACCTCGACTACGCGATGAGCGTGATCGTCTCCCGTGCGCTGCCCGACGTGCGCGACGGCCTCAAGCCCGTGCACCGCCGCATCGTCTACGCGATGTACGACGGCGGCTACCGCCCCGACCGCTCCTTCTCGAAGTGCGCGAAGGTCGTCGGCGAGGTCATGGGCAACTACCACCCCCACGGCGACACCGCGATCTACGACGCCATGGTGCGTCTGGTGCAGCCGTGGTCGATGCGCTACCCGCTGATCCTGGGCCAGGGCAACTTCGGCTCCGCCGGCGACGACGGCGCAGCCGCCCCGCGATACACCGAGTGCAAGATGGCCCCGCTGGCCCTCGAGCTCGTGCGTGACATCGACCAGGAGACGGTCGACATGCAGGGCAACTACGACAACACGGTCGACGAGCCCGTCGTGCTGCCCGCGCGTTTCCCGAACCTGCTGGTCAACGGGTCCGCCGGCATCGCCGTGGGCATGGCGACGAACATCCCGCCGCACAACCTGCGCGAGGTGGCCGACGCCGTCCAGTGGCTGCTGACGAACCACGAGGCCACCAAGCCCGAGCTGCTCGAGGCGTGCCTGAGGTTCATCAAGGGACCCGACTTCCCCAGCGGCGCCACGGTCGCCGGCACCAAGGGCATCGAGGAGGCGTACCGCACCGGTCGAGGCTCCATCACCCAGCGCGCCGTGGTCTCCACCGAGGAGATCAACGGCCGCATGTCGCTCGTCGTCACCGAGCTGCCCTACCAGGTCAATCCCGATACCCTCGCGCGCAAGATCGCCGAGATGGTCAAGCTCGGCAAGATCCAGGGCATCGCGGACATCACCGACGAGACCTCCGGCCGCACCGGCCAGCGCCTGGTCATCACGCTCAAGCGCGATGCGGTCGCGAAGGTCGTGCTGAACAACCTGTACAAGCACACCCAGCTGCAGGAGAACTTCTCCGCGAACATGCTGGCGCTGGCGAACGGGGTGCCCCGCACCCTGTCGATCGACTCCTTCGTGCGCGAGTGGACCAAGCATCAGATCGACGTCATCGTGCGTCGCACCCGGTACCGCCTGCGCAAGGCCGAAGAGCAGATCCACATCTACCGCGGCTACCTCAAGGCGCTCGACGCGCTCGACGAGGTCATCGCGCTGATCCGTCGCTCGCCGGATGCCGACCAGGCCCGTGACGGGCTGATGGAGATGCTCGAGATCGACGAGCTCCAGGCCAATGCGATCCTCGCGATGCAGCTGCGTCGCCTGGCCGCCCTGGAGCGCCAGAAGATCATGGACGAGCACGATCGTCTGCAGGCCCTCATCGAGGAGTACACGGCGATCCTCGCGGATCCGCAGCGCCAGCGGGACATCGTCTCGAACGAGCTGCAGGAGATCGTGGACCGCTACGGCGACGACCGTCGGACCCAGATCATGCCGTTCGACGGGGACATGTCGATGGAGGACCTCATCCCCGAGGAGGACGTGGTCGTCACCATCACCCGCGGCGGATACGTCAAGCGCACCCGCGCTGACCAGTACCGCGCCCAGAAGCGCGGCGGGAAGGGCGTGCGCGGCGCCTCGCTGCGAGCGGACGACGTGGTCGAGCACTTCTTCACCTCCACGACCCATCGCTGGCTGCTGTTCTTCACCAACCAGGGGCGCGTCTATCGCGCCAAGGGCTACGAGCTGCCCGAGGCGCCGCGTGATGCCAAGGGCCAGCACGTCGCGAACCTGATGGCGTTCCAGCCCGACGAGAGCATCGCCTCGGTGCTCGCGATCGACACCTACGAGGATGCCGAGTACCTGGTGCTCGCGACCGCCTCCGGACTGGTGAAGAAGACGGCGATGCCGGCCTTCGACTCCAACCGCACCGGCGGCATCATCGCGATCAACCTGCGCGACATCGACGGCATCGAGGGCGCACAGCCGGACCGCGTGATCGCGGCCCAGGCCGTGAACGCCGATGACCACCTGCTGCTGGTCTCCCGCAACGGCCAGTCCGTGCGGTTCCCGGCGGCCGATGACGTGCTGCGCCCGACGGGCCGTGCGACCAGCGGCGTGACCGGCATGAAGTTCCGTCACGACGACGAGCTCCTCGCGATGGACGTCGTGCGACCCGAGCAGTTCGTGGTGACCGTGACCGATGGCGGCTACGCCAAGCGCACGAGCGTCGACGAGTACCGGGTGCAGGGCCGCGGCGGCCTGGGCATCCGGGTCGCGAAGCTGCCCGATGACCGCGGCCACCTGGTCGGTGCCGCCGTGGTCGAGGAGAGCGACGAGCTGCTCGTGGTCATGGAGCGCGGCCGCGTGGTCCGCTCCCGCGTGGCGGAGGTGCCGTCCAAGGGCCGCACCACCATGGGCGTCGTCTTCGCCAAGCCGGACAAGGGCGATCGCATCCTGCTGGTCACCACCAGCCCCGAGTCGGAGATCGACGAGGAGGAGGCGGGGGACGCCGAGTCCCCGGAGCTCACCGACGCTGATGGTGATGCTGTGCAGATCGAGGGCGACGGGGAGTCGGTGCAGGCTCCGGCCCCGTCCGATGATCTAGGCTCTGACGAGTCCGACCAGTCGCCCGCCGGCGACGACGACCCCAACGAGGAGTAATCCGTGAGCACGAGCGACTCGAGGTCCGCCTCCGGCACCACGACGTCTCCGGAGGCGACCACCAAGCTCCCGGCGTTCGAGGAGAGCGAGACGTCCCCCTCGACGACGTCGATCGGAACCGGCAAGGGCTCCGCGGCCAAGGGCGCCAGCCGCAGTCCGAAGAAGACGACGGGCCCGGCGCAGACCGCTGAGCCCGAGCGGCGCGGTCCGCGCCGGGTGCGGCTCACGCTGGCACGGCTGGACCCCTTCTCGGTGATGAAGCTGTCGTTCCTGGTGGCGATCGCCCTCGGCATCGCGACCGTGGTGGCCGTGATCCTGACCTGGAACCTGGTCGATGCGATCGGTCTGTGGGGCAAGATCGATCAGCTCGGCCGTGACCTCAACAGCGGTGACCCGCTGCCGTTCATGGAGTTCTTCGAGTTCTCCAAGATGGTCAGCTACGGCACGATCGTCGCCGTGGTGAACGTCGTGATCATCACGGCGCTCGGCACGCTGCTGGCGTTCCTGTACAACCTGGTCGCCGCGCTGCTGGGCGGGCTGAAGATGACCTTCACCGACGAGTGACCGGTCGCGCCCAGCGGGCGCGGCTCCTCGCCGGGAACGGGCGGGCATCCTCCGGGATGCCCGCCCGTTCCGCGTGCGGAGGACCTACT
This sequence comes from Brachybacterium sp. JB7, assembly GCF_003335205.1. Taxonomy (NCBI): domain Bacteria; kingdom Bacillati; phylum Actinomycetota; class Actinomycetes; order Micrococcales; family Dermabacteraceae; genus Brachybacterium; species Brachybacterium sp. JB7. The sequence goes on along the minus strand of NZ_QPGN01000002.1, from coordinate 38,044 downwards.
CCGCCGAGTTCGACGTGGAGTGCGAGGCCGAGTCCCGGTCGTCGCGGTCGTCGCGGTCGTCGTCGCGGTCGCGGGTGACGGGGGTGCGCCGCGCCTGCCGGAACATGAGCACGGCGGCGATGATCTGGAGGACCGTGAGTCCCCGGAGGACGGAGTCGTCGGTCGTGATCATCAGATAGATCCCCACGCACAGCAGGTAGGCGCCGAGGACGAGGAAGTAGAGTCGTGAGCGGATGGCAGTCTCCTGGTGCGGGTCGAGGTCAGGTCGCCTGGAGGTCCGTGACGTCGGCGACCTGTGCGTGCAGGGCAGCGAGGGCCGCCTCGGCGTTGAGCGTCGCTGCGACGCCGTGCGCACCGGCACCCAGGGAGATCCGCCGAGCGGGATCCCCGGTGAGGTCGATGTCCGCGATGACGGGCCAGGCGGTGGTGGAGCCGAACGGCGTGATGGTGCCGCGCTCGTACCCGGTCACCTCGCGGGCGACGTCCTTGTCCGGCATGGACAGGCGGTTCACCCCGAGGAACGAGCGGAGCTTCGGCCAGGAGATCTCGCGATCGCCCGGGACCAGCACGAACAGGTAGTCGCCCTTGCGTCGGCGCACCACGAGGGTCTTGATGATGTCGCGGGGCTCGACCCCGCGAGCGGCGGCGGCTTCGGCGAGGGACCCGACCTGTCCGTGCCGGGTGATCTCGGCGTCCAGACCGCAGGCCGTCAGGGCATCGATCGCACGCTGTTCGCTCATCACCCCACGATAGGTCCCCTCGACTCCAGCGGGTGACACGGGCCAGCGTGAGAGCTGAGAGCTGAGAGCAAGGAGGGCCAGGACGGCGCTGGGCGCACGTGGGGGTGGCCACGGGATCCTGGGGCGGGCCGGCCCGGCTCGTTATGGTCGAGTCATGTCTTCCTCGACGATCTCCACCCCTGTCCAGGCCGATGCCCCGGAGGACTACCCCTGGACGGGGCAGGCCGTGCGCTCCGCGCTGCTGCTGGCCGAGGGGATCGTCGATCTGGACCCGGCCGACGCCGCGGCCGCCCCCACCGAGGAGCAGGACCGTGCCCTCGTCGACATCGCCGCGATCGAGCAGGCCCTCGCCGCGGAGGGAGCGGCGCCGCTCGCCGAGCGCACCCTGGTGGTGGCCGTCGGCTCCAACCAGACCCCGGAGACGATCGCCCGGAAGTACGCGCGCTCCGGCGCCGACGTGCCGATCGCGACCCCGTTCGTGCGCTGCACGGTGCGCGGCCTCGCCGTCGGCCACTGCGCGCACACCTCCGCGCGCGGCTACATCCCTGCCGCCCCGTACCGTGCCGACGGGGAGCGGATGGAGCTCGTGGCCACCTGGTTCGACGACGCGCAGCTCGCCGTGGTCGACGAGACCGAGCCGAACTACGAGCGGGTGCGCCTGGACTCTTCCCGGTTCCCGCTCTCCCTGGCCACCGGGCACGAGCCCGGGCAGTTCGACGTCTACGCCTCGAGCTGGGGCGTCGTCGCCCACGAGCAGCCGATCCCGCTGCGCCACCGGCAGCAGGAGATGTTCGACGAGCTGGTGGGGATCACCGGGTGCGAGCTGCTGATCGGGGACGCCGCCGAGGTCTGCGCCCGACTGGCCGCAGCGCCCGAGGCGCTGAACAGCCTGGTCCGCGAGCACGGCCTGGTGGCCGACGACGGTCTGCCGCACGGATCCTGACCCGCGCGCTCACTCCACCGTGAAGTCGATCGTGTGCCAGCCGCTCGCTCCGTTGGGGACCGGGTCGGCGCGCTCCTCCGTCTGCTGCTCGCCGTCCCCATCGGTCGCCCGCACCGAGACCGTGTGATCACCGGGCGCGGCATCCTCCCAGCGCAGCGACCACTGGACCCAGGTGTCGGCGGTGACCTCCGCGCCCAGCTCGGCCTCGTGCCAGTCCCCGTCGTCGATCCGCACCTCGACCGCAGCGATCCCGCGCTGCTGGGCCCATGCCGTCCCGCCGAGCATCACGGACCCGTCGGATGCCGGGTCGAGCGTCCCGAAGGAGCGCGGCACGTCCACGCGGGAGGCGATCTTGATGGGGCCGCGCTCGGACCAGCCGCGATCGGTCCAATAGGCGGTCTCCTCGGCGAAGCGGGTCACGGTGAGCTCGGTGAGCCACTTCGTGGCCGAGACGTATCCGTACAGTCCCGGCACCACCATCCGCACCGGATATCCGTGCTCCTGCGGCAGCGGCTCCCCGTTCATGCCGACGGCGATCAGGGAGTCGCGGTCGTCGGTCAGGGCCTCGAGCGGCGTGGACGCGGTGAAGCCGTCCACGGAGCGGGAGAGCACCATGTCGGCGCCGTCCTTCACGCCGACGCGCTCCAGCAGTGTGCGCACGGGGACGCCGAGCCAGGTCGCATTCCCGGCGAGATCGCCGCCGACCGTGTTGGACACGCAGGTCAGCGTCACGTGCTTCTCGATCATCGGCTCCGCGAGCAGCTCCTCGAAAGAAAGGGTGAGCTCGCGATCCACCAGCCCGTGGATCCGCAGCTCCCAGGTGGTGGGGTCCACGCGCGGCACGGCGAGGGCGGTGTCGATCCGGTAGAAGTCCTCGTTGGGCGTGACGTACGCGGGCATCCCCTCGACATCCACCTGGGCGTCGTCGGGGATCTGCTCGGCGCGGGTGCGCGGCGTGGGCAGCGTGAACTCCGCGGCCCGGCGGGCGACCTCGCGGGTCGCATTCACGCCCCGGGCGCCGGCCGCGACGATGACTGCGAGCACTCCGACGGCCCCGACGCCCACCAGCGAGCGTCGGCGCGACCAGGCCGCGTCGGTGCCCGGCTCGGCGGCAGGAGAGCGCACGGCGCGCAGCAGGAGCAGCAGCGTCGGAACCGCGACCACGGTGCCGAGCAGGGTCGGGATCGCGTCGGGCACCGAGTTCTGCGCCCGGGTCAGCACGATCACCGTGGCGAAGACGCCCAGACCCGCCAGCACGGCGGCGGCCGTACGGGGACGGCGAGCCCCGAGAGCCCCGTTCAGCGCGGTGAGCACCACGTACACCGCGACCATCGACGCGAACAGCACGATCTTGTCCCAGGTGCCGAACAGGCCGATGGCCACGTCCTTCACCCACGGCGGGATGATGTCGATGAAGCCGCCGCCGACGGCCACGAACGGGGCCGAGGAGGAGCTGAAGGCCAAGGAGGCGAGCTCCGCGACGGCCAGCAGCACGACACCGCCGATCACGCCGGCGAGCATCGACCACCAGGGGATCCCGGGCCGTGCGGTGCGGTGACCGCCGTCGGCGGGGCCCTGGTGGGCGGTGGGGGTGCTCATCACAGCTCCGACGACGCGATCGGGTCGGTGGTGGGCTGCTCGGAGCCGCCGGCCGGTTCGACCGTGAGGCCGATCAGGGATTCCGGAGGCAGCTCCTCGTGCGCCATCACCGTCTGGCCGGGCTCGGTGATCAGCCCTGCGTCCTCGAAGCTGTCGCCGCCGTCGCCGATGATCCACAGCTGGTACGTGCTGTCGCTGGGCAGCTCCGGAAGGTCGGCACCCTGGACGATCATGGACTGCTGGTCGCGCGAGTACATGACATGCAGGGTGCCGCCCGTCTCGGACGGGACCGTGAGATGGGAGGTGTCCTCCGCCGTCAACAGCGCCGAGATCATCTGGCGCTCCTCGTCCGAGGCGGCCTGCTGGGACTGCAGGGCCTCGATGGTCGCTCGATCCTCGTCCTGTGCGGCGCGCTCGGCGCTCCACAGCCCGACTCCGGCGACGCTGGTGACCATCAGCGCCGCGGCGGCGACCGCCAACCAGCGCGAACGCCGGACGCTCGACCGGTAGCGATCCAGGGGGATCACCGTGGCCTGGTCCTCGACCCTGTCCTCGTCCCTGGTCTCGGTCCCGTCCTCGTTCTCGGCCCTGCCCTCGTGCGGGTCGTCGTGCTGGTGCCGGCCGTCGTCCACGTTCTCGTCCACGTTCTCCGGGACGTGGGGCGGCACGTCGGTCCGACGATGCGTCGGTCCGGTGGCGCTGTCGTCCTGCGTGACCTCCGCGGGCACTGCAGGCTCGGACGATTCGACGGAATGCTGAGGGGTTCGGGCGATCCGCGCCATCAGCGACGACTTCAGCTCGGGACGCGGGGCCTCCGGCTCGAGGCCGGCGGCCAGCTCGGCTGCGGTCTCCTCGAAGGAACGGGCCTCGCCCGCCGCCTCGGAACCCTGGGCGAAGAGCTCCTCGATCCGGGCCCGCTCCTCGGCGTCCAGGGCGTTCAGGGCCCAGGCGCCCGTCAGATCACGATCCTGCTCGTTCACGACGTCACCCCCAGGCTGTCTCGCAGGACGATCATCCCGTCCCGAATCCGTGTCTTGGCCGTCCCGACGGGAATGTCGAGAAGGCTCGCCACCTCCCGGTGGCTGTAGCCGCCGAAGTACGCGAGACGGATCGCGTCGGCCTGCAGCGGGGCCAGGGCGCGCAGTGCCGTGGCGACCCGCTCCGACTCGACTCTCAAGATCCCCTCCTCCTGGACGTCCACGACCTTCTCCTCGATGGCTCGCAGGCCCTCCTCGGAATCCCGGCGCCGAGCGGCGTCGGTCGAGCGGACCGTGTCGACGGCACGGCGATGCGCGATGGTGCAGATCCACCCGTGGGCGGAACCGCGACGGGCTTCGAATCGCGGGGCCTGCTTCCAGATCTCCACGAACACCTCCTGCAGGACTTCCTCGCTGATCGACACATCTCGGACGACACGCTTGATCAGGCCGAACAGAAGAGGCGAGACGTCGTCGTAGAGACGGGAGAAGGCCTCCTCGTCCCCCACGGCGACGCGAGGCAGCAGCGCGGCCAAGGACACGGCGGCGGCATCCGCCGCCGTTCCCCGTCCGCTGCGCGCCTCCGGCGTTCGCCGTGGCTCCGCTGTGGCCTCGGGAGGGTCGTGCGCCATTCACAACTCCTTCGACGACGGTAGGAGCGGGCGGGGCGATCGGCTCGATGCCCGCCCGCTCACTGCGTCGTCCCAGTGTGCGCTGTTCAGCTGGCGTCCGCCATCGACGGCGGCATCAGAACGGTATCGACGAGGTAGACGGTGGCGTTCTGGGTCTTCACGCCGCCGCAGACGACGGCTGCGCCGTCGACCATGAGGTCGTCCCCGCTGCCGGTGACCTCGACATCCTCGCCCTGGACGGTGGTGTGGGTGCCGGCGATCTCGTCGGGAGCGATCTGGCCGGGCACCACATGGTAGGTGAGCACCGTGGACAGGCTGTCGGCATCGCTGGCCAGGGCGTTCAGATCGTCCTCGGGGATGGCCCCGAAGGCGTCGTCGACCGGGGCGAACACGGTGAACTCGTCACCGTCGAGGGTGTCGACCAGGTCCACGTCCGGGTTCAGCTCGCCGGAGATGGCCGAGGTGAGTGTGGTGAGCATCGGATTGTTGGAGGCCGCCACGCTCAGCGGGTCCTGGGCCATGCCCTCGACCGAGCCGTCGCCGTCCGGCACCATCTCCGCGTAGTCCGCGCAGCCCGGGCCGACGAGGTTCGCGGCCGGGTCCATGTCCATGTCGTCCATGTCCTCGCCCATGCCGCCGCCGTCGGAGGCGCTGTCCTGCTCGGCCGCGGGCTGATCGTCGCCCTGCTCCGGGCTCGAGCCCTCATCCATGCCGCCCGAGCAGGCGCTCATCAGTACGGCCGAGGCCGCGAGGGCACCGAGGGTGGGAAGGATCTTCCGAGTCTTCATGACAGTCTCCTTCGTGGTGATGCTGACACCGGTGCGGTGTCACGGAAGGAGTTCGGAGCCGGCCGGGGAGCGGATTGGTCCGGAGCCGGAGAGGTTGTTGTGACCTCACGTACAACCGTCCGGACCGGTTGGACGTGGTCGCCCGCTGCGCTGTAGTGTTTCTCGTCGTTGGCTGTCGCGGATATGCTTCGTGACATCAGCCCCCACGGGCCTATAGCTCAGTCGGTTAGAGCGCTGTCCTGATAAGACAGAGGTCACTGGTTCAAGTCCAGTTAGGCCCACTTCGAGGATCGGAGGACATGTGAAGACGTTCATCAAGGTCACTGCAGTCCTGGTCGGCACGTCCGTTGCCGGCCTCCTCACCTGGCGGAAGATCGAGTCCGATCGTGCTCGCAACGATCTGTGGACCGAGGCCGAGAAGGTCTCTGCCCAGCAGGACGCCTCCGCCTGACCCAGGCTCACTGAGGCCGGGCACAACACAATACGGGGACTTAGCTCAGTTGGTAGAGCGGTAGCTTTGCAAGCTTCAGGTCAGGGGTTCGACCCCCCTAGTCTCCACCAGACGATAGAGGAAGGGCCCCTCTCCTTCGGGAGAGGGGCCCTTCCTCTATCACTGCAGGTTAACGGGTTGTTCTGGGATCCGATCGGGCCTATCGCGATGAGTAGTGCCGGGGTCCGCACTGACAGAAAATGGGAGTAAAGTGGTCGCGAACGGTAGTGATTCGTGTTGAGTGCGCCCCGTGCGCCCATGTGTCGAACCTCTGACCTGCAGTCCTAGATCCGGTAGTGACTGTGTGCGCCCTGTGCGGCCCGCGAGTCTGGGGTGCGGCGAGCGACTACTGAGAGTCGTCGGCCTGGCTCGTTGAACCGGCCCAGGTTTGATGCCGCTGCTGTTTGAGTCCGAGAGGATAGACAGCATGCCGAGGAAGATCGATCCCCAGCTGCGCGCGAGATGCGTGCGGCTCGTGCACGAGCACCAGCAGGAGTACCCCTCTCAGTTCGCAGCGGTGACCGCGGTCGCCCGCCAAGAAGGCGTCTCGAAGGAGTCTGTGCGACGCTGGCTGACCCAGGCCGACGTCGACGACGGAACCCGTCCCGGCGTCACCAGCGAGGAATCAGCCGAGGTCAAACGCTTGAAGGCTGAGAATCGGCGGCTGCGGGAGGACAACGAGATCCTCCGAAAAGCCTCAATTTTCTTCGCGGGGGAGCTCGACCCCCGCAACCGCTGATCCTCGCGTTCATCGACGAGATGAGAGCCGAGGGCTACGCAGTCGAGTCGATCCTCCGCGTCCTGCACCAGCAGGGCCTGAAGATCGCTGCACGGACCTACCGAGCCTGGAAGCGCCCGGCTCGGATCGCAGCCCGCACCGTCACCGATGCCCTGGTTGAGGACAAGATCCGTGCCGTGGCCTGGACGTTCAACGAGGTCACCGGACAGATCCACATGACCCCGGAAGGTCTGTACGGGCGGCGGAAGTGGGTCGCCTTGCTCCGCCGCCAAGACGGCCTCGCCGGCACGTCTCGGGGCGCGGTGGACCGGGCAATGCGTACTCTCGGGCTCGAAGGTGTTCGGCGGGCGAAGAAGCTGCGCACCACGATCCCCGATCCGGATGGGAAACGGGCTGGTGACCTGCTGAATCGTGACTTCACCGCGGCCGCGCCGAACCTGGTGTGGGTCACCGACTTCACCTACGTCCGCACCTGGTCGGGCTTCGTCTACGTCGCGTTCGTCCTGGACGTGTTCGCCCAGCGGATCGTGGGCTGGCACGCCAGCACCAGCAAGAGAGTCGACCTGGTGATGACCCCGCTACGGATCGCCCTGTGGCAGCGCCAGCGGGAAGGAAACCCCATCTCACCTGGGGATTTGATCCATCACAGCGATGCCGGATCTCAATACACCGCTATTCGCCTGACCGAGCATCTCGCCCTCGAGGGCATCGCCCCGTCGATCGGAACCGTCGGCGACGCATACGATAACGCGCTGATGGAGACGGTGAATGGCCTGTTCAAGACCGAATGCATCCGCACCACCGTGTTCCACGCCGGCCCCTACCGGACCCTCGCTGAAGTCGAGTTCGCGACGGCCGGCTGGGTCGACTGGTACAACAATAGGCGTCTCCACGGGACCCTCGGGATGCTCACCCCGATAGAGTTCGAGACGCTCCACTACGAGGCCCTCACCCGAGAGCCCGAACCCGCAAAGTAGCGGCAGAGAACCTGGGCCGGTTCACTCCCCCTTGACCGCGTGACTCGAGCCCGGCGCTAGACACAGGAGACACACTTGACAATCCCGGAGGGCCGAAACTGGCAGGATGACGACGGGCAGCGTGAGGTTGCGGACCTGCGACAGCAGATAGACCAATCCGAAGGTCGGCGCATCCATGCGCACCTGACCAGCTACCTACGTACGGTGACAGTATGGCAGGGCTTCGCCAATAGCCTCCTGAACTTGTTGAACGAGTGTGAGCACAACGAGGAGATGCGGGTCTACGCCATAACGAGCATGAGGCAGCCGGACCCCCGTGACTCAATCATTAGCGCCCTAGATGTTGCGGGTCATGACGTTGTGGACACCGGGTCGGGGATGAAGGAACGGGCCCCTGACCGGCACGATGGGTGGTGTCAAAGCAGCCGTCACGCAGGAAGAGGCCCGTTCCATGCACCACCGTAATGCCCCATTGACCGTCGTCGGAAGACAGCGCGCTATCGCGCAGGTCGTCGAGGTCGGTCGCCCCATTGCGCACGTCGCCGCCGAGTTCCACATCGCCCGCACCACGCTCTCGAAATGGGTCGGACGCTTCCGCGAGCACGGCGAGCTCGGCCTGCAGGACCACTCCAGCGCGCCAGCGAACCGCCCTACCCGTCTCCCGATCTGGGTGCTCGAGCTGATCGAGTCCTGGCGACGGACGAAGAAGTGGTCCGCGCGCCGTATCGCCCGCGAGCTCGCCGACGGGCACGGCTTCCGCTGTTGCGTGAGAACGGTGTCGCGCTGGCTGGACTGGCTCGGACTGAATCGGATCCGCGACATCACCCCAGACGGCGAGAACCTTCGCCGACCAGGGAAGATCATCGCCCGCTACCCGGGCCACATGGTCCACATGGACGTGAAGAAGGTCGGGAAGATCCCCGACGGCGGCGGCTGGTGGGCCCACGGCCGCGGCAGCGAACAGGCCCTCGCCGGCAAACGCGCCCACAAGCAGAAGGTCGGCTACACCTACCTCCACTCGATGGAGGACGGGTTCTCCCGCCTGGCCTACACCGAGGCGCTCGAGGACGAGAAAGCCGTCACGACCATCACCTTCTTCCACCGCGCCCGAGCCTTCTTCGCTGCCCACGGCATCACCAGGATCTCCCGCCTGGTCACCGACAACGGCGCGAACTACACCGCCACGGCGTTCCACCGCTCGACCTGCGCGTTCATCGGACGCCACCAGCGCACGCGGATCTACACTCCCCGCCATAACGGGAAGATCGAGCGGTACCAGCGGATCCTGGCCGACGAGTGCCTCTACGCCCGCGCCTACGAGTCCGAGAACGAGCGACGAGAGGCCATCGCGATCTGGGTCCATCACTATGACTACCATCGGCCCCACACCGCCTGCGGCGATCAGCCCCCGGCCTCACGCCTCCACGCCGGCGTCGACAACGTCATGACCAACTACACCTAGTCTCCACCAGGACGTCCTCAGCGGCCTGCCCTTCGGGGCGGGCCGCTCGTGCATCTCGGGGTCGACGAGCCCTCCCTCAGCGGTCGAGCTGGAGGCGTGACCAGGAGAAGCAGACGAGCATGGTGCACACCGGGCCGACCCCTGCGGCCAGCGCGAGTTGTGCCGGGGCGACAGCGGTCCCGTCGCTCATGGCCCAGAGGGCAGGGGCGGCGAACGGCAGCCATCCGCCGGCTCCGGCAAGAGCTCCGACCTCTGCGGCCACGACGAGCCCGATGGCGCCGCCGGCGGCTGCGAGGAGCGAGCGGGTGAGTGTCGCGAGCCACGCGACGGGAACGGCGACCGATGCCGAGAGCATCGCCAGTGCGCCGAGCCGTCCGAGCGCAGCCCACGTGTCGGGGCTCGGGGGGCCGTAGCCGATCAGCAGTCCCAGCGCGAGCAGTCCGAGTGTCAGGGCGATGCTGACCGATGCAGCCCAGAGTGCATAGACGGTGAGCTTGGCGAGCGCGATCCGGCTGCGGGCGATGGGCAGCGCGAACAGGCCGGTGATGGTTCCGTCGACGAATTCGCGGCCGAACATCCATGCCAGGACGATCCCGAAGCCGAGAATGCTGGCGGCAGCGGTGATCTGAGCCGCTCCCGCGAGCAGACCCTGCCAGGTCAGAGTCGCGGCAGGGCCGGCCTTCGCGATCAGCTCGGGGTTGCCGCCCGCTATGCCGACGGTAATGCCCGCGAGCAGCGCGAGTATGCCGACCACGATGGCGAGGGTGGCGACCACCCCGACCGGTGAACGCGTGAGTTTGAGGGCCTCGACCCTTAGGGCGGCGCTCATTCCGCGACCTCGGCGCTGCCGCGCAGTTCGTCATCCTGCCGGATGCGTTCGAAGAACTCGCGCTCGAGGTCGTCTCCGGTGGGGTCGAGCGGACCGATCAGGCGACCCCTGTTCATCAGCAGCACCCGGTCGGCGATGCGCGCCACTTCATCGAGATGGTGGCTGCTGACCAGGATCGCGGCTCCGTCACGTGCGCGACGGATCAGCTGCTCCCGCACCAGGATCACCGAGGCGGGATCGAGAGCATTGCTCGGCTCATCCAGCACGATCACATCGGGATCGTGCTGGAGCGCTGCGGCCAGGCCGACGCGCTGCCGGTTGCCCAGCGAGAGGTGACGGAACCTGCGGTTCGCAACAGGATCGAGCTTCCAGGCATCGAGGGAGTCCTGGACGAGCTCCGGATCGGCCCCGCGAAGGAGGCACGCGATATGGAGGTTCTTCCGCACGGTGAGTTCCGGGTAGGCCAGGGGCACCTCGATCAGTGCCCCCACCCTCGCCCACTGCTCGCTCGGCACTGATTCCAGAGGGTGACGGAAGAGCGTCACGGTGCCGTGGTGAGGGCGGAGCATCCCGAGCGCGAGGCGCATGAGGGTGGTCTTCCCGGCACCGTTCAGTCCGATCAACGCGACGATCTCGCCCGGCCGGGCCTGCACCGTCACATCGGAGACACCCGCCCCATCACGGAAGAGGCGGCTGACGCCCTCGAGCGCCAGCACCTCACCCACCGCCCAGCAGGTCGAGGGCCGACGCGATCGCGACGTCCACGGGGGTGTGCTCCGATCGCGCCCATTCCAGCAACGCCGTGCTCAATCCGGCGATCACGGCAGCTGCCGCGACTCGAGCCGGTGTCTCCTCCACACCGCGAACCCTCAACGCAGCCACGAGCGCGGCGATGGTCTCGTCGCTGTTGCGTTCGATGGCACCGTGCAGGGTCAGGGCCCGGGCGATGATCCTCAGCTGGTTGCGCAGTGCCCGTGCGCTCTCTGCGTCGACCCGCCCCCACGCCTGGCGGATGCCCTCCGCCAAAGCGGTCATCGCCGGCTCATGCGCGGGACGCGCCTGCACCGCATCGGCCATGAGCGGGTCGAACGGATCAGCGAGCAGCAGCCTCTCCTTCGTCGGGAAGTGACGGAACAGCGTCATCTCGCTCACACCCGCCCTATCGGCTACCTGGGCGGTGGTCGCCGCGTCGTAGCCCCGCTCGGCGAACAGCTCCGCCGCCGCTCGTCTCAACGCCTCGTGTGTCTGGCACCATCGCTCCATAAACCGATGTTAGTCGCTAACGTTCAGTGCGCAAGGTCGCCTGTGCGGGCCGCTCCGCTCGTGAGGGTGGCCGAAGACGCCGTCGGAGAAAAGTCCCGGTCCCACCAATCCGCTGCGGCGATCGCTCCGAACTCCTTCCGATCCGCCGCCCCAGACGGCCGTACGTCCGTCCGGCGATCGACGACGAAGGAGTCATGATGCGCACGACCACGAAGCGAGTGCTGCCCCTGCTGGCGGCCACTGCGATGCTCGGCCTGTTCGGAGGGTCCAGCGCCGCCCTGGCAGAGGGCCACGGCGGGCACGACACGACGACCCTCGAAGCCCATCTGACCGAGCTGAACGACTCCGGTGCCTCCGGCACCGCCTGGGTCACCCTCGACGGCAACGAGGTCACCGTGAAGATGGAGAACACCGGCCTGCTGGCCGGGTCCCCTCACGCCCAGCACATCCACGTCGGCGGCAAGAACCAGTGTCCCGACCCGAACATGGAGGGCAACGGCGAGAACGGAGCCATCCAGGTCTCCGATGCTCATGACGACTACGGCATGATCGTCTCCTCGCTGACCACCGAGGGCGACACCAGCCCGGACAGCGGCCTGGCCGTGGACCGCTTCCCCGTCGGTGACGACGCCTACGAGCGGACCTTCGAGGTCAGCGATGACGTCGCAGCGGACATCGCCGACGGGAAGGGCGTGATCGTCGTCCACGGCGTCGACCACAACGGCAGCGGCGAGTACGACGGCGACGTCGTCTCCGACCTCGATCCGAACCTGCCCTCCGAAGCCACCGATCCGGCCGCCTGCGGCACGCTGGACGTGGCACAGATGGAGCAGTGGCCCGAGGGCGGCGCCGAGACCGGTGACGGTTCCACCGCCGGCATCGAGAACTCCGGTGCCCTGATCGCCGGTGGCGGTCTGCTCACCGCCGCGGCAGTCGGCGGCATCGCTCTGCGTCGTCGCCAGACCCAGAAGTGATATGACCCCCGAGGGTTCACCTCGCCAGGGCGGGGGCCGCCGCATCGCGGTCCTCGCCCTGGCGGTGCTCGCCACGCTCGGCGTGGCGCTGATCATCTACTCCCTGGCCACACAGGTCGGCGCTCCGCCGGAGCCCGCATTGAGCTCCGGAGCGGCAGCGTCCGACGGCGGGGGCGAGATGGCCTCCGTGCCCAGCACCGAGGCCTCCGAGCCGGAGGACCAGCCTGCGACGCAGGAGGAGAACCAGGCGGAGACGACGCCGCTGCCCGCGGCCGAACCCACCGCACTGCGCATCCCGGCGATCGACGTCGAGGAGCAGGTCTTCCCGATCGGCCTCGGCGAGGACGGCGAACTGCTCGCCCCCAGCGGCGACCGGGCGGATCAGCCCGCATGGTTCGACGGCTCCCCGACCCCGGGCGAGGACGGGCCGGCCGTCATCGAAGGCCACGTGACCTGGCATGGCGACGCCTCCGTCTTCTTCGAGCTGGGCGGGCTCGCACCGGGTGACACCGTCGAGGTCGATCGGGAGGACGGCACGACCGCCGTCTTCGAGATCTACGACACCGCCCGGTACGCGAAGGACGAGTTCCCGACCGTCGCGGTCTACGGCCGCACCGACGGCCCCGAGATTCGTATCATCACCTGCGGCGGCGACCTCGATACCGAGGGGCACCACCTCGACAACACCGTCGTCTTCGCCCGCCTCGTCCAGAACTGAGGACCTGCCATGGCCGCTCCGGCCCCCACGCGTGACCGATGGCTCGGACCGCTGCTGCTCAGGCTGCACTTCTACGCGGCGATCCTGGTGGCCCCGTTCATCCTGATCTCCGCAGCCAGCGGAGCCCTCTACGCCCTGACCCCTCAGCTCGAGCAGGTGGTCTACTCCGATGAGCTCACGGCCCCGTCCGATGGCTCGCCGCTCCCGCTGGCCGAGCAGGTCGCGGCGGCGCAGGAGCACGTGGGTGAGGCCGCGGTGGTCACCGCGATCCGACCCGCCGCGGAGGCGGGGCAGACCACCCGCGTCATGTACGCCGACGACTCGCTCGGCGAGGGCGAATCCCGTGCGATCATGCTGGATCCTGCGACTGCCGAGATCCGCGGGGACCTCACCGTCTACGGCACCAGCGGCTCCCTGCCGCTGCGCACCTGGGTCGACCAGCTGCACCGCAACCTGCACCTGGGGGAGGTGGGACGCCTCTACAGCGAGCTGTCCGCCTCCTGGCTCGGAGTGGTCGCCGCAGCGGGACTGGGGCTGTGGGTCCGTCGTGCCCGTCGTGCTCGCCGGGCACGGGACGTGCTCCTGCCGGACCTCCGCGCACGCGGTTATCGCCGCACGCTCTCCCTGCACTCCTCGGTCGGCGCCTGGGTGCTGCTCGGCGCTCTCTTCCTCTCGGCCACGGGTATCACCTGGTCCCGGTACGGCGGAGGGAACATCGGCACGATCCGCGAGGCCTTCGGCTTCACCACCGCGGCTGTCAGCACCGAGCTGCCGCAATCCTCCACCGCTGACACCGACATGGACGACATGGAAGACATGGGCGGGATGGACGGGATGGAGGACATGGAAGGCATGGAGGGCGGCGAGCACGCGGGCCATGGCGCACCTCAGGGTGCGGCCGCGCATCACGGAGCCGACGGAACCGATGGCGCCGCGGCGGCGGACCTCGGGGAGATCGATCGAGTGCTCGACGCCGGCCGGGCCGCGAACATCGACACGGGCCTCGTGGAGATCCGCCCTCCGGGGGACGAGAGCTCGGCCTGGGTGATCGAGGAGATCCAGCGCAGCTATCCCACGAAGGTCGACGCCGTGGCCATCGACGGCGGGACCCTGGAGGTCGTGGATCGCACCGATTTCGCCGAGGCGGACCTCGCCGCGAAGCTGACCCGCTGGGGCATCGACCTGCATATGGGCACGATGTTCGGCCTGGTCAATCAGATCATCCTGTTCGTCATCGCGTCCGCGCTGGTCGTCATGATCATCTGGGGCTATCTGATGTGGTGGCAGCGACGACCCACCCGGGGCGGGCGCGGCCCGGCGAAGCCGCCGCGCCGCGGTGCGCTGGGACGGGCGCCCTGGTGGGGGACCGCCCTGGTGCTGCTCGTCGCCGTGGGCATCGGGCTCATGCTGCCCTTGATGGGCGTGAGCCTGGCGGCCTTCGTGCTCGTCGATGCGATCGCGGGGCGTGTCCGTCGCCGCCGACTAGGCTGACACGCATGACCTCGAGGCACCTGATCGTTCTGCTGGACTGCGGCGACACCATCGTCGACGAGGGCACGGAGGTCCATGATCCCTCGGGCATCGTGCTCTCGGGAGGTCTGCTGCCCGACGCCGATGGCATGGTCCGCGATCTCGTCGCCGAGGGCTTCCGCATCGCGCTCGTGGCCGACGGGCGCTACGCCTCCTTCGAGAACCTGCTCTCCCAGCACGGTCTCCTCGACCTGTTCGAGACGCTGACCTGCTCGGAGGCCGTCCGACACGACAAGCCCAGCGCGCGCATGTTCAAGGCGGCCCTGGGGTCGCTGGACCTCGACCCGGCCGACGCCGCACGGTGCGTGATGGTAGGCAACAACCTCTCCCGCGACATCGCCGGCGCGAACCGCCTGGGCATCACGAGCATCCACCTCGCCTGGACCAGCAGGTATCCGAAGGAACCGGCGGGGCCCGAGGAGGTCGCCGATCACACGATCGGCATGCCCGCCGAGCTGGTGCCGCTGCTGCTCCAGCTCGAGGGCGACTCCTCGAGCGGATAGTCGACGAAGGCGAAGGCCGAGCCGTCCGGCGCCCAGCTCGGCACGTTCATGGTTCCCTGCCCGCCGTGCAGCGCGACGAGCGTCGTCGGCTCGTCCCAGGCTCCCCACGGCACCAGACGCAGCTCGACACTGCGGTTCTCGGGGTGGCCGATCGTTCCCGGCTCGAAGCTCACGTAGACCACGGCGTCCCCGGTCGGGGCGACATGCGGGAACCAGTTCACGCGGTCATCGGCGGTCAGCTGCTCGAGCCCGCTGCCGTCGGGCCGGATCCTCGCGAGCTGGGCGTGGCCGGGGAGGGCGGAGAACTGCTCGGTGTTGAAGAGGATCCAGTGCCCGTCGGGGGACCACGCGGGGCCGTCGGCCGGTCCGGGATCGGTGGTGAGCGCCCGGTCGTCGGAGCCGTCCGTGCCGAGCAGATGCAGGGCGGCCCCGGCCCAGGCCCCGTCGTCCTCGGGGACGATGCGCACATAGGCGAGCTGCGTGCCGTCCGGGCTCACGCCGTGCAGGAAGTGGAGAGGGCCGTCTTGGCTGGTCACGCGGTGGATCGGCGAACCATCGAAGGGCACGTGCCAGATGTGGTGATCGGCCGTCGAGGCGTAGACGCCGGCGCCGTCCGCGGCGAGGACATGATCGTTGTTCACCGCTGGCAGGCCGGCCGCCTCGAGACGCTCGGGGTCGCCGGAGCCGTCGGCCGGAAGGAACCAGAGCTCGCCGTCGCCGTTGACCAGCAGTCTGCCGTCGTGGGTCCAGTTCGGGGCCTCGTACAGGCGCTCACGGGACTCGTGCACGGTGCGCACCTCGCCGCTCGCGCGGTCCCAGATACGGATCCGGGCGCGCTGCCCGGGCTGCAGTGTTCTCCAGGAGATGCTCTCGCTCATGGGGCGAAGTCTGGCACGTGGCCGTGCGCGTTGCCGCGCCGGATCCGGAACTGGAGCCGACTCGCGCAGAGCCGATCGCTCATCGCGCGGGGGCGGCGTGCTCCTCGAGGACCTCATCGAGGATGTCGATGGTGTCGAGCTGACGCTCGACCTCCTGCTGCAGCCGAGCCCGCTGCGCGCGCAGCGCGACGACGAGGCCCGCAGAGCGGTGCCGTGCGTCGATCATGCCGGGCAGGACGGGGCGGATGTCGGCGCTGGACAGCCCTGCGGCGAAGAGACGCTGGATCAGGAGCACCCGGTCCACGGCCTCGGACTCGTAGCGTCGATGACCGGCGGCGGTGCGGCGCGCGGGCAGCAGGCCCTGCTCCTCGTAGTAGCGCAGGGACCGCGGGCTCACCCGGGTCCTTTCGGAGAGGTCCCCGATGCTGAGCATGTCCCGTGGTCTCACATCGGTGTCAGATATCGACATCTCAGCAGTGTAGAGCGCTGAGAGAGGGAGGTGCGGGAACCTCACACGGGTGTCAGGCCAGGGGATTCGGCTGGATGGGCAGTGCCTCGATCAGCGGGTGGTCCTTATGGATGACACCCATCTTCGCGGCGCCCCCCGGTGCTCCGAGGTCGTCGAAGAACTCGACGTTGGCGTTGTAGTACTCGGCCCACTGGTCCGGGGTGTCGTCCTCGTAGAAGATCGCCTCCACCGGGCAGACGGGTTCGCAGGCGCCGCAGTCCACGCACTCGTCAGGCTGGATGTAGAGCATCCGGTCGCCCTCGTAGATGCAGTCCACGGGGCACTCGTCCACGCAGGCGCGATCCTTCACGTCCACGCAGGGCAGCGCGATCACATAGGTCACGGAGTACTTCCTCTCCTCGTCGTCTGGAAAGGACAGTAGGATCTCAAGTGCACTTGAGGTCAAGGCGGAAGGAGAACTGTGAACGCGCAGCACGAGCCGGAGGACCTCCTGACGATCGGGGAGATGAGCAGCCGAACCGGCGTGGCCCCCTCGGCCTTGCGCTACTACGAGGATCTCGGTCTCATCTCCTCCCTTCGCACCGGTGGCAACCAGCGGCGATACGCCCGGCACATGCTGCGGCGGGTCTCGCTGATCTCGGTCGCGAAGCGCTTGGGCATGCCCCTGTCCGACGTGCACGATGCCTTCGGTGACGTGCCCATGGAGGCGACCCCGTCGCACGAGGACTGGCAGAGGGCCTCGCGTCGCTGGAAGAAGCAGCTCGAGGAGAGGCGCCGCGGGATCGAGCGCCTCGAGCACGAGCTGACGGGCTGCATCGGATGCGGCTGCCTCTCGCTGAAGGCCTGCGCCCTGCTCAACCCCGACGACGCTCTCGCCGCGACCGGTCCCGGCCCCCGCCGCCTGGAGGATTTCCCGGATGACGGCGCGTGACGGGACGGCTTGTCCTCAAGTGCACTTGAGGTTTTAGGCTCACGTCATCACCGACGAAAGGATTGATGATGGCTGAATTCACCCTTCCCGATCTCGATTACGATTACGGCGCGCTGGATCCCTCGATCTCCGGCAAGATCATGGAGCTGCACCACTCCAAGCACCACGCGACCTATGTGAAGGGCGCGAACACGGCGCTGGAGAAGCTCGCGGCGGCTCGTGAGGCCGGTGACTTCTCGACGGTGAACCAGTTCTCGAAGGATCTGGCGTTCAACCTCGGTGGCCACACGAACCACTCGATCTTCTGGAAGAACCTCTCGCCCGAGGGTGGCGACAAGCCCACCGGCGAGCTGGCACAGGCGATCGATGAGTTCTTCGGGTCGTTCGATGCGTTCCGTGATCACTTCACCGCGGCGGCGCTGGGCATCCAGGGTTCGGGCTGGGCCGTGCTGGCGTACGAGCCCATCGGTGGCAACCTGGTGATCGAGCAGTTCTACGATCAGCAGAACGGTGTGCCGGTGGCGACGATCCCGCTGTTCCAGCTGGACATGTGGGAGCACGCGTTCTACCTGGACTACCAGAACGTGAAGGCCGATTACGTGAAGGCGATCTGGAACATCGTGAACTGGGCGGATGTCCAGGCACGGTTCGAGGCCGCCCGCGCGACGGGCTCCGGTCTGGTCATTCCCCAGGCCTGATCCCTCCGCGACGGACACAGTGATGGACGGCCGGTCCCCCGACGGGGACCGGCCGTTTTTCGCTATCGGAATCGGGCCGCCCTGGTTACGCTCGCCGCGTGAGCGTTCCCCCGGAGGATCTCGACCGGTTCGAAGCAGCCAGGTCCCACCTGGGTGCCGTCGCGTACCGCCTGCTCGGCTCGGCCGGTGACGCCGAGGACGCCGTGCAGGAGACCTATCTGCGTTGGGCCGCCGAGAGACGTGACGACATCGAGGTCCCTCGAGCCTGGCTCACCAGGGTCCTGACCAACCTGTGCCTGGATCAGCTGTCCTCCGCCCGCGCGCGCCGCGAGGACTACGTCGGTCAGTGGCTCCCCGAGCCGCTGCTGGACGGCGACCCTCTGCTGGGACCGGCGGAGACGACGGAGCAGCGCGACTCCGTCTCCCTCGCGCTCCTCGGGCTGCTCGAGGACCTCGCTCCCCAGGAGCGGGCTGTCTTCGTGCTCAAGGAGGCGTTCACCTACCCCCACGCCGAGATCGTCGAGATCCTCGGCACGACGGTCGCCGGCAGCCAGCAGGCCCTCGCGCGTGCGAGGAAGCGCCTCCGCCGGGGAGAACTCGAGGGAGAGCATGGCGCGAGCACCGATCCCGAGTCCGCTCGGGAGCTCGTCGAGGCCTTCCTCGAGGCCGCCACCGGCGGGGACCTCGACCCGCTCATCGGGTTGCTCAGCGAGAACGCGGTGAGCATCGCGGACGGCGGCGGGAAGGTCCCGGCGGCTCGTCGGCCGATCCTCGGGGCGCCGGCGATCGCCAAGCTGCTGCGCGGCGCCTTCCGTCCCACCCTGGCCAAACGGAACTTCCTCGGAGGTCCTCTCGAGCTCTACGCCGACGTCGTCAACGCCAGCCCAGCACTCATCGCCGCGAGCGGCGAACGGCTCGTCGGCATCATCGTCCTGAATCAGGTCGACGGGCTGATCCGGGACATCCGCATCCAGGCGAACCCGGCCAAGCTCGGGCGTGCGAGCGAGCGCTGGGAAACGGCACACCGCGGCGAGCCGCTCTCCAGCGCCTGGTGAGAGACCGGTTCACGCGATCACGTCAGGTTCTGGCGGGCTGTGTCGTCAAGCAGGCACACCCCTCAGGACAGCCAGGAGGCCCGTCATGTCGTATCGCATCCTCATCCTCGGCGCCGGATACGCCGGCGCCATCACCGACGGCATGCTGGCGCGCCGGCTCCGCCCCTCCGACGCGGAGATCACGCTCGTCAATGCCGCACCGCACTTCGTCGAGCGGGTGCGCATGCATCAGCTCGCCGTCGGCCAGCAGATCCCTGAGCGGCCGCTGCACGAGATGTTCGCCAGGACCCACCTGACCGTGGTCATCGACCGGGTGACCGCCCTCGACGTCGACGCCCACCAGGTGTCCCTCGCAGGGGGAGGGGTGCTCGAGTACGACTCCCTGGTGGTGGGGCTGGGCAGCACGCAGGCCCCGCCGGATGTCGAGGTCGCGGGCGACACGGTGCACACCGTCGCCGGCCGCGAGGAGGCCCTGCGGCTGCGTGGCGGCCTGCGCGCCCTCGGGCCCGGTCGCTCCGTGGTCGTCGTCGGCGGCGGGCTGACCGGGCTCGAGACCGCCACCGAGATCGCCGAGTCCCGCCCTGACCTCGACGTCTCCCTGCTGTCGCGGGGAGTGATCGGAAGCGACCTCGTCCCGAGAGGAGCACGGCACGTCCGCCGAGCACTTGATCGCCTCGGCATCACCGTCCGGGAGGGCGTGCGCGCCCAGGAGGTCACTCCCGACGCCGTGGTCACCGCTGATGGTCGCGCCCTGCCGGCGGATCTCGTGGTGTGGACGACGGGCTACGTCACCAACCCGCTCGCGGGGGCGAGCGCGCTGCAGACTCACGCGGACGGCCGCATCGTCGTCGACCGGGCGATGCGCTCGGTCTCCCACCCGGGCGTCTATGCCGTCGGCGACGCGGCACGCGCGATCGGCCACGGCGACAAGCCCCTGCGCATGTCCTGCGCTTCCGGGACCGCCATGGGCTGGCAGGCGGGCGAAGGGCTGCTCGCCGATCTGCGCGGGAAGCGCGCCCCGAAGTTCCCTCTCGCCTACGTCACCCGGTGCATCAGCCTGGGCCGACGGGACGGCCTGATCCAGGTGGTGCGCCCCGATGACACCCCGATCCCCGTGGTGCTGACGGGCCGGATCGGCGCCTGGGACAAGGAGCTCGTGTGCAAGGGCGCCGCGTTCGGGGCCGCGAACCCGACGCTCGGGATACCGATCCCCGCACGCCCCGTGTGATCCTCCTGAACCGCTCATTCCGCGCTGGCCGAATCGGGCGTGCGTTCGAGCGCGGAGCGGAGAGGAGACGAATCTGTGCAGAACCATTGCGCACGACGGAAATGATTCACCGAGAACGCCTCCGGGCCGCCGGGTTATCCCCAGGTGGGGATCGATAGGTGGATAACCGCCCCGGTGGAGACGAGATGACGCCGCTCAGTGCGGGAGCGCCTGATCCGTCGGCTGCTCCTGGGGTGCATGACGGTCGAGGAATTCGAGCATCGCCACCCGGTCGACGCCGGTGAAGGTGCCCGAGGGCATCGCCGCGAGCAGCGAGGCATGCAGTCGCGCCACCGGCCACACGGAGCCTTGCCAACGCTGCTCCTGTGCCGGCTCGGCCTGACGGCAGCAGTCCGGATCAGGGCATGACGAGGCGAAGCGCCGTGTGGTCTCGCGCCCGCGGAACCAGCGGGTGTGCTCGAACCGCGTGCCCACCGAGATGGAGAACTCGCCGCCCGGGCCGGACTCGATGTGGGAGGTGCACCAGTAGGTGCCGCCGGGCTTGTCGGTGTACTGGCAGTAGGGGCTCATGCGGTCCTCGCTCGTGAACACCTGCCGGGCGCTCCACCAGCGGCACACGATCTGGCCCTCCACCGCGCCCAGGGCATCTGTCGGGAAGCGCACCTCGTCGTTCTGATAGGCCTTGACGATTGCTCCGCTGAAATGCGTCTTCAGGAAATGGACGGGCAGCTCGAGATGGCGGGTCACCAGGTTCGTGAAGCGATGGGCGGCGATCTCGTAGCTCACGGAGAACTCGTCGCGCAGGTCCTCCACGGAGAGCTCGCGCTGGGTCTTCGCGGCCCGCAGGAACTGCACGGCGCCCGCCTCGGGCAGGAGCATGGCGCTGGCGAGGTAGTTGACCTCCACGCGCTGCCGCAGCAGGTCGCCGTAGTCGGCGGGCTCCTTCTCCCCGAGCACGTGGGCGGCGATCGCCTGCAGCACCGTCGTGCGCGGATCAGTGGTGCTGCGCTCACGCGGCAGGTAGATCCGCATGTTCTCGGCGTCGGTGATGCTGCGGGTGGAGTGGGGGAGATCCGCGACCGAGTGCAGCGTGAAGCCCAGCTCCGCGGCCAGCAGCGAGACCTTGCGGTGGGACAGCGGCCCGCCGGTGTGGTCGATCCGCGCGAGCAGCTCCTGAGCGGTCGCCTCGAGCTCGGGGTAGTAGTTGCCCGACCGGGCCTGCTCCTCGCGCAGCTGCCCGTTCACGCGCCGCGCCTCCTCGGGGGTCGCGGCCCGCTCGTGGTGCAGGCGCCCCAGCTCGTCGTGGAGGCGCAGGATCGTCTCGATCGCGGCATCGCTGAGAGAGCGGCGCACGGGAAGGTCCGGCAGGTCCAGGCCCTGGTAGAGCGCGCCGGCCTGGGCCTTCTCCAGGGCGATCTCGAGCGCGGCGCGGCGCGAGGGCGGCTCCTGGCGCAACAGATCCTCCTCGGCGACGTCGAGCACGCGGGCGATGCGCCGCAGCTCGCCCAGCCGCAGGTCGCGCCGCCCGTTCTCGATGACGGAGAGCTGGGAGGGGGCACGATCCAGGGCGGCGGCGAGCTCGCGCAGCGACATGCCGCGCTCGAGCCGCCGGGCACGGATGCGCCGGCCGATGGTGAGGCGGTCGGAGGAGTCGTCGGGGTCCACGTCGTCGTGTGCCATGGCGACAGCGTGCCATGCCGGAAGTTCCTCGCGCCAGAAATATGGCCGAAGTTCTCCCGTCGGACCCCTTCGACAGGGGGTTCTGCGCCTCCAGAGTGTGAGGACCCGACGAAGTTCGCCGGCAGCGTTCGATCCCGGAGGTCGGGCGCGGAGCAGCAGAGGAGTCCACCATGGAGCAGTTCACCCCCCGACCCGGTGACCAGAGCGTCACCGCCGACGAGCTCGCCGCCGCGTGGGATCTCGACCCGCGATGGAGCAGCGTGCGCCGTGACCACACCGCGGAGGACGTCGTCGCCCTCGCCGGTCCGGTCCGCGAGGAGCACACCCTCGCCCGGCGCGGATCCGAGACGCTCTGGGACCTCATCCAGCAGAACACCGAGGACCCCACCAGCTGGGTGCGGGCCCTGGGCGCCCTCACCGGCAACCAGGCCGTGCAGCAGGTGCGGGCCGGGCTGAAGGCCATCTACCTCTCCGGCTGGCAGGTCGCGGCGGACGCGAATCTCTCGGGCAAGACCTACCCCGACCAGTCGCTCTACCCGGTCAACTCGGTGCCCTCCGTCGTGCGGCGCATCAACAACGCGCTGCTGCGCGCCGCGCAGATCGAGCACGCCGAGACCGGCACCACCAGCCGGGACTGGACCGCACCGATCGTCGCGGATGCCGAGGCCGGCTTCGGCGGCCCGCTGAACGCCTACGAGCTGATGCTCTCGATGATCGAGGCGGGAGCCGCCGGCGTGCACTGGGAGGACCAGCTGGCCAGCGAGAAGAAGTGCGGCCACATGGGCGGCAAGGTGCTCGTGCCCACCTCGCAGCACGTGCGGACCCTCGGAGCAGCACGGCTCGCGGCCGACGTCGCCGGCGTCCCCTCGGTGATCATCGCCCGCACGGATGCCCTGGCGGCGACCCTGCTGACCAGCGACATCGATGAGCGGGACCGGGAGTTCCTCACCGGTGAGCGCACGGCGGAGGGCTTCTACGAGGTGCGGCCGGGCATCGACGCGGTGATCTCGCGCGGCCTGGCCTACGCGGAGTACGCGGATCTGCTGTGGGTCGAATCCGCGGAGCCGGACCTGGAGCTGGCCCGTGTGTTCGCCGAGCGCATCCACCAGGACTTCCCCGACCAGAAGCTCGCCTACAACTGCTCGCCGAGCTTCAACTGGAAGCGCCACCTCGACGATGCGCAGATCGCCGCCTTCCAGCGGGAGCTCGCCGCGATGGGCTACGCCTTCCAGTTCATCACCCTGGCCGGATTCCACTCCCTCAACCACGCGATGTTCGAGCTGGCGCACGGATACGAGGAGAGCCAGATGTCGGCCTTCGTCGAACTGCAGGAGGCGGAGTTCGCGGCCGAGGCCTCCGGCTTCACCGCCCATCGCCACCAGGCCGAGGTGGGCACGGGGTACTTCGATCGGGTCTCGACGGCGCTGAACCCCAGCAGCAGCACCCTCGCCCTCGCGGGCTCCACCGAGACGGCCCAGTTCCACTGATCCCCGTCCCCACCTCGCCCGTTTCACCGAACCCACTGAACCCACTGAACCCACCGAACGCACTGAACGCACTGAACTCACCGAGCCAGGAGCACCTGATGACTCTCACCCAGTCCACCCAGTCCACCCAGTCCACTCAGTCCGCACGGACCTCGCGATCCGTCCCGGCCGGCCGGGACGGCTCACCGGATCAGAGCATGCGCGGCACGCTCGAGGTCGTCGGTCCGATGCAGGAGCGGTTCGACGAGATCCTCACGCCCGAGGCGCTGGACTTCGTCGCCGGCCTGCACGATCTCTTCGAGCACGACCGCTACCGGCTGCTGCGGGCCCGCAGCATGCGCCGCGAGTCGATCGGCGCCGGGGCGATGTTCGACTTCCTGCCCGAGACCGCCGCGATCCGGGAGGATCCGCACTGGCGGGTCGCCGGCGGCGGGCCCGGTCTGGAGGACCGTCGGGTCGAGATCACCGGTCCCACCGACCGCAAGATGACCATCAATGCGATGAACTCCGGAGCCCGGGTGTGGCTCGCCGACCACGAGGATGCGCTCAGCCCCACCTGGGACAACATCATCGGCGGGCAGCTGAACCTGCACGACGCGATCCGTCGGCAGATCGACTTCGTCTCCGACCAGGGCAAGGAGTACCGCCTGGGGGAGGAGACCCCGACGATCGTGCTGCGCCCCCGCGGCTGGCACCTCAGCGAGTCCCATCTGCGCTACACCTGCCCGAGCGGACGCAGCGGCCGCGCGGTCGCCGCGCTGGTGGACTTCGGGCTCTACGCCTTCCACAACGCCCTGGAGCTGATCGAGCGCGGCGTCGGTCCCTACTTCTACCTGCCGAAGCTCGAGTCCCATCTCGAGGCTCGGCTGTGGGACCAGGTGTTCACCGAGGCCGAGCGTCAGCTGGGCCTGGCCCACGGGACGATCCGCGCCACGGTGCTCATCGAGACCCTGCCCGCGGCGTTCGAGATGGAGGAGATCCTCTACGAGCTGCGCGACCACTGCGCCGGGCTCAACGCCGGGCGCTGGGACTACCTGTTCAGCATCATCAAGATGTTCCGCGACCGGGGCCGGCGGCGGGTGCTGCCGGACCGCTCGGAGCTGACGATGACCGTCCCGTTCATGCGGGCGTACACCGAGCTGCTGGTGAGCACGTGCCACCGTCGCGGCGCCCATGCGATCGGAGGGATGAGCGCCTTCATCCCCGATCGACGCGATCCGGAGGTGACGCGACAGGCGCTCGAGATGGTCTCGGACGACAAGCGCCGCGAGGCGACCGACGGCTTCGACGGCACCTGGGTGGCACACCCCGACCTGGTCCCTGCGGCGCAGGCCGAGTTCGACGCCGTGATGGGCGGATCCCCGCATCAGCTGCACCGACAGCGGGAGGACGTCCGCGTGACCGCCGAGGACCTGCTGGACATGCGGGTCGAGGGCGGGCAGATCACCGAGGCCGGGGTCCGACAGAACGTGCGCGTGGCCATGCGCTACCTGGACAGCTGGCTGCGTGGACAGGGCGCCGCGGCGATCGACCACCTCATGGAGGATGCCGCGACCGCCGAGATCTCCCGCTCCCAGCTGTGGCAGTGGATCAACCAGGGCGTGACCACGCAGGAGGGCATGCCGGTGGTCGCCGAGAAGGTCGAGTACCTGATCGAGCGGTGCGCTGAGGAGATGTCCCGTGAGGAGGGCAGCCGAGCGGAGGACGCCGCGGACCTGCTGAGCGAGGCGGTGCTCGGCGAGGCCTTCCCGGCCTTCCTCACCAATGCCGCCTACGACCGCCACCTCGGGTGAGAGCCAGGGGCGATCAGCGCAGACGGACCCCCGGGGCGAGTTCCCGGGCGGTCCGTCTGCTGTCGCCCCCGTGCCCTGGGGCGAAGGGGACGGAGGCTCGGATCAGCGGCTCGCGACGCGATCCAGGAAGCGGCGGTGGAAGCGGATCTCGCCGGTGGACTCCGGATGGAAGGCCACCCCCAGCAGGTTCCCCTGCTCGGCGGCGACCACCCGGCCGTCCGCGAGGACGGCGAGGGCCGACGCCCCGGGGCCGACCTGCTCGATCAGCGGAGCGCGGATGAAGGCCGCGCGCACGGGCGGCGGTCCCAGCGCGGGCACCTCGAGATCGGTCTCGAAGGAGGCGATCTGCGCCCCGAAGGCGTTGCGCCGCACCGTCACGTCGAGCCCGCCGATCGTCTCCTGACCAGCGGCGCCGTCCGCCAGACGGTCTGCGAGCAGGATCAGTCCGGCGCAGGTGCCCAGCACCGGAAGCCCGTCCGCGATCGCCGCGCGCAGCGGGTCCAGGAGGCCGACGGTGCGGGCGAGCCGGGTGATCGCGGTCGACTCCCCGCCGGGCAAGACGAGGCCGTCGAGCCCGTCGAGCTCCGTCGGCCGCCTCACGAGCGTGACCTGCGCGTCCAGCTCCGCGAGCACGTGGGCGTGCTCGCGCACGTCGCCCTGCAGGGACAGGATCCCGATCAGCGGGGAGGCCCCGCCGGAGCTCACCAGCCGCGCTCGGCGAGCCGGTGCGGGGCGGGGAGGTCGGCCACGTTGATGCCGACCATCGCCTCGCCGAGCCCGCGCGAGACCTCGGCGATCACGGACGGATCGTCGTAGAAGGTCGTCGCCCTGACGATCGCGGCGGCGCGCTCGGCCGGGTTGCCGGACTTGAAGATGCCGGAGCCGACGAAGACCCCGTCGGCCCCCAGCTGCATCATCATCGCGGCATCGGCGGGAGTGGCCACGCCACCGGCGGTGAACAGCACCACGGGCAGCGTGCCGCTCTCGGCGACCTCCTTGACCAGCGCGTACGGGGCCTGCAGGTCCTTCGCGGCGAGGTACAGCTCGTCCTCGTTCTTGGCCGCGAGCGCCCGGATCTCCGCGGTGATCGTGCGGATGTGCTTGGTGGCCTCGGAGACGTCGCCGGTGCCGGCCTCGCCCTTGGAGCGGATCATGGCCGCCCCCTCGGTGAGGCGGCGGAGGGCCTCGCCGAGGTTCGTCGCGCCGCACACGAAGGGCACGGTGAAGCGGTGCTTGTCGATGTGGTGGACGTAGTCCGCCGGGGAGAGCACCTCGGACTCGTCGATGTAGTCCACGCCCAGCTCCTGCAGCACCTGGGCCTCGACGAAGTGGCCGATCCGGGCCTTGGCCATCACCGGGATCGAGACCGCGTCGATGATCCCGTCGATCATGTCGGGGTCGCTCATGCGGGAGACGCCGCCCTGGGCGCGGATGTCGGCCGGGACGCGCTCGAGGGCCATGACGGCGACCGCGCCGGCGTCCTCGGCGATCTTGGCCTGCTCCGCCGTGACGACGTCCATGATGACGCCGCCCTTCAGCATCTCGGCCATGCCGCGCTTGACCGTGCCCGTCCCGGTGTCCGTGACGGTGCCGGTGGTCGCCGGGGTGCTGGGGGTCTCGGTGGTGGTGTTCATAAGGGTGTCCTTGTCGCTCGCGCGGCGCGGGCCGACGGCATCCGACGCGTCGACCCTCCCTGCACCACATTGGCCTAGGCCAAAAACTAGCATGGCACAGGCCAACACCCGTCGCCCGCTCGCCAGGAGTCCACGATCCGGGACCGTGCAGGGGGATCGACCCTTAGACTCGAGCGGATGAGCACGGACAACGCCCCGGGGATCAGCGGCAGCACCGCCGTCGAGATCGCCCACAGCGTGCGCGCTCTCGTGGACCGCGGCGAGCTGGCGCCCGGCGACCTGCTGCCACCGGTGCGTACCCTCGCCGAGCAGCTCGGCATCAACCGCAACACCGCCGTCGCCGCGTATCGCCACCTCGCCCGCTCGGGCGTCGTCGTCTCCCAGGGCCGCGCCGGCACCCGGATCGCGCAGCGCGCCGCGGTCGCGCAGGAGGGCTTCGCCGCCGCCGGATCCCTCCGCGACGTGGGCACCGGCAACCCCGATCCGCAGCTGATCCCCGATCTCGGGCCGGCGCTCGCCGCCGCCGGAGGCCGCCCCGTGCTGTACGGCGAGCCCGTCATCGACCGCGACCTCGAGCGGTGGGCGCGGGACTGGATGGCGGCCGACGCCCCCGCCGCCGTGGAGGACGTGCGCCTCACCCTCACCAGCGGTGCCGTCGACGCGGTCGAGCGGCTCCTCGCCCAGGCGCTCCAGCGCGACGACGCCGTCGCCCTCGAGGACCCCTGCTTCCTGGCCAGCATCCACCTCTCCCGGATCGGCGGATATCGTGCCGTGCCTGTCCCGGTCGACGCCGAGGGCATGACCGTCGACGGGCTGCGTCATGCCCTCGACCAGGGAGTCCGCGCCGTCGTCAGCACCCCGCGCGCCCAGAACCCCACCGGTGCCTCGCTCAGCGCCCGCCGTGCCGAGCAGCTGCGCGACGTCCTCGCCGAGCACCCGTACGTGCTGGTCATCCAGGACGACTACTACTCGTTCCTCTCCCAGCAGCCCTTCCACTCGATCATCGGCCCCGAGCATCGGCGCTGGGCGCTGGTGCGGTCCGTCTCGAAGTTCGTGGGCCCGGACATGTGCCTGGCCGTCACCGCGACCGACCCCGACACCGCCGGCCGGCTCGCCCTGCGGCTCAGCCCCGGCACCACCTGGGTCAGCCATCTGCTGCAGCGGATCACGCATGCGGTGATGGCCGCTCCCGAGTCCCTGGAGCTCATCCACCGGGCCGGCGCCCACTATGCCGAGCGGAATGCCGCCTTCGCCGCACGCCTGACCGCGCTGGGCCTGCCGGTCGAGGCGGGGGACGGGATGAGCCTGTGGGTCCCCGTCCCGGTGCCCGCGCGCGAGGTCGCGGACCGGCTCATGCGTCGCGGCTGGCTCGTGCGCACGGGGGATGAGTTCCGCCTCGTCGCGACCGGCGCCCCCTCGCACCACCTGCGGCTGACCGTGCACGACCTCTCCGAGGCCGACGCCCGGTCGCTCGCCGCCGACGTCGCCGGTGCCGCGGACATCCCCGCCTTTGCTGACGTCGCCGGGACCGTCCGGAGCCCGGCGTAGCGCCGCTGCCGGATCAGAGCGCCCGGATCACCCGCGCAGGATTGCCCACGGCGAGCACGTTCGCCGGGATGTCCTTCGTGACCACGGCCGACGCACCGATCACCGAGTTGTCCCCGATCGTGACGCCCGGCAGCACGGTGACGCCGCCGCCGAGCCACACGTTGTCTCCGATCGTGATCGGCTCCGCCCGCTCGAGTCCCTCGCGGCGGGGAGCCGGCTCGGTGGGATGGATCGGGGTCAGCAGCTGGACGTTCGGGCCGATCTGGCAGTCGTCGCCGATGGTGATCGTCGCGACGTCCGCCGCCGTGAGGTAGTAGTTCACGAAGGTGCGGGCACCGATCCGCACATTGCTGCCGTAGTCCAGCGACAGCGGCGGCCGCACCACAGTCTCCGCGCCGACCCCGCCCAGGAGCTCGATCAGCAGGTCACGAGCCTCCGGGGCGTCGTCGAGCCACGCTCGGTGGTAGCGATCGGCGAGCTGGGCGGCCTGCAGCTGGAGCGCCCCGAGCTCCTCGTCGGAGAGGTACCAGTCGCCGGCGAGCATGCGCTCGTGCTGAGTGCGGTCATCGTCCGGAGCAGAGGTGCTGAGCATGGGATCGAGCGTAGCGGGAGGGGAAGCGGGTCAGCCCAGCGCGCCGAACCACGGGCGGCAGACTCCTTCCTGGGTGGGGGCCGAGGTGATCTCCAGCAGGTGCCCGCTGTCGGTGCGCACGAACGTCGGCGAGTAGTTTGGGCAGTAGTTGTTCCACGGCTCCTCGACGGGCACCGGAGCGGGCTCGGTCACCCAGCGGACCCTGCCGCTCAGCGTCCTGTTCTGGGAGCGGAGCACGACCTGCCCGTTGTCCGGGCCCGGGTCGCCGTCGGGACCGTAGTGCATCTGGGAGCCCAGCACCACCGAGCCGTCGGCGTCGATCGTGAGCGTCGGAGTGTGGCGCGGTTCGGTGCCGTCGGCCGCCCGGATCACCTCGTCCCGGGACGTGGCCGGGCCCCAGTCGCGAGGGTCGTCGGCGGTGCGCACGTAGCTGCGGCAGAGGTCCTCGGGACCGCAGATCTCATAGCTCATGGCCCAGCGGCCATCGCGCAGCCGGCGCACATTGGGCATGCCGGGCCGTGCGTCGGGATCCTCCAGCTCGATCGTCGGCGTCGGATCAGTCCAGGTCAGAGCGTTGGTCGAGGTCTGCTGCACGATCTTCTGCGAGTGGTTCTCCCCGTCGGTCTCGTCGCAGTACCAGAGCACCAGGGTGTCGTCGTCGGCCACCGCGAACTCCGGCTCCCACAGACCTCCCTCATTCTCGGCGACCGCGGTGATCGCGATCCGCTCCCAGCTGCGGCCGAGGTCGGTGCTCGCCCAGATCCGGATCGACATCCGTCGGTCCGTGGCGTCGGCGCCGACGGAGGCGCTCCAGAGCAGGGTGCCCTCGGGGAGGTCGCCGAGGGGCCGGGGCAGCTCGAACAGTGTGGCGCAGCACAGGCCCTCCCCGGCCTCGAGCGCTTCATCGGAGACGGTTCCCACCTGCGTGAACGTGGCGCCGCTGTCGGTCGACTCCCAGATCCCGCCGTAGCTGGAGGGGCCGTCGAAGGAGACCACCGAGGCGAGCAGGCGATCGTTCGCGGTGCGCTGGTGGGCCAGAAGGATCACGCGCGGGTAGAGGCCGGTGTCGTCGAGCAGGAGCTGCGGGGGCCGGTCCTGCTGGCGGCCGGTGCCTCCGCGTCCGGGGCTGCCGGCGCCGAGGGCGGGGGCAGCGACTCCGAGAGCGGCAGTGCTGGTCAGCGCTGCGGTCAGGACGGTGGTGAGGGTGCGTCGTCGCATGGTGGGTCACTTCCTGGTCTGCAGCCGGAACATGGCCCAGCTGATCGGGGGCAGAGGCGCGGTGAGGCCGTCCGGGGTGACGGCCGCGCCGTCGTGCGGGCGGGGGACGACGGCGTCGGGGTCGTCGGCCGTGTTCACCGCGTGGGGGTCGTCCTCGTGGAGGATCGAGGCGTCCAGGAGCTCGAGATCCCCGAAGCCTCCGAGCGGCACGACGAGGTCGAGCGCCTGGTCGGGGGAGCGGTTCACGGCGAACACCGTGAGCTGCCCGGCGTCCTCGTCCCAGGTGGCCACCGCGTCGAGGAGGGTGGCCGTTCCGTGCTTCGCAGTGTCGATCGTGGGCGAGTCGATCGCGGTGCGCAGCACCTGCCCGCTCGCATGCCGGGAGGTCATGGCGAAGGGATGGAAAATCGTCTGCCGCCAGGCCGGGCCGCCCGGGGTGGTGCGGATCGGGCCGAGCACGTTGACCAGCTGGGCCTGCGAGGCCGAGGCCACGCGATCGGTGTGCCGCAGCAGGCTGATCAGCAGCGATCCCACCACCACGGCGTCCTGCGCGGTGTAGGTGGATTCGGCGAAGCGGGGCGCCTCCGGCCAGTCGTCGCCGCCCGGCTCCTCGCCGGTGTCGCCGTCGGGATTGGTCACGTTCCACTCGTCGAAGCTGATCTGGAGGCGCTTGTCGCGCTTGAGGGTGGCTCGCACGTGATCGCTCGTGGCCACGACCGCTTCGATATAGGAATCCATGTCGACTGCCGACGCGAGATACGAGGCCGCATCGCCCTCCTCGCCGCGGTAGTACACGTGCGCCGAGAGCATGTCGATGTCGTCGTAGCAGGCCTCGAGCACGGCCTGCTCCCAGGCACCGAAGGTGGGCATCGAGGAATGGGAGGAGCCGCAGGCCACGAGTTCGAGCTCGGAACCGGTGCGGCGCATCGCCCGGGCGGTCTCCGCGGCGAGCCGGGCGTAGTCCTCGGCGGGGCGGTGGCCGATCTGCCAGGGCCCGTCCATCTCGTTGCCCAGGCACCACATACGGATCCCGTACGGCTCGGGATGACCGTTGGCCGCCCGACGATCCGCGAGCTCCGTGCCGACCGGGGCGTTGGCGTACTCGAGCACGTCGAGGGCCTCCTGCACCCCGCGGGTGCCGAGGTTGACGGCGTACATCGGCTCGACGCCCGCCTTCTCCGCCCAGGCCATGAACTCGTCCAGGCCGAAGGCGTTGGTCTCGGTGGAGTGCCAGGCGAGATCGGGACGGCGCGGGCGCTGCTCGGCGGGGCCGACGCCGTCCTCCCAGCGATAGCCGGAGACGAAGTTGCCGCCGGGATAGCGGACGGAGCTCACCCCCAGCTCACCGGTCAGCTCCAGGACGTCCTGGCGGAACCCGTCGGCGTCGGCCGAGGGATGGCCGGGTTCGAAGATCCCGGTGTACACGCAGCGCGCCATGTGCTCGACGAAGCTGCCGAAGGTGCGGCGGCGCACGGGACCGACCCGGTGCGCCGGGTGGAGGTGGACTGTGCCGTGCAGGGTCATCGGTGACTCCTTCGGCCGCGGTGTTCGACGGTGGGAGTGCTCCGCGGCCGGGTGCTTGCCGAGCCTAGCGGCGGCGCACTGGAAGGTGCACGATCGACCCGACGAGGAAGGTCAGCATGCCGCAGACTCTCGGCGCAGGCTCGACGGCGCGCTCTCTTGACACCGGCGACCAGGCCGGGAAAGATTATGCAAGACGCTTTCGAAATGGGAGCCCGTCCGGCCGAAAGGTGGATCATGACATCGACGTCACCTCCAGCCGCGCCCCTGCGCGTCGGCGTCATCGGGACCGGAGGGATCTCCCGCGCCCACGCGCCCGGGTGGATCGAGACCGGTTCCGACCTGCACTGCTACAGCCTCGAGGGAGCGCAGGAGTTCGCTGAGCAGTTCGGTGCGACCGTCCATGCGAGCCTCGAGGACCTCTTCGCAGCGGTCGACGTCGTGGACGTCTGCACGCCCACCGCGGTCCACGCCGAGATCGTCCATCAGGCCCTCGATGCCGGCAAGGACGTCGTGTGCGAGAAGCCGCTGGCACTGACCACCGAGGATGCCCGCGCCGTCGTCGAGCACGCCGAGCGCGTGGGCCGTTCCCTGTTCCCCGCGCACGTCGTGCGGTACTTCCCGCAGTACGCCGCCGCGCATCGTGCCGTCGGCTCCGGATCGATCGGGCAGCTCGCCGTGCTGCGCTTCGAGCGCACCGGGTCCTTCCCCACCCAGCCCTGGTTCGCTGACGAGTCGCAGTCCGGCGGCATCGTCATGGACCAGATGATCCACGACATCGACCAGGCGATCTGGCTCGCCGGGCCCGTGGAGCGGGTCTACGCGCAGCAGTCCGTCTCGACCGCAGCGGACACCGTGCGCACCGCCCACGCCGTGCTCACCCACACGAGCGGCGCGATCAGCCACTGCCGTGGCCTGTGGGGTCCGCCCGGCACCCGCTTCCGCTACACCTTCGACCTCGCCGGTGACGGCGGCCGCCTGCAGTACGACTCGGCGGGGGACCCGGGTGTCGTCTTCGACGAGGTCGCGACCACGACTCAGCGCAGCGGGGACGGCTTCCTGCCCGACGTGAGCGGCATGCGCAGCCCCTACGCCGAGGAGATCCTCGAGTTCGCGGCGGCGCTCAGGGCCGACGGCTCCACCCGGGTCAGCGCGGCCGACGGCGCCTACGCCGTGGAGGTCTCCCGCGCGGCCCTCGAATCCCTGCGCACCGGACGGAGCATCACATGCTGACCGCATCCCCCACCACGGACACGCTGAAGATCGCCCTCATGAGCTGCGCGCACACCCACGCCGGGGCCTACGCCGCACGGCTCGAGGCGCGCGAGGACATCGACCTCGTGGTCGCCGATCCGGACGGCTTCGGCGACGTGCGAGGAGTCAGCGTCGTCGGCTCCTACGACGAGGCGTGGAACGCCTGGCCCGGCGGTCCCGACGCGATCGTCGTCACCAGCGCCAACGCTCACCACCGGGACCTCGTGCTCGAGGCTGCCCGCCGCGGCGTGCACGTGCTGTGCGAGAAGCCGCTGGCCACCACCGTGCCCGACGCGAACGCCATGGTCGCCGCCTGCCGCGAGGCCGGCGTGGTGCTCATGACGGCCTTCCCCGTGCACTTCGCTCCTGCCGTCCAGACCTTGCGTGCCGCGGTCGAGGACGGTGCGCTCGGCGAGGTCATCGGCATCACCGGCACCAACAACGGCAAACTGCCGGACACCCGGGCCTGGTTCACCGACGTCGAGCTCGCCGGCGGCGGCTCCCTCGTGGACCACACCGTGCACATCGCCGAGATCCTCGACTCGATCTTCGGCGAGCCAGCGACCGTCCACGCCACTACCAACCGCATCCTGTGGGCCGACCGGGCCGGCGAGGGCGCGGAGACCGGCGGACTGGTCACGCTCACCTACGCGTCCGGTCTGGTCGCCACGATCGACTGCTCCTGGTCCCAGCCGGCCGAGGCCCCCACCTGGGGCGGCCTGCGCATCCAGGCCGTCGGCACCGGTGGCCAGCTCCAGGTCGACGCCTTCGCCGAGCACGTCGGCGGGCCCGGGCGCTGGCTGCCCTACGGCGTGGATTCTGATGCTGCGCTGCTCGAGGCGTTCCTCGGCGCCGTGCGCGACGGCCGGGCCGTCGAGCCCTCGGGCGACGTGGGCCTGCGCACCGTGCGTGTGGTCGCGGCGGCCCAGGAGTCCGTGCGGACCGGCCAGCCCGTGGAGCTCGCGAGCATCTGAGGGTCTGCAGGCCTGACGGGCTGAGCGCTTGAGGGTCCGCTGGCCAGTAGAGCTGGCGCATCCAGGCATCCAGGCATCCAGGCATTCACGACTCATGCGCTGGCGCAGCGGCTCAAGGGGCTGGCGGTGCCGGCCGGCGAGGCCTGCCTGACTTCTCCGTTCGCAGCCGGGCGGCATCAGGGCTGGGTATCCTATGGGAAAACGGATAGCCGGTCCGTGTGGGAATGCGGCGCCGGTCAGCGCATCTGCGCACGAAAGGACTCGCCTCATGGCCATCAGACGACAGGTGCTGCGCGACGAGGTCGAGGAGCTCATGCTCCAGCGGCTGCTCGAATCGCGCTGGGCACCGGGCTCCCGTCTGAGCATCGACGGACTGGCTCGTGACCTCGAGGTCTCCCCCACCCCGGTGCGGGAGGCGATGGTGTCGCTCGAGCGGTCCGGACTGGTGGAGTACGTGGCGCTGCGCGGCTACGTGGTGGCCCCGATGCTCGACGACGAGCAGATCACCGAGCTGCTCGAGGCCCGCAAGATCATCGAGATCGCCGTGCTGGATCGTGCCTTCGAGCACTGGGACGACTTCCTGGCGGACCTCGAGGCCGCGCATGCTGCGCACGCCGAGATCATCGCCCGTATCGACGCCGCCGGCGAGGTCGACTACGAGCTGGTGCGCGAGCACTTCCAGGCCGACTGGGGCTTCCACCAGACCCTCTACAAGTACGCGGACAACCGCTACCTCGGCCAGATGTTCGAGAGTCTGCGCACCCACACGCACCGCATGCGGCAGACCTGGGAAGGCGGACCCATGCAGCTCGACGCCCGCGAGGCGTACGAGGAGCACGGAGAGATCCTGGCGAAGGTGCGCCGGCACCACCATGACGCGGCGCTGAAGGCGCTCACCGACCACCTCGACGCGGTGCTGGTGCGCTCGCTCGCTACCGTTGAGCACGGCCCCGCGCAGAGCTGATCGTCGGCCCCGCGCCCGGCGATCAGCGCCCCTCGAGCGGGTCGCCTCCCTGATTCGGCAGGCGCAGCCGGAGGAACTCGGAGTGGACGTCGAGCGAACGGCTGACCCTGGCGACGGCGTCGCGCTCGATGCGATCCAGCTCCTCGCTGAGCGAGCCCAGCTGGCGATCGATGCTGTTCAGGTTCGCCACCGCCTCCTCGCGCGCCTCGCCGGCGGCGGGGGCGAGGAACCCGGCCGTGTCCTCGAGGGCGCGCACCAGCTCGGGGACGTAGCGGTCGGCGATCCCCTCGAGCATCAGCATGTCGGCGTCCGAGGTGCGGCGGGACTGCAGCGACGGGGATCCCACCAGGGCGTTCACCCGCTGCAGCAGCAGCTCGGCGCGGTCGAGCACCGGTTTCACCAGGGGGTCGGGCCGGCCGCGTCGCATCCGGGAGAGCCGGCGGTGCTCGTGCTTCGTGGACTTCACCATCTTCTCGAGCACCGGCAGGGTGCCCGCAGGGATGTCGGTGCGGGCCGAGCTCAGCCGGGCCGGCGCATGGCTGCGGTTGCGCAGGAGGAAGGCCGTGCCTCCGCCGACGACGACACCGATCCCCAGCCCCGCCAGCAGGGGCGCCAGGAGGCCGGCGCCGCCGATCAGGCTGCTCACGCCGAGCACCATGAAACTGGTGATGCCGAAGGTTCCGCCCAGGACGGTGGGCACGCCGACGGTCAGCCAGCGGCCACGCCGGCGACGCACGGTGACGGACCGTGAGGCAGGGTCATGGACCGTGCCGACCAGCGGGCGCTGGGCAGGGTTCCAGGAGGGAATGCCGGTCCTGGCCGGCTGGGCACTCGGGGTGCGGCCCTGCTCGCTCATGATCACCCGCCGCTCTCTCGTGGGATGAACCAGGATATCGCGGGCGGCGGTGCATCGCCTGGGGGTTACCCGCCCCCTTCGGAGCGCGGGCAGCCCCACTCCCAGTGCAGGACGTTCGCGCTCAGCGCGCGGCGCGGGTCCTCAGCAGGCAGCGCGGCGTCGACGGGCGCAGCGAGCTCGAGCGGCGCAGTGGCCCTTCAGGCGGCGGTGTGGGCCTCGGCGATGCGCAGCAGCTCGAGGTAGCCGTCGAGCTCCCAGGCGGTACGGCCGACGAACAGGCCGGTGACGTGCTCGATCCCGAGCAGACCTGCAGCGTTGTCGAGGTTCACGGAGCCGCCGTAGAGCAGGCCGGTGACCTTCCCGGTGTACTCCGCGCCCAGGGCGGCGAAGGGCTCGACGAGCTCCTCGACGGTGGCGGGCCGGCCCTTCTCCCCGATCGCCCAGATCGGCTCGTAGGCGATCACGACGCGCGAGAGCTCCTCGACGCTCAGACCCTCGAGCGCACCGCGCGCCTGGTCGAGGATGAACTCGCTGGAGCCCCCGGCCTCCTTCACGTCGGCGCTCTCGCCGATGCACAGCAACGGGGTCAGGCCGTGGCGCAGGGCCGCGGCGACCTTGAGACGAGTGGTCTCCACGGTCTCGCCGAAGTGCTCGCGACGCTCGGAATGCCCGATCTCGACGATCTGCGCACCGGCGTCCTTCGCCTGGGGCACGGATACCTCGCCGGTCCAGGCGCCGGCATCCTCCCAGTGCGCGTTCTGCACGCCGAGCAGCACCGGCGAGTCCTCGCCGAGGATTCCGCGCACGGTGGTGGTCGCGGTGAACGACGGGATCACGAAGGGCTGCACCCCCGTCGGTGCCTGCGCCGCGTCGCCGCCGAGCGCCTCGCGCAGGCCCTCCGACCAGGCGCGTGCCTCGTCGAGCGTCTTGGTCATCTTCCAGCTGGTGCCGATCCACAGGGTGCTCATGCGGGGTCCTTCCGGGTCAGGTGAGGCGAGTATGCGTCAAGGCGAAGGCCAGCGGGAGGGCGAGGCCTGGGCTGAGGCGGGGCGTGCGGCGGTCAGGCCTGCTCGAGGGAGCCGTCGTAGGCGCAGATCGCGTCGACCTTCGCGGCGGAGGAGGACTCGGGATCGAACTCGAGGTCCAGCCACACCTTGATCAGCTCCTGGGCGGCCTGCAGACCGATCACGCGCTGACCCATGCACAGCACCTGCGCGTTGTTGGACAGCACCGAGCGCTGCACGGAGTAGAGGTCGTGCGCGGTGACGGCGCGGATGCCGGAGACCTTGTTCGCGGCGATCGCGACGCCGAGGCCGGTGCCGCAGATCAGCAGCGCCCGGTCGGCCTCGCCGGCGGCGACCTTCTCCGCGGCGGCGACCGCGACGTTCGGGTAGTAGGTGCCGTCATCTGCCGATCCGACGCCCACGTCGACGACGGACTCGACGCGGTCGTCGGCCTCGAGCAGGGCCTTGAACTCTTCCTTGTAGCCGTAGCCGGCGTTGTCGCCGCCGACGATGATCTTCAGTGCCATGAGAGGTGCTCCTTGGGAACGGGTCGGGTGGGAGGCCGGGTCCACGGGGGATGCCGGGCCCGGGGATCTGGTGGTCAGGTGGATGGTCAGGGAGGCGAGGTGGCCGGGCGGCCAGGGGGCGAGGCGGTCAGCCGAGGTGCAGGCCGAGCTCCGTCATGAGGATCGAGAAGGAGATCGCGCCGGGATCGGGGGTGCCCAGCGACTTGTCGCCGAGCACGCGGGCGCGGCCGAGGGTCGCGGTGATGTCGGCGGTCGCATCGGCCGCCTCGCGGGCCGTGGCGGCGGCCTCGATGATCGCCTCGGAGGCATTGTCCCCCGTGAAGGCCTCGGACAGGCGTGCACGGAAGGGGACCAGGGCATCGACCATGGTCTTGTCGCCGACCTTCGCGCCGCCCAGGCGCAGCACCGCGGCGATGCCCGCGTCGAGCGCGTCGACGACCGTGCGCGCCGTGCAGCCGGCGTCATCCGCGAAGACGCCGCCGGCGGCGGTGAGCGCGCCGCCCCACAGCGCGCCCGAGGTCACCCCGGCGGATTCCGCCCAGGCCTCGCCCGCGCGAACCAGCAGGGTG